>CALLCZ010000178.1 GCA_937998645.1 uncultured Gammaproteobacteria bacterium
TAAACGCATAAACATGCTTTTGGTTTACATGCGTTAATAAATACAAATAATCATTAGATTCTGTTACCTGCGCCTTTTTTACATAAACCAGCTCAGCAAGATATCTTTGGGGTAATGGTCATAAGGACACCCAGACAAGACCCAGGGTAATCGAACGCTTATGTGAAAATCCGTTTTACACATGAACTCCTCCAACCTGTCGAGAAAGGCTGGAGGAGTTCATACAATGGGTCAGCAGCGGATTCTTAGGCCAGGAGTTTTTTCTAAGAATCACTGGCAAGCTGCGTGCGGCGTTAATTTCAACTGGTCGACGCATCACTTTCTAGAGGTTAAGCGCTTAACATTCGCTTATATTGCTTTTGGTTTTTCGATAACAAATGCATGCACACCTTGATCAACGGCCGCATCAGGCACGCTCATATCGAATTATTTTTTATCGTGAATTACCAGAGAAGGAAAGCCTATATTTTTCGTAGCTATTTGAAGACTGCTTATATTAGTTATTTGGTCATCATAAGTGACTTCAGCCAGTTTACTCTCTAAATCAACGTCGACTGATTTAACGCCTTCAACTCTTTCAAGGGCCACCATCACGGTTATCGGGCATGCCGGGCACTTCATTCCAGGAACAGACAATACGACTAACTGTTCATCAGCAGATAAGACTCCTGATATAAACAATGACAGTGCCGCAATGACATATTTCATGTTATTACCCATAAATTAGTGGCACAAGATAAGGCGAAGCAATTGATATCAAAACAACAGTGAGCACACCTACAAATAATCGCTTATATAGATTATTTATATGTAGCTTGTCACAAGCCTTCCCTTCTTCACAAGCCTGTTCCAGCTTTGGTTGATATATTCTCCTGTATGCAATGAATAACGCTATCAATGCTATGCCGATGAATACTGGTCGATAAGGTTCAAGTGCTGTCAAGTTGCTTATCCATGCGCCCCCAAATCCGAGAAGCAGTAAAACCAGGGGTCCTACGCAACATGCTGATGCGGCAATACCTGCCACCAGGCCGCTAGCCAAAGGCGCAACAATTTTCTGAAACATATCCAACTATACTGACTTTTTTATTATTGCATTGTTATTTATTAAACGGTTGTTGTACTACACACTACACGCCCTGTATTACTTGTCTTTTGCTTCCTGCGCCTGCTTCTTCAGCTCTTCCCATTTCTGCAACTGCTCGCCGGTCAGGATCTGCTACACCTGTTTCTGGGCATCACTCTGGATGTGTTTCAGCTGCTTGGCCACCTTGATCTTCTGCCTCAGACGCAGGTGTTTACCGGCATGTTCCCAGGCTACCTTCATGAAGCCGCGCATGCTCGTCGCCATGACCGGTACCAGCTTCTCCAGCTGCTCATCGGAAAAACCGACTTTCGGCTGGATATCGAGCAGCTTGATCTCGGCAAGGTCTTTCATCATATCCATGATGGCTTCTTCCCTGAGCTCGTTGCAGGTCTGCAGCTGTGCGTCGTTCAGAATGCCCTTCAGCTTTTTCTGGTAGTCAGACTGTGCCTGTTTCACACCTTTAATAAACTCATTGGGATCTTCTTCCTTGTTAGCCTCCTCTTTCTCGATAAGCACATGAAGCGTTTTGCCCATTTCTCCCAGGGCTGCTGTCAAATCCTTGACCTGTTGATCATTCAGATCGAGACTGGGCTTCAGTTCCGCCACAATTTTATCCGGTGAAAAATCGTCCATTGCTCCCTCAGCAAACAGAAGCGGACTGCTCAGCAGTGTCAGTAGAAACAATACGACGCCAATCATAGTAAGTGCCAGATCTTTAATGGATAGATGTTTCATATGATATTCCCTTTCTGTTAATACAAACTGCAATCATGCATATATCATCATTGTCGCAATAACATAATTAAGCCTGTTATTTAAGTACTTCCCTTTCATTCAAGGGCTGCACAGGCCGGTTGTTGGGGTGTCCCATGACCTTCGTGAACCGATCAATCTGCGGTTTGGATGCAATCGCGGGTTGCTTGAACACGAACCACAATACGCCTTCAGAGCAAGGCGGCGTGGTCAACGATCCATCGTAGCGGTAGTAATCACGGTCCGATGGAAGCATTGCTGACACATCGTACGCTTTGGGCAAGGCATTACTGTCACCGGCCTTGTCCGGCATTTTCATCCACAAGGGGCTCAGCATCGCATTGTTTCTACCCATTTCAAACATGACCGAGACCACCGCGAGATTGCCGTCCTTGTCGGCATGCACCAGCTGGCTTTCAAGGGGAAAGTGTTTACCGTTGATTGTGTTTTCACTAGGCGCATGAAAATGAAACTGCTTCAGCTCGAACACTTGACCATCCACGGTAATGCTGCTGCCGGCGGCGTAGTTGATCTGGACCGTATAGCCGTTGTTGAGGATTTCTGTACTGCCCGGCTTGTACGCGAAAGCGATGGGGGCGAGATCGGCCTCGGTAAAGTTGGCCAGGTCGATGGGCGACTGGTTCTTTCCAGTCTCGCAAGCCACATAACCGGGATCAAGTTTTCCCCAGTTTTCCGGGCCCGTCTCGCCGCTGTATCCCCAGCTGGCTCCGCCGTGTGCCATTGTGTTTACGGTCATGGCCAGAACACCCAGCACGCAAACGTTAAATTTTATCTGCTTCATTGTTACTCCCTGGGTAGTTACCAAGCAGCAGTTTACTGCAAACGAGGTACTGATACCCAATACACTTAAGCCTTTATAGCGGGCGTATACTGTTCGTTTTATCAACTTTATGGCTTGCCGCTCACTGCACTATCGTTTGGCAAGGGTGTCAAAAACAACTGCAGCAGCGCACCTTTGCCGAGGCGTTTGCGGACCACGGACAGCATATTATAACTGAGCAACGCAGCCGACAGGCAGATGGTATTCAGCCAGACGTGCTTCGCGTCCGCTTGCTGGAACACCGCCATCAGCGAGGGACCTAGGCCGCCGTGTTCATGCCGCCCCTCGATCGCCCTTTCAAGCAGCAATACAACAAATACGCCAAAAGCGTACAGGGCCGTGCGCAGCACCACATCCACCCAGGCAGGCCTGGCCCTGACCCAGGCACCCAGCGGAACGTATTCCAGCACAAGCACGACCTTGGCGAGCACCAGTGCCCCAACCAGCGCCACCGAGAAACCGTAAAACGCGATTTTATATTCGGCCAGCACGAGGTATTTGAGCAGCACCAGGGTACCGATCCAGCAGCCAAAATAAAGCGTAAGTGCAATTACCGCCATCAGCTCATGTTGCAATTTTTGCACGACACCCATAGTCTGCTCTCCGTTTACAGCTGCTTGTTTGCCAATGCTTACTTTTTCTTTTCTTCCATTTTCGCTTTGGCGCTGCTGACAATGGTTTGCCATTCATCAGCCTTGATGTGTGTCAGCATCGCGCTGCGTTGCTCCCAGAGTGTTTCAACTTCCTGTTTGCGCTTGGTGAGCACACCGGAAATCATCTGGTCGAATTGCTCGGGTGTGGATTCGTAGTTCTTGACCAGCTTGTCGAACTGCTTGATATCTTTTGACACATGCTTGTTAAAGTCCTTGATGGCACCCTTTAAAGACTTCAGCTCATGCAACGCCATCTTCTGGCGGTCTTCTTCCACGATGGTCTCCTTGATCGGATCCTTGGTGTACTTGGTCATGAGCTCGCCGAACGGGCCACCACCGGCGCCAAAAATAATTAATATTGCCAGTATTGTTGCTGCTATCATTGTGTAATCCTCTTTCTTCCGGCTAGTCTGTTAATGCCTTCCATTCATCGGCATTAACTTCACTTCGCATAGCAAAGATAATATCGCGGTACTCGGCAAACTTCGGATTCCGTTTCGCCGAGAAATCATCGATCATCTGTTGCAACTCTTCATGAGTGGCGTCGTAGTTCTCATTGAGCGCCATCGCTTTTTGATTAAAGGCCTCGACATCCTGTTGAATAGAACTGGACACATCAATCAGTTGCTGGCCAAGCTGTTTGAGTTTTGCCGCTCTCTCTGGATCCTTAATGGCTTCTTCTACCTGTGTATTCCAGTGCTGCGTTGTTTCCTCTGTTAACTCGACTTTTTTCGGCGATGATGAGCATGAAACAAACAAGGCAAACGCGAGAGGCAGCGCTAACAAAAACGCTATAGTGTGTTTCGATAGTTTTCGCATAATTAATTCCCTGGTCTGGATTCAGGCGCGGGCCACGCTCGTGGCCCGTGCCAGTATTGATATTCAACTACGGCTTGTAATTACTGTATGGACCACCAACACGGTCATAGGTGTTGCCGATGTCATCCTGCACGATGAAGGACTTGCCGTCCTTGGTCTTGAACACCAGTTCCTGGTCCAGAACCTTTGAGCGGAACTTCCAGCCTTCTGCCAGCTTAAGACGTGAACCAAGATCTTTAAGATCTTCGAATTTCTGGTTCGGATCCTTGATCAGGCTGGCCGATTTCATCACAAACGAATTGCCATCGGGATCATCCAGGATATAGACACGAGATCCCTTCCAGATGGTCATGTCGGTGTCACGCAAGGCATCCATGACATAGTAGGAAAGATCCTTGCCTTCACGAATCTCGTCGGGAATCGGGAACCACATGACCCAGTGCGCCTTGAGACCCTGGAAATCACGATTTGTGCCTGCATTAACCCCCAGATGATCTATAGTCCACAGGCGTGGGCCATTCAGCACATGGCTGAGTGCATCCAGAGCCTTCACGGCCTTATCCATATCAACCTTATCAAGCATTTCCTGCGGACTTGAATCAACTTTACCTTCCGGCGAGTTTTGACCAACCGTGTTGTAGACACCGGCGACAAAATCCTTCTTCAACGGATTACCCCAGACGATCAGGAACTCCGTATACCGGATCCCCATCAAGCCATCATGCTCTTGTCGCGAGAGCTGCGCATCATCCGCCGGTTTCGGTTTTGCACAACCACTAAGAAGTGACGTGCCAAGGACAAAGATACCCATTAGTTTCAACATCGTTGTGATATTCAGTTTGTTTATGCCTGATTTCATTGTTTTCTCCTGGATAGAATCAACCATTATTAATCAAAATATTAGACATGTAGTGTTTTAATCAGGGTACGTAGTTGGAAGAACCATCGCCCAGGTAATCATACGTATTCTCGAATTCGTCCTGCATCACCGTAGCGGTTCCTTCTGTTGGACGCAGTATCAGATCTTTTTCCAGGGTGACAACCCGAAACTTGTAACCTTCAGGCAATTTATTGTAACGGCCTGGCAGATCCTTGAGTTTGTCGTAGGTCTGATCATAGGCGTCGCGGTATGTCTTCATTACCCATGTCTTGCCTTCGGGATCATCCATCAGGAACACCGGCTTGCCTGCACGGAAGATAATTTCTGATTTACGTTCTACCGGTACATGTTTATACGTCAGGAAGCCCGGTTTCATTTCCGTTTTTGCTGGCATGTGGCTACTGGCCATCCAGTACCACGCCATATCGCCCAATTTGCGTTTGGCGCCAACGGGTATCGTGATCTGGTCGCATATCCAGTGGCGCGGCTTGTTGTAATAAATACCATCCATCTTGTAATGTTCCCTGAGCCCTTTCAGATCGACTTTGTTGATCAGGCCATCGGGACAGGAGTCACCGGTTTTTTCCATATTGTTCAGGCCGGTGGGGTTATAAACATGCAGCTCTTTCATATCACCTTTAAGCTTGATGAAGAACAGTTCACAGAAACGAGCGCCACGCGTGTTATCGAAAACCAGGGTGCGGAGGTTTGCGCTATCTTTTTCATAAGCAATCCCGGTCGCGAGTTTCTCTTTATCGGCGGATACAGAGCCGGTAAACAACGCCAACGCCATAAAAACAGCAGTAGCCAGCTTCAGCTTCGCTATGTTGTACGGTTTATTGATTGTCGGTTTCATTGCTTCTTTCTTCTTTTACCCAGTTGACTCGTTGCTTGTTTCTTTTTGTGTTTGCTTACCCGTATCAGGTTTGAACTCATTGCACTTTCTTAACACCGGGCATTGCCCAGCTACCATCCAGCACAGTTTTGTCCGGCCAGAAGATACGCGTAACCAGATTGAATGTACCACTGGCAGGCGCAGGCAGCCAGTTCGATTCCTTGTCTAGCCCGGGTGATTCCGCCTGGATGTATATATCCAGCGAGCCGTTTGCATTGTATTTCAACGGCATCCATGCAGCCAGGTTGTAGCGGTTAATGGCATTGGGCACATAGAAACCATCCGGATCATAGATTGAAACAGACCAGGTCACATTGGTCGGTGGTAGCTGGTCTTTTTCGAAATGAAGAACATAGCGACTGGCGCCATCAAACGTGTCATCTTCACTGTCATTGAATGCCACCGGGTAACTGACATCAATCGGCTGCACGGCGCCCAGTCCGACAAAGGCGATGCCTGCCCGGTTGATATAATCCGTGCCATAGTCACCGATGTCATCCGGCATCACTGCCCAGCCATCCTGTGTTGGCATCACGTGAACCGCTTTTTCCAGGATCGAGAACGTGCCCATTGCGCGCTGCAATGCCCTGGCACTGGAAGAATCAACGCCAGAAATATCAAAATCCTTGCCGGGTTCTATGCCCAGGTAGTTCAAGGTATCGACCATCGGATCATCTGCAGGCAACGGTGGATTATCCTTTAGCAAGCGGGCAAGCCGCCCGAAATACTCGCCAGCATCCATATTGCGAATACGCTCAAGCGCTGGCATTCTGGTATCAGCACTGGTGGTCACCGGCACTTCGGCAGGCGGCGTGTAGGATTGCCCCCATCGAGAAAGCGGTGTCAGCTTGTACTGTTGTTGCAATGGATTCACCACGTCGTAGTCTTTGGGCCCATCAGCGCGCATTTGCCCGTTGACCCAGACAAACCGCGATGGCGATCGGTATACCTGTTTAACATCAGGCGGCGGAGTCCCCTGCCAATCGGGACCGACAATCAGGAAATGCCCGGTTTCGGTTCCGGTCGTACGGCTTCCGATTGAGGCAAAGATATTGGTCCACATGTCGAACAGCGCGATGACATAGTAGCGTCCATCAGTGTCCGGCACTGAGAGCACCAGTGGTTCTTTTTCAAGATCAGCCCAGGCTACTGCAAACAGCGTATCGAGCCCGGTACGCACCACTGCGCGGAAAGATACATCCGGGTATTCCGTCATCACGGCAAACTGGTTGACCGGGGCACCGAATTGCCCTGCCCTGGGTACAGCTGTAGCGGCTTCCCTGGTCAGATCCATCATCATCATCGGAAAACCATAAATGTAAGCTTGCGTGGCATGGAACCACGGTCGCCCTTCCTGCCAGACCCACCAGCCGCCACCAGCGAAAGTAATTGCCAGGATCAAGGCAATCACTTTCCCCAGTTTGTTGTGCTCTCTCTTATTATGCGGTTCTGTCATACCATTAATCCATTGTCAGCAGGGCCCTTCCTTATTCGTATACAGGTCTTACTCGACGCGTTTCACCGGCGGTGGTGCCCAGCTGCCATCGAGAATCGACGGCGGCGTTTTCGATGGGCCATACACGCGCAGCACGAGTTTGAATTCACCACGCGGTGCCGGCAGCCAGTTGGCCTCTTTGTCCGCGCCCGGTGAGTCGGCCTGTAGGTACAGGTCGATCGATCCGTCGGGATTGGTTACAAAGGTATCACGCTGGCTCAGGTTATAACGATTGATCGGATTGGGCACGAAGAACAGGTCCTTGTCGTACATCGTCAGCGACCAGAAGCCGTCGACCGGCGGCAGTGCGCCCTTGTCGAAGTGCATCACGTAGTTGTTTTTGGATCCGTCGTAGGCATTACCGTCAGCATCTTTCATCGAGATCGGATAAACAGCATCTTCCGGCCGGTTCCAGCCCGGACCTAACAGATTGCCCATGCCGCGAAGTTCGTAATCGGTGCCCCAGTTCCCCACACCTTCGGTGAAGTACAGCCAGCCATTGGTCGTCGGCTGTTGCTTCATCAGCATCGCCATTTTCAGCAAGCTGATTTTGGGTGTGAGCTTGATGAGTTTCTGATCAAGTGTAGCAAGTTTGCTGGTATCAAAATCCTGTTCCGCAACCTCGCCTACACCCTGTGTGAAATGTGGCCGGGCGTGCACATCCGGTTTCGTTCCCAACTCACCCTGTGCCACGGCGGGTATGGATTCAACGGTCTGCGTATCCAGTCCGCCGAGCGTGGAAGGATCGAAATCCTGACCGGGTACGAGCCCGATCCTGGCCAGCTTCTCAACCATCGCTGCATCTTCGGCTTTGGGCGGGTTGGTCTTCAGCAAACGCGCGAGGTAGTTGAAATAGGTGTAGATATCCATGCCGTTGATCTGTGCACGCACCGCCGTTTTCATATCGAAATCCGGATCGACGATGCCCGCAGGCGGGGTGTAGGGCTTGCCCCGGGCGCTCAGCGGAACCAGTTCGAACCGGTCCTGAATATCATTCACGACCTTGTAATCCTCGGGTGTACCGGTGCTGTAGATGCGCCCCAGCAACCAGACTATAGCGGTCGATGATTTTACTTCGGTGACGCCATCCGGCAGTGTCCCAGACCAGCCCGGTCCGGTGATGGCCAGGGTCTGCGCCCTGGCGCCATCATTGATCGAGCTGACGACCTTGATGACTTCGGAGAATCCATCCAGCAGCGGCACGATGTAGTAGCGGTCCTTGATCTCGGGGATAGTGAGAATCAGAGGCTCGTTATAAACATCCAGCCAGGCGATGGTGTACAGCGTGTCTGCGTTGGGAGCGGCGCAGCAATGGTTGTCGATGGGCAGGTAGGTGCGCATCTTGATCATCTGATTCATCGGCGCATGCTGCTCATCGGACTTATCGACATTGGTCTGCTGCTTGCGCGCCATGTCGAAGGTAATCAACGGATAACCGTAGATATAGGCATCGACGGCATCTCGTACCGCGCCCTCGGTGTGCATCGACGGTGTCCGTGATACGATCTGCAGCGCTATCACAGCGACAACAACAAGACCCAGAAGCGCAAGTGCGAATCCTTTAAGAGAGAAGAGTTTCATTGGTGTTTCCTGTAATGTAGAAACGTTTAGCGGATTCTGACAGCCCGTACCGGTGCGCTCAAATTCGTAGCCATTGCCAACAGCATTAGAACCTGGTGCCTAAACCGATCATTGCCGATGTCACCTCACCATCCCGGTAATAGCTGTTCGACAGGTAGGCCCATTCATATTCGGCATTGATAAAAATCTTCTCATTGAACATGTACATCGCTCCCAGGGATGCTCCACCGTAAAAGCCGGTATCACTGGTCTCTAAATCACCCGCTGCTCCCGATCGTTTGTATTTGGAGAAGTGCATACCAAGTGCGCCTTTAAGGAAACCCTTGAAAGCTTTTTTACCGAATAAAAACTTTGGTGCATAATAGATCGGCAGGCTTTCCAGTTTATAGTGAGATGTCTGCAATCCCGTCGTAATATCCGCCGTGGTCTCGATGTATCCAATGGCTATGCCATGGAGGACACTGCCACCTTTGGCACCGGTCTCGTATGACAGGTTAAGCCGCCATCCGGACGCATCGGTACTGGCATCTTCATAATCCGTAGAAACATCGCCATAACTGACTGTCAACATTCTGTCCTGCGCAGCCGCGCTGCTTTTTTCCTCAGCGACTACGATGCTGAATACGCAAACTGTAAGAACAAGTATCAAGTATCGTAGCATGATCCATATCCCCCTTTTGTTAATGTTTATTAAGCATTCGTGCTTAATATCATGTTGAATCTACTATATTTACCGCTACTGCGAGTTGATGTATATCATGCAATTTCAGCTTCTGAATTTTCATCTTATCCAGCATTGTTTGTATGCGACAATAAGCTGACAATTTCCGACACAGCATGAAATAATTGATGGTGACGAGAAAATCCGAACATAACAGAATGCCAGCACGGGGACAGGCAACCGTGCGCGTTGGACCGCTGATGAGCATCCCTGCAATTCTGCGCGAGAACGGTTGTGAACCAGAAGCAATCCTGAAACATTTCGGCTTCAAGCTGAGCCAGTTCGAGGATCCCGACTTCGAGCTTCCCTACATCCCCACAAGCCAACTGCTTGCGGGCTGCGTGGAAGCGACCGGATGTGAACACTTCGGCTTATTGATGGGTATGCGTGCAGAGCCTTCCTCTCTCGGCATCGCCGGATTCATGCTGCGGACAGCTCATGATGTCGACACAGCGCTTCACGCCCTCAAACGACATCTGGACTTGCACGACCAGGGGGGTGTGCTCACCCTGATCACTGACGGCGAATTCACGTCCCTGGGCTATGCTGTTCATTTGTCAGGCGTGAGTGCAAGCGCGCAGATATACGACAATTCGATCGTACTTGCCTGCAAAATCATGCGCAGCCTCTGTGGCGAAGACTGGAATCCAACCGAGGTGCTGCTCTCGCGGCCGCCACCACAGGACCCCGCTCCGTACAATCACTTCTTCAAATCCCCCATTCGTTTCAACGCTACCGGGAATGCGGTTGTGTTTCCGACTCGCTGGCTGCAGCATAAGTTACCAAGCCACGATATCCTGCTGTTTGACTACCTCGAACGAAAAGCCACCGAGCTACACCGGGACGTGAAGATCGACCTGATCAACCAGTTGCATCGATTTGTGCGCATCGCATTAGTCACACAGGATTGCTCTGCACGCGCAGCTGCGCAACACCTCGGCATTCACGAACGAACACTGAACCGCCGGCTTCATGACCAGGGAACGACGTTTCGCAATGTGGTCAACGAAGTCCGCTACGCAATGGCGCAAAGCTTTCTTGCAAACAGCGAGGCAACTAATGCGGAAATCGCGCTGGCACTCGGCTACACCGATGCGACCACGTTCAGTCACGCGTTCAAGCGCTGGTCAGGTATGACACCGGCACAATGGCGTGAACGGCACGCCAGACCATAGTTCAAATACTTTACGGCCGATCATGCTACGTTCTTGAGATTTCTATATTACCGCAGAGGCGCGGAGACGCAGAGAACAGAGTGCTTATATAAAGAAGGGAAAAACACATGGGCCTGCATAAGCGAAGCGTTGCAGGCGACAGGCTATTGAATCGGAAACAACATCGATCACATTACCGCCTGTCACTCATAGTTCATCATTCAAAACTCTGCGCCTCAGCGCCACTGCGGTTAAAAAGATATTAAAGGAGGTTTATTTCTTTGTTTAATAGCACTTATTGCTCCGCAATCCTGCGACCAAGCTCACCAAGATGTGTTGCATAAAGCATGATAAAAACAAGGTAAATTGCATAGTTCGCAATAACCAGTGTGGCATGAACCCTGGGATGGTCGGTAATTCTCAATATCAGTGCAATTAGAAGAAAAGCGATTAGCAAGGGCAAGGTCGGGGCAAACGAATGGCCGAACACGGGCCATACAAAAATCGCCCAGAGCCAGAATACAGTCAATATAGAAAAATAGGTTTTGCGATAGCTGTAGTATTCGGAGCGTAAATTAAGCGATTCGATTTTTACGGCGGGTACCAGGAGAGTCGTCCCCAGAAAAAGTAAGGTAGGCCCAATCAACAGGTACAGGTAACTCAGAAAATTGAGATTTCCAGCTTTATGCAGCCCGACAATAGACCACCAGAAAAGCAAATGTAACAGCAGTTGAAATACAACAAATGATGTATAAACCCAGTAATGCTGGATATTCAGCGTATTTTGCTTCCTTAAATATTCACTCAGGCCACCCAGCAGACGAACAATACCAAGACCATTGATCACTGCTACCAGTGAAATAACAAATATCCAGGTACGTTCTTCAGATTCCATACACAACATTGTAGCAAACACGGTTTGTACCGAACACTCAATATCAAAGGCGTTCGATTCACCCCCGGTATGCCAAATTATCTTTCTGTCACTATCCACCCATCTGGCAGATGACCTTTGCCGCATGAATCCGTAGAATACGCGTTTCAGGTTCCGGGAAAACCCGGCCTGTTCCTGTAATTCACAAATAAGGCCGCCAATATGTCTACAGTCAAGCTGACAACTACGAAGGGTGACATTGTCATCGAACTCAATGAAGAAAAAGCACCTGTAACCGTACAGAACTTTCTGAACTATGTCCGTGATGGTTTCTATGACGGCACCATTTTTCACAGGGTGATCCCTAACTTTATGATCCAGGGCGGTGGTTTCAACGACCAGATGATGCAGAAAATGACCCAGGACCCGATAAAAAATGAGGCCGACAACGGCCTGGGCAACGATCGCGGCACTATAGCCATGGCCCGTACACAGGACCCGAATTCAGCCACTGCACAGTTTTTTATCAACCACAAAGACAACGCCTTCCTGAATCACACTTCACCGGATATACAGGGCTGGGGTTACTGCGTATTTGGAAAAGTCACTGATGGCATGGACGTGGTAGACGCAATAGCTGCTGTCAGCACAACCAACCGCGGTGGTCACAGCGATGTTCCCGAGGATGTCATAACGATAACGTCTGCTGCTGAATGCTGACACATGTCAGATAACAGTCTGTTCATATCTGACTTGCATCTTGCGCCGGAAAGGCCCGGGATGATCAGGCTGTTTGAAAAGTTTGTCGATGACGTTGCCGTACACGCCGATACACTTTATATACTCGGTGATTTTGTTGAATACTGGATCGGCGACGATGACAAGGCCGTCGGAATTGAACCGGTATTTGCGGCGCTTGATCGATTACACCAGGCCGGCACCATGATCAGGCTTATGCACGGTAACAGGGATTTTCTGATCGGGCAAAAGCTGGCAAGGCGGTATCATTTTGATGTCATCGATGACCCGTATATTGGCAACTTTTCAGACCAGCCCGCCATGTTGATGCATGGTGATCTGTTATGCACAGATGATCTCGCTTACCAGAATTATCGACGTAAAGCCCGCAGCAAAACAGTTCAACGAATATTCCTGTTATTACCCCTGTTTTTACGTGAACGTATTGCACAGTCCCTGAGGGGAACCAGCGAAAAAGCCACTTCTGATAAACCAGCCGAAATCATGGACGTCAATCAGCAAACGGTTGAAGAAACCATGCGTAAAGCAGGCATAAATATACTGATACATGGCCACACACACAAACCCGGCATACATGAATTCGAATTAGATGGAAAGAAAGTAAAAAGGATCGTTCTGGGAGACTGGTATAAAGACGGTAATTATCTGCGCATCAATGCAGACGGGGAATTCGAGCTGGTTGAATTTGGCTAGCAGCTCCCCGGGTTTTACAGTTTTTAATTCACCGCAGAGGCGCGGAGGCGCAGAGGTTGGTTATGGTTTGCACGCAGGAGCGGCTTTAGCCGCGAATTCTGTTTCGTGTAACCGAACAGATGTTCGCGGCTAAAG
>CALLCZ010000179.1 GCA_937998645.1 uncultured Gammaproteobacteria bacterium
CTTTGCCTACGGGCCGTCCTGACTCGCCGTCCGGGCTCGACAGGACTAAATTCGACGTCCCTGTCGAATTTTCCCTACCAAAGCCGAATGCCTCGGCAAACTTCACGGGGAAACTGTCTATTCCCGTAAAGCTCGCCGAAGACAGCTTCACTGGTAGGGTCGATTGACCAGGGACGGTCAATCGAGTCTTGTCGAGCAGGGATGCGAGTCAAGACGACCCGTTGGCAGGGAAGA
This sequence comes from uncultured Gammaproteobacteria bacterium, assembly GCA_937998645.1. GTDB lineage: Bacteria > Pseudomonadota > Gammaproteobacteria > SZUA-229 > SZUA-229 > JABDQW01. The sequence goes on from CALLCZ010000179.1 coordinate 235, forward strand.
TGGCTGAGGGTATGCGAAGCACGAGCGCCCGGGACGCATTTTTTGGGTTACGTTTTTTGTGCGAACAAAAAAGGTAACTCGCTCCAGCAGGAGCGAAACATAAAGCAGGAAAATACGATCAATTGAAGTTCACAACGAAAGCCGCTCACAAAAACAACAAAAACCTCTTTGTTTCTCTAGCAAGTATTCGAATATATACCCGCTCTAATCAGGGAAGAGCCAGCTTACATCCTGTATTGTTCGGAATACGGAGCCATGCTCCATTTTTTCAGCTCTGGATGTCAAAATTGGCCGGCTCTGGCAGGCTATATACCACCAAAGAATATTAGTAATCATTAATTTATTTATATATCATTCAGTATTACTGATTGGCTTGTTATCATGCCGTTCGAGTAAATTGTCATTCCGACAGGCCTGTTACACAGGGGAAACTAATGTCCACACCGCTGCACGATCCGATTTCGAAGACAATTGATGAAAACAGCCGGATCGAAGTCAAGAATACCACCTGCTATATGTGCGCCTGCCGCTGTGGTATTCGCGTCACCTTGCGTGATGGCGAGGTGCGCTACATCCAGGGTAATCCCGATCACCCGCTGAACAAGGGTGTGATCTGCGCCAAGGGTGCCTCCGGCATCATGAAGCAGTATTCACCGGCCCGCCTGACCAAACCACTGTTGCGCAAGCCCGGCAGCAACCGCGGTGACAATGAATTCGAGGAAATTTCCTGGGACAGGGCATTCGAGATACTGGAGCAGCGCCTCGCGCATATACGCGAGACCGATCCAAAACAGTTTGCCCTGATCACCGGTCGAGACCAGATGCAGGCGCTGACCGGCATGTTCTCAAGGCAGTTTGGCACCCCTAACTATTCGGCGCATGGCGGCTTCTGCTCGGTGAATATGGCGGCTGGCATGATCTACACCATCGGCGGTTCGTTCTGGGAATTCGGTGGTCCTGACCTCGATCGCTCAAAGCTGTTCGTGATGATCGGTACCGCCGAGGACCACCACTCCAACCCGATGAAAATCGCGTTGTCGAAATTCAAGCGCCAGGGCGGCAAATTCATTTCGATCAACCCGGTGCGCACCGGTTACTCGGCGATTGCCGACGAGTGGATACCGATCAAGCCCGGCACCGACGGTGCGCTGTTTCTTGCGCTGATCAATGAAATCATCAAGCAGGGCCTGTATGACCGCGAGTTCCTGGTCAAGTACAGCAACGCGGCGGAACTGGTCAACATGGATGAAAACTCGACCGAACATGGCATGTTCATCCGCTTTGAAGTACCCAAGGAAGAAAGTTGCTTTGATGCGCAAAATAAACTGTGGTGGGACCGGCACCTGAACAGGCCGATCTCGATGCATACCGAGGGCACCGATCCTTACCTGCTGGGTGAATTCCAGCTCGATGACGGTACGCCGGTGAAGCCGGCGTTCCAGTTGCTGGTGGAACGTGTACGTGAGTACACCGCCGAGTGGGCTGCGGATATTACCGGCATACCCGTCGAGACCATCAAGCGCCTCGCCAATGAAATGGGCATCACCGCACGCGATGAAAAAATAGAATTGCCGATCGCGTGGACCGATACCTGGGGCAACGAACACGACCACATCACCGGCAACCCGGTGGCATTCCATGCCATGCGCGGACTGGCGGCGCACTCCAACGGATTCCAGACCATACGTGCGATGTCGATCCTGATGAGTATCCTCGGTACCATCGACCGACCGGGTGGCTTCCGACACAAGGCGCCGTTTCCGCGGCCGATTCCGCCGTGTGCCAAGACCCCCACCAGCTGGGACGATGTCCAGCCAAATACACCGCTCAATGGCATGCCGCTGGGCTGGCCCGCGGACCCCGATGACCTGTTCGTCGATGATGATGGCAAACCCATTCGTCTCGACAAGGCATTCTCCTGGGAGTACCCGCTGGCGGTGCATGGACTGATGCACAATGCCATCACCAATGCCTGGCGTGGTGATCCGTACAAGATCGATACCATGCTGATCTTCATGGCCAACATGGCATGGAACTCGTCGATGAACACCGCGGAAGTGCGCGATATGCTCAATGACAGGGATGAGAATGGTGAATACAAAATCCCCTTCCTGGTGGTTGCCGATGCATTCCAGTCAGAGATGGTCGCTTTCGCCGACCTGGTATTGCCCGACACCACCTACCTCGAACGTCACGACGTGATGTCGATGCTGGACCGCCCGATTTCAGAGTACGACGGACCGGTCGATTCGGTACGTATCCCGGTTCTGCCGCCGACAGGTGAATGCAAACCGTTCCAGGAAGTGCTGATCGAGATGGGTACGCGTTTGAAGCTGCCCGCGTTTGTGCACGAGGATGGCCGGCGCAAGTACCGTGACTATCCCGATTTCGTCATCAACTACGAAACGGCGCCCGGTTCTGGTATCGGCTTCCTCGCCGGCTGGCGTGGCCAGGGCGGCGAAAAGTTCATGAAAGGCGAACCCAATCCCAAGCAATGGGAAATGTACGAAAAGAACAACTGCGTGTTCCACTACGAGTTGCCGAAATCGTACCAGTACATGCGCAACTGGAACCAGGGATATCTTGAATGGGCCAAGCGCCACAGCCTGACGCGTTATGCGGAACCGATCAACATCCATATCTATTCTGAAGTCCTGCAGAAATTCAGACTCGCAGCACAGGGCAAGTCCATTGGCAAACAGCCGCCCGATCATTTGCGCGAGCGCATCGAAACCCATTTCGATCCCTTGCCGTTTTTCTCTGAAACTCTCGAAGCGCAACGCACAGACCTGCTCAAGTACCCGTTGAATGCAATCACCCAGCGCCCGATGGCGATGTACCATTCATGGGATTCACAGAATGCGTGGCTGCGCCAGATCCACACGCATAACTATCTGCATGTGAATTCAAAAACAGCAGCAGCGGCCGGCATCGAAGACGGCAGCTGGATGTGGGTTGAGTCCATGCACGGCAAGGTCCGCTGCATGTGCCGTTATTCTGAAGCCGTCGAACCCGGCACGGTGTGGACCTGGAACGCCATCGGCAAGGCGTCGGGCGCATGGGGCCTTGATGGCAAAGCCAATGAATCGAAGAAGGGCTTCCTGCTCAATCACCTGATCAGCGAAGAGCTGCCTTCTGACATTGACGGCGAACACCTGTCCAACTCGGACCCGTTGACGGGGCAGGCCGGCTGGTATGACGTGCGAGTACGCATCTATCCTGCCGAAGCAAATGAACCGGGAGAAACCTGGCCGCAATTTGCCGATATCTCCTGCGTGCCGGGGCAGTGCGAAAGCCGGTCGCGTAACAAATGGCTGAAATATTTTGCCGGCAAAATGCGCAAAGCGGGGGGTAAGTCATGAAGCAGCTCGCACTGGTGATCGATCTCAATGTATGCGTTGGCTGTCATGCCTGCGTGACCAGTTGCAAGGAATGGAACACTTCAGGCCCTGCCGGTTTTATGTCGGATATGAATCCGTACGATGCCGATCCAACCGGCACATTTTTCAATCGTGTGCAGACTTTCGAAATCGGCGTCTACCCGAACACCGAAACCGTGCATTTTCCAAAAAGCTGCCTGCATTGCGAGGACCCGCCCTGTGTCCCGGTATGTCCGACCGGTGCCAGTTACAAGCGCAAGGAAGACGGCATCGTACTGGTCGACTACGACAAGTGCATCGGCTGTAAATACTGTTCCTGGGCCTGCCCCTACGGTGCGCGTGAGCTGGATGAAAACCAGAAAGTGATGAAGAAGTGCACCCTGTGTGTCGACCGGATTTATGACGAGTCCTTGCCCGAGTCGGAAAGGAAACCCGCCTGCGTGCTTGCATGCCCGACCAGTGCGCGTCTGTTTGGTGATGTGAATGAGCCCGATTCCGTTGTGTCTACCGCTATTCGTGACAACGGTGGTTACCAGTTGATGCCGGAATGGGGCACCAACCCGGCAAATCATTATCTGCCGCGACGCAAGACGCAGATAACCATTCACGAGGATGAGCTCATACGTGTCGACAATCCGTTGAAGAAAGAACGCCAGCTGCCGATGCCGGATGCGGACGAGCAGACACTCGATGACATCACCAGCTGGTAATGACTAAACTGGTACGGGAAAAATGCTCTCGCAGAGGCGCTGAGATCGCAGAGGAAAGCCAATGTAAGGCGAGTGTCTCATCAGAATATTGTTACAAGTTATTTCTGCGTGCTCTGCGAGAGAAAAATAACATGTTCAAGATTATGGAGTTGAATTAATGCATCCTGCATTTTCAGTAATATTTTTAACCACCCTGATTGGCGTTGGCCAGGGGCTGTTTCTTGCGCTCTATACCGGGCAATTGTATTCAGTGGTCAATGTTCTGCCGGTGCAGGACTCACACAGCTTTTACGGCCTGGGCAGCCTGCTTGCACTGGTGTTCCTGGTGGGCGGATTGATCGCTTCGGTTTTCCATCTCGGCAGGCCCGAGCGTGCCTGGCGCTCCGCAGCACAGTGGCGTACATCCTGGCTGTCGCGTGAAGTCATCGTCTTGCCGGCATTCATGGGATTAACGGCCCTGTATGGCCTGGTTCATTACTTCGACATGAATCCGGTCCTGTTCCGCTTCAGTGGTGAATTTACCGTCGATCTGTCGCTCGTTATCGGTGGTATCAACACCGGGCTGGCGTTTGCGCTGTTTTTCTGTACCGGCATGATATACGCCTGCATCAAGTTCCTGCAGGAATGGGCGACACCGTTAACCGTGCTGAATTACGTATTGCTGGGATCGGCCTCCGGTTTTTCTCTGGCGACAGCGTTTGCAGCTTATGTCGGCTCCGAGCTGGTTACCTTCTATGGTGCATGGGCGATCATTATTACGCTGGCTGCATTCATCTCGCGCAGCGCATCGCTTTTCCGCAATGCGCGTATCAAGTACAAGTCCAGCCTGCGCTCTGCGATAGGAATACGCCATGCACGCATTGAACAGAAGTCGCGCGGCTTCATGGCGGGCTCATTCAATACGCGTGAATATTTTCACGGTGCATCAGCGCAGTCCTTTCGTTCGCTCAAATGGATATTCCTGGTGATGGTATTCCCTGTACCTGTTGCATTGATTTCGACAGGGCTCGGTTACGGCGCTTTCCCGGTACTCGCGCTGGCTTTTGCCGTCCAGTACACAGGCCTGCTGGTGGAGCGCTGGTTCTTCTTCGCCCAGGCCAATCATCCGCAGAATCTGTACTACCAGACGGTGTGATTTAACCGCGGAGGCGCGGAGGCGCAGAGAAAATATTTTTCTGCCGCAAAGCACTCAAAAATGCGCAAAATTTAAAAAAACCAAAATAAGGCTTTTCTTTGCGCTCTTCGCGTTTTTTGCGGCAAAAGATATTTTAAAATTTTCCTCTGCGCCTCCGCGTCTCTGCGGTGAATATTTTTTCTTTTCTACGTCGATAATCTGTTGTTGTACTACGATTAGTAAAAACAACTGTCGAACGTTAATCCATGCCGGAACAAAAAGATCTCGAACTGCTGATTCACGGCCACACGCCGATTCTGCAAATCGAGACACACGAAGAGAAACGCGCGCTTGATCTGCTGGTCAGGATTGCGACTCAAAATGTCATTCCACTGTTTAAATGGTCTGTCACCGAAGGCCTGAGACGTGTGGATATCGATCTGGGTGTGCAGCGACACAATGCCGAACCCAGGGATGTGCTCGGTCATATCAAGTCATCCGATGTCGACGGTATTTATGTATTGCTGGATTTTGATCCCTACATCCAGGAACCGGTGAACGAACGCTATATAAAAGAAATAGCCATGCAGTTCGAAGGCGGCAGAAATAAACTTGTTTTCATCAGTCATAGCGTCGACATGCCGCCAGGTCTTGCTAAACGGGTTGCCCGGTTTGAATTGAGGCTGCCCGATGCAAAGGCACTGGAGCAACTCATTCGTGACGAAGCAGGTCAGTGGCAAAAGGAATCAGGCAAAGGAGTAGCGACGGATCCAGATACATTGCAACGCCTGATGCGGAATTTGAGCGGGCTGACCTTTAATGATGCCAGGCGCCTGATTCGCAACGTTATCGTCGATGACGGTGCCATCACCGGGGAAGACCTGCCTGAGGTCATGCGCGCGAAGTATCAATTACTCAATCGTGACGATGTGCTGTCGTTTGAGTTTGAAACCGCGCGATTTTCTGAAGTGGGCGGCATGCGTAAACTCAAGCGCTGGCTGCAGCAGCGGGAAAAAATATTTCATGGGCTCATTGACCAGCACGGCATTGACACACCCAAAGGCGTGTTGTTGCTGGGCGTGCAGGGCTGCGGCAAAAGCCTGGCGGCTAAAGCGATTGCAGGTATCTGGAAGGTGCCGCTGCTGCGCTTTGATTTCGGTGCCCTGTACGACAAGTATATCGGTGAGTCGGAAAAAAACCTGCGTGAATCGCTGAAGACCGCAGAAGTCATGGCGCCCTGCGTGATGTGGATCGATGAAATCGAAAAGGGTATTGCGAGCGGTAATGATGATGGCACGTCCAGGCGCATACTCGGCTCACTGCTGACATGGCTCGCAGAAAACAGGTCAAATGTTTTTATTGTTGCGACTGCAAACAACATCGATGATTTACCGCCCGAATTGATTCGCAAGGGGCGGCTGGATGAAATATTTTTCGTGGATTTGCCAAAACAGGATATTCGCAAACAGATATTTTCGATCCACATGGAGAAGCGTCAGGTGGACCCGTCAGCTATTGATCTCGAAACACTGGCTGCTGCAAGCGAAGGATTTTCAGGATCAGAAATCGAACAGGCGGTTGTCAGCGCGATATACAGCAGTTATGGCAGTGATCGCCCAATGACAACAGAAAGCCTGTTGGAAGAAATCAGGGCGACCCGCCCGTTGTCCGTAGTCATGGATGCGCAGATCCAGAAGCTGAAGCAGTGGGCCGAAAGCCGGACAGTGCCGGTTGATTAGCAGGATTTATTTACCGCAGAGGCGCAGAGACGCAGAGAAAATATTTTCTGCCGCAAAGCACGCAAAAATGCGCAAAATTTAAAAAAACCAAAATAAGGCTTTTCTTTGCGCTCTACGCGTTTTTTGCGGCAAAAGATATTGTAAATGTTTTCTCTGCGTCTCCGCGGTGAAATCATACGTGTAATCTGGCGTCAGTCGCGAATTGTTCATGTTCACGACTAAAGCCGCTTCTACAGACAACCAGAAAACCTCTGCGTCTCCGCGTCTCTGCGGTGAAATCATACGTGTAATCTGGCGTCAGTAGTGCGCCCGGTAGCCGAACTTGCGCCTGACATCCCGCATGATGATATAAATCCACGGCCACAGCATTGCCCCGGTGATGGTTGGCATGAAATACAGCCAGGTATCGGGTGCGTGACCGACGATGCCGCTGACCCACAGTACAATCAACTGTTTCAACAGTAGCAGGAAGAATATAACAATCGCCTGCTGCACCAGTGAGGCGACACGCAGTCGCTGGTGTTGAATGTGGACAATGTAAATCACCAGCATCAGACCAAGCGCATGCTGGCCGAGTATGGCTCCGTGACTAACATCCAGCATGAGACCCACCAGCCATCCAATGGTGACTCCCGTTCTTTCCGGCAGTGCCATGGCCCAGTAGATAAGCACGAGCGTAACCCAGTCCGGCCTGAATTCGACGACCCATCCCGGCAGGGGAATGATCGTCAGCATAAACGCGACAAACAGCGACAGGAGAGCGACTTTCAGGTTATTCGGCAGCATCGGCAGGCTCCTCAACGTCTTCCTTGTCGGGCTCTTCGACAGGCTTCTCGATAGCATCCTTATCGGGTGTTTCTGCAGGCTGCTCCGGTTCGGGCATGGCTTTCTCGTGGTTTTGAGTCCACACCAGCAGGACCTCACGGCTGGTATCGAGTTGTGCCAGTGGTTCAGCGCGCACATCGATGAAGGTTTCGCCGGTATCGCGGTCGATTTTTGTTATTACGGCGACCGGGTAGTTTCGCGGGAAACGTTCACCGAGTCCGGATGAAATAAGTTTGTCACCAACCCGGAGGTCTGCATTATGAGGGATGTGCCTGAGATCAAGATAATCTGTCTGGCCGGTCCCGAAAGCAACACTTCTCAGGCCTGTGCGATCGATCTGCACCGGTATGGCATGGCTGACGTCGGTAATCAGCATCGCAGTGGATGTCATTGCGTTGACATAAACGATCTGTCCCATGACACCGTGTGCATCGATGATGGGCTGGCCTCTGTAGGCGCCGTCGTTCGTGCCCTTGTTCAGCACAATGAAGTGACGATAGGGGTCGACGTCGACACTGATAATTTCTGCAATAAGATGATCTTCTGTGGTTTTCGGTGTGGCGCTCAATAATTTGCGCAGCCGTTCATTTTCTTTTTCGAGGATGTCCAGTTTCTGTAACTGCACCCGGCTTTGCAGTTGCATATCCCTGAGTTGACGGTTTTCATCAAGCAGGTTCTGTTGTGAGCTCATGACCTCTTCGCTCCAGTAGTAGAGGCGTATGGGCAGATCAACGACATACTCGACAGGGTAGAGTAAATAGGACAGGGTATTGCGCACGGCATCCAGGTGTTTCCATCGATGATCGACCGTCATCAGGGCGAGAGAGATGATGACGAAGATGATCATGCGCAGGGTTGCGGACGGGCCTCTTAGGAACAGCGTTTGCATAGGTTCAGAAACCTGGGACAGGCTCGTTCAGGGGCGACATGGTGCCGCCCTTATTCGACAGCGAGAAAATCCCCTCCATGCTTGTCGATCAGTTCAAGAACACGACCGCCACCACGGGCAACACAGGTCAGCGGGTCTTCTGCAGTCACCACGGGCAGGCCGGTTTCTTCCATCAGCAGGCGGTCCAGGTCCTTGAGCAGCGCACCGCCACCGGTTAAAACGATACCGCGTTCGGCGACATCAGCACCCAGTTCCGGCGGCGTCTGTTCCAGCGCGGTTTTGACGGCACTGACGATACCGTGCAGTGGTTCCTGCAGGGCCTCGAGAATTTCATTACTGTTCAGCGAGAAGCTGCGCGGGATACCTTCAGACAGGTTGCGACCCTTGATTTCAATTTCAAGCAGTTCCTGTCCGGGGTAGGCGTTGCCGATTTGCTGCTTGATCCTTTCTGCAGTGGCTTCACCAATCAATATGCCGTAGTTTCTGCGGACATAAGAGATGATCGCCTCGTCAAACCTGTCACCGCCCACGCGTACCGAGGCGGCATAGACGATACCGTTGAGAGAGATAACGGCAACTTCAGATGTGCCGCCGCCAATATCCAGCACCATTGAACCACGGGGTTCGTCGACAGGCATGCCGGCGCCGATTGCGGCTGCCATCGGTTCTTCAATCAGGTAGACCTTGCGAGCGCCGGCACCAGCGGCAGATTCCCTGATGGCTCTGCGTTCAACCTGGGTTGCACCACAGGGGACACAAATCAGAACACGGGGGCTGGGGCGTAAGATCTGCGATTCATGCACCGAGCGAATGAAGTGCTGCAACATCTTCTCGGTAATGTTGAAGTCAGCGATGACGCCATCGCGCATCGGACGAATGGCGGTGATATTCTGCGGCGTACGACCGAGCATGCCCTTTGCTTCCTTACCATAGGCTTCGATCGATTTCGGACCGCCCGGGCCACGGTCCTGGCGAACTGCTACAACGGAAGGTTCGTCGAGCACAATACCTTTACCGCGAGCATAAATCAGCGTATTTGCAGTTCCGAGGTCAATAGATAAATCGTTGGAAAACAGTCCCCGAAAGCGGTTAACAAACATGTGTAGGAATACCTGTAGAGTTTAATTATTATTGTTATGGTATGAATATATAGGCCATTTGAACGGTTATGGCCACAAACTGCGCGTACTCTATCAATCGCCACCGTGCAGGGCAAGCAAAATCCCCTTAAAAATAGCAGTTCCGGGCCTGTTTCGGCGGAGCCGGGTGCGCGTTTGTGCTAACATCGCGCCTCTCGTTATTGATGCTGATTTTTGCGTAGATAAATGCGGTGGTTTGCAGCCACAAACGGAGACTCCATGTCACTCGACACTGATGATATAAAAGCAATCGCGAAGCTTGCACGACTCAAGGTTGATGAAGCCGACGTGCCCCAGTATGCAACCAATCTGTCCAGTATTCTTCACCTGGTTGAGCAGATGAATTCGGTCAACACCGAGGGCGTGGTTCCGATGTCGCACCCGCTGGACGTGGTTCAGCGTTTGCGCGAAGACGTTGTCACCGAGAGCAATCAGCGTGACGAATTCCAGCAGGTGGCGCCGGCAACCCGGGACGGTCTTTACCTGGTGCCCAAGGTTATCGAATAAGGCGGGACTGCAGCAATGAGTAACTTTCATCAGATGACACTCGCGGAGCTTTCAGCCAGTTTGCAGGCGGGGGAAATCAGCAGTGCCGGATTGACTGAACATTTTCTGTCTCGTATCAGGCAGCATGATGCGACGCTCAACAGCTACATCACGGTTGTCGAAGACCAGGCGATGGCACAGGCCGCCGAAGCAGACAAGGCATTGAAGCAGGGCGGTGCGGGACCATTGACCGGTGTGCCGATTGCGCACAAGGATATATTCTGCACCCGGGGTATCAGGACCAGCTGCGGTTCGAAAATGCTGGATAACTTTATCTCGCCTTACGATGCAACCGTGGTCAGCAAATTCAAACAGGCCGGCGTGGTGACACTGGGTAAAACCAACATGGATGAATTCGCGATGGGATCATCCAACGAAACCAGTTTCTACGGTGCAGTAAGAAATCCGTGGAACACGGATACCGTACCCGGTGGCTCTTCAGGCGGCTCAGCGGCAGCCGTTGCATCACGCCTGGCACCGGCTGCAACCGGCACGGATACCGGCGGCTCGATCAGGCAGCCAGCGGCGCTGTGCGGAATTACCGGCCTGAAGCCGACCTACGGACTGGTTTCACGCTATGGCATGATCGCTTTCGCCTCCAGTCTCGACCAGGGCGGTCCAATGGCACAGACGGCCGAAGATTGCGCATTGATGCTGAACGTGATGGCCGGTTTCGATGAAAAAGATTCGACCAGTCTGGAGAAAGACATACCGGATTACACGGCCGGACTGGGCAACTCCATTGAAGGCTTGCGCATTGGTCTGCCCAGGGAATATTTTGACGAAGGGCTTGATGACGGGGTTCGGGCGGTGATTCAGCAGGCGCTGGAGCAGTACCGTGAGCTGGGCGCCGAGCTGGTTGAAATCGAACTGCCGAATTCCAGCCTGTCGGTGCCGGTCTACTACGTGGTCGCACCCGCCGAGTGCTCGGCCAACCTGTCGCGTTTTGACGGTGTGCGTTACGGCTATCGCTGCGAAGATCCGCAGGATCTTTACGATTTATATACGCGTTCACGCGGTGAAGGCTTCGGCGCTGAAGTCAAACGCCGCATCATGGTGGGCACCTATGCCTTGTCGGCCGGGTATTACGATGCCTATTACCTGAAGGCGCAGCAACTGCGACATTTGATCAGTGATGATTTCAAGGCCGCGTTTGACAATGTCGATGTCATCATGGGACCCGCATCACCGGAACCGGCTTTCAATCTGGGCGAGAAAGCGGAAGACCCTGTTTCAATGTACCTGAGTGATATCTACACCATCGCCGTCAACCTGGCCGGGCTGCCGGGCATGTCAGTACCGGCAGGATTCATCGATGGCAAGCCGGTTGGCCTGCAGATTATCGGCAACTACTTCGAAGAAAGCCGTTTGCTGAATGTCGCCCACCAGTACCAGCAACACACCGACTGGCATAAGCA
>CALLCZ010000180.1 GCA_937998645.1 uncultured Gammaproteobacteria bacterium
CGTGCCTGCGCCGGAATCCTGTCATGCAGTTGCGGCTACCCTGCGCGAAGCCAGGAAATGCGCCGAGACGGGTGAAGCAAAAACCTTACTGTTCAATCTTTCCGGTCACGGTCATTTTGATATGAGCTCGTATGACCGCTACTTCGCGGGCGAACTGGAAGACTTTGAATACCAGGAAGAAGCTATAAGGGAATCGTTACAGCACTTGCCCAAGGTGGGATAAAGTCCGCAAATGAAAGTGAATTGAATTAGTCCGCAAATGAACGCTAATAAACGCAAATAGAAATTTAATCTGTGGACTTATTTTATAATCCTGTCAGGGCGAAATCAGCGAGGTCTGAATCAGGCAATTGCTATCAGATCAAGCAAGATTATTACTATAAATTTGCGTTTATTAGCGTTCATTTGCGGACAATGTGTTAGTGCGCGTAGCGCTTCAGGTTTGGCCGGTATTCTCTTACCAGGGCGTGTTGTGAGCCCAGAATATTGAATATCTTCAGCATTGCGCTGCGTGCATAGTTGTCCTTGTAGCCCGGGTCTATCTCCATCATGTTTGCGAGCTGCTGCAAAGCTTTTTCATGCTGCTGTTCGACCACATACTGTGTTGTGAGCTGTTGTTTTGCCTCCAGATCATCTGGCGCCAGCTCGATCTGCGTAACCAGGCCGTCAATATTCCGGGATGTATCGACTTCTGTGTGGAAGGTCAGCAGGTCATGCAGTTGTGCAACTTCAGTGTGGTTTCGAATATCGGGCGGTAAGGCGTCAATCAGGGCAAGAGCTTCATTATATCGGGCTTCATGCTTCAATAGTTTACAGAACGTCAACGGCAATCGGGGATTCACCGGGTCTTCAACAATGGCGTTGGCGATGGTTTCATAGGCTTCGGTTTTTTTACCATCAGTGTACAGCCTGATGGCATCAGCGAGGGTAAGATCAGAGTCACGTGCAACATATTGTTCCAGTACTTTTAGCAAATCTTCTTCAGACTGGTAGCCATGCAAGGTTCCTACCACCTGCTGGTTACGAAACAGCTTCAACGTGGGTATGCTGGTGATACCGAGCTCCCTGGTAATGGCAACTTCCTTGTCGGCGTCAACGTTGATTAGCAACAGCCGACCGTCGTAGTGATGAACGATCTGGTCCAGTATTGGATATTGGCGCAAACTGGGCCCCGCCTTTTCTGACCAGAAATTTACCAGTACAGGCCCCTGCTTGGAATTCTCCAGTACCAGCGGCTTAAAGTTGTTGGAAGTGGCTGCGATAATATAAGGCGAGTCTATTGAATCAATCATAACTTGTTCCCATGGCTCCGCATGGCGCTTTCCATCGGAAAGATCAGTCCTGTCCAGGATATAAACTTCAATAAAACAAATCCACAAGCAGCACCGGTTAAACCGGGCAGTAATTTCACAATCTTATTCATACAGCTTAGCGCCCTTTCTTGCCAAAATTAAACATTTTCTCAAGCCAGCTGACACGATGCGCCTGGCTTTCTTCTACCATGCCGATCAGGCTCTCTTTTATCGGGCCGATGCCGGTAAATTTCAGAATGTTGCGCTCAAGGCTTTTCAATCCATGAGCGCCATAATACCAGCGGTATATGAATGCCGGCATACCCATTGTAACAATGATATGTGCAGATTTGCCCTTTAGTAGTTGAACCCATTTCCTGCCGCCGTCAACGGGCTCCATGGCAAAACCGGGACGAAAAACCTGTTCAAAAAAAGCTTTCAATAATGCAGGCATGCTGCCCATCCATAACGGATAGAAAATGACCAGGTGATTGGCCCAGCGGATATCCTGCTGGCATTGCCTGATCACAGGTACAGGATCGGTGCTGTAAAAGTCCTCATTGGTGCGTAACAGCGGAAAGTCGATATTCGCGATACAGATCGTTTTGACTTCATAACCGGATTCGCGCGCGCCCTTTTCATAGGCGGCTGCCAAAGCATGACACAGGTGATCATGCGATACGTCCGGATGGCCTTGAATAATAAGGATGTTTTTACGCATAAATCCATCTCCTTGGGCATATCTTACGACAGTATGCAGCTGGCACAATCACGCTTCATCGGAAAAATATAATAGATTAAAAAAGGCCCATTAACATGTATGTATTTGTCAAACATTCAAAATATAGGCTATTATAAAATAAGTATTGCGATTTAATAATTGGTCCATATAATAGATAGATATTAGATTATTATATGCATAAAAACCATTTAATTAGTAAATAAAGGGCTATTATGGATTTTTATACGCTTTCAGATAAAGGCATAGAAGGTGAAATCGGCAGGCGCATAAAAGCACTTCGTCTGCGCAAGAACATCACCCAGAAAGAGCTGGCTGAGGCGACAACAGTGTCGCTGAACACCATCAAATCACTTGAGTCTGGCAGTGGCAAGCTGTCAACCGTGATAGCCGTGCTGCGAGAACTCGGTGCCCTGGACCAGATAGATAACTTTATACCTGAGCCGTCGATCAGCCCTCTGCAACTAGCCAGAATGCAAGGCAGGCAGCGCGAAAGGGCTAGCGGTGGACGGCGTAAACACCGCGCAGAGGATGATGCAGAATGGTAAGAAAAGTCGATACTGCCACAATTAATCTATGGGGCGAACTTGTCGGCGCGGTTTCATGGCTGGACGACAAGGCCTACAGCGTATTTGAGTATGCCCCGTCATTTTTGAAAAAGGATCTGGATATCTCTCCACTTCACATGGGCATTGATGACGCACTCAATGGTGATGGCAGGTTTACGTTTCCATCCCTGAATAAAGATACCTACCTGGGTTTACCGGGGCTGCTTGCTGACGCACTGCCGGATAAATTCGGTAACAGCATTATTGATGCCTGGCTGGCGCGTAATGGCAGAGATTCGGCCAGTTTCAGTCCTGTTGAGAGGCTTTGCTATACCGGCAAACGTGGCATGGGCGCACTTGAGTTCTCGCCTTCGATTATCGACAGTTACGATGAATCTGTGCCTGTTGAAGTGTCGGAACTCGTCGGGCTGGCACAGCAGGTCATGCATGAGCGTAATACGCTGGAAGTCAGCATTGGACAATCTGAGCAGGAAAACGCGGATGCCATTATGGATATTCTGCGTGTCGGCACCTCTGCCGGCGGTGCGCGCCCAAAAGCGGTAATAGCAATGGATAATGATGGCAACGTCATGTCAGGGCAAACCCGTGTGCCGGAGAATTATCAGTACTGGATTCTAAAGTTCGATGGTGTTACCGATCTGGAACTCGGTGAGCCACGAGGCTATGGTCGTATCGAATATGCTTACTACCTGATGGCTCAAGCTGCGGGTATTGAAATGGGAGAATCCCGCCTGCTGGAAGAGAATGGTCGTGCACATTTCATGACCAGGCGCTTTGATCGGATAGGTGGTAGAAAACTGCACATGCAGACCTTATGCGGCATCGCGCATTATGATTTCAACATGGCAGGTGCTTACAGCTATGAGCAGGCTTTCACCGTTATGCGCCGGCTTCGCCTGAGCAAGGCCGAAGCTACTGAGCAGTACCGCCGCATGGTGTTAAACGTTTTAGCACGAAACCAGGATGACCATACCAAGAACATCGCGTTTTTAATGGCGCCGGATGGAAAGTGGAAATTGTCGCCAGCATACGATGTGATTTATTCACATAACCCGGCAGGACAATGGACCAATCAGCATCAAATGAGCCTGAATGGTAAGCGTGATAATTTTTCCCTGGATGACTTGATCGCTGTTGCTGATTCGATCAGTCTAACCAGGACGGACAAAGTCATTAACCAGGTGTATGCAGCCGTTGAGCGCTGGCCGGAGTTTGCCAGGGCCGCCGGCGTGAATGAAAATGCCATTCAGGAAATATCAGCCAATCACAGACTAGACATGGTCAAGTGACACATATGTTCTCTCGCAGAGGCGCCAAGTACGCAGAGAAGTAATAACTTTGTTTAATTTTATTTAAACAGTTCGTTTAATTTGTTTTCCTTGGCACTCTTTGCGCCTTTGCGAGAGAAAAAACAAATTAACTCTCGCCAAGGCGCAAAGTACGCAAAGGTGTTTGGGGGTTAAAAACGGCACAACATCAGAAAAATTTTGGCTAGCTCTGCGTCTCTGCGAGAGAATGAACCAGGTTTTAATCTCGCTGAGGCGCAGGGTTCGCAGAGGTACTTTTAGGTAGGAAAATACATAACACACTCTGCGTTCTCAGCGCCTCTGCGAGAGAAAAAATTAACAGAATCTCGCCAAGACGCAGAGCACGCAGAGGTATTTTGGGTTAAAAAATTAAAACTTTATGAATTACTTGGCGCCTTTGCGAGAGAAAATATCTGTTTAATTTCTGGATATTACAGCCAGGTATTGCGTGGTGAATGCATCTTTTTAAAGCAATTCCAGTAAGCGAATCAGGTTCTGCAGTTTAGAGTCTTCCTCCAGCGCGCCTTCCCAGAACGGATAAGTAACCGCATCACTGCCCTCGCCTATGACCAGCCTGGCTTCAAAAGCTTCTGCTGCGCCTTCAGGCATGGGATGCTCTTCTGGTATGCCGAGCACATGTATGGCATCTAAAAGGGCCTGTTCCTGCTCCTGGGTCAGTTTTCCGCTGCGTGGTGGCTCACTGGTGTAGGTGCCGCTGCTGATCTTATATTCACCACTACTGTCAATTGTTATCACGAAAGCGTAGTCTTCCTCACCTACGACCTGGTATCTTATGGGCTGCATGATTAATAACCTGGATTATAGAGCCATGAATTAACTGTACTTCATTTAACAGCCTGACGTTAAAAACTGCAACATGGTTAGCATGAATTATTTTTCGGGGACTATGAATTTTATCCGGAATAGCGTCATAATGTTTTACCCGATAAGGCCCTCAAATTACGCCACACTAAGCATGATGCTCACGGAGGTGAGTATGGAAATGGCCAGAAATACAAAAAAGAACTGGTCCCGACGCGTCACCTCGACCAGCAACGCCCTTGATCTGGAAGCGGGTGTTTTTACGCTTGAAGACCCAAGAGAAATCGCGCTTTCCTTAAAGCGCTCTGCACTGCGCAGTAAACGCCGCCGGGTTGACCCGTTTCGTTCTGCCATGTCGATGCTGAACTTTTACATCAACCGTGCCGGCAGGAGATTGCCGCTGAATCGCCGCAAAGTGCTCGAATCGGCAAAGAACGAACTAAGGGATGTTTTTGGCCGGTCGGAGAAGAAGCGTCGGTTAAGCCGATAGATAAAGCAGTTTAGTAATGATCTGACGGTGACAACCAGATTTATAATGATCGAAATCTGGCCGGAGTACGAATTTTTACGTATTTATATCTCGCAGAGGCGCAGGGTTCGCAGAGAAACCATATGCCTCTGCGAGAGAACATATCTGCAACACCTGTTAGACAGGCTTGTCGATGTGCTCGCTGGTTAGTTTGATAAGCTCGGTTTCACTATGTACACCGATGCCCAGATCACAGTTTCGTGTATACAGAGTGACGTGTGGCGGCGGAACCGGGTGGTCTTTATGGATTAAACCGAGCTTCTTCAGTTTGGTATAGAATTCTGTCATACCACCCATCTCCAGCCGCATAATGATGCTTTCCTCTGTCTTGTCTACTCCAGTAAGCTCATTATTTACCCTGACAAGGTGTCTTAGATCATGAGTTTTTGAATAACACCAGTCAGTGTTTTCAAATGCCTGTTTGACTTGCTGCTCAACGAGCGAATTGTCAGTAAACATCTGCTGCAGATGAGTTCCCAGGCCAGAGCCAAACACAGTAATATGCGCCTCCTGCTTGGGAGTGAAAGTTCTGCCAGAGTACTCGATTGGGGTTGATTTGATGCCGAAGTCACACCTGTCAACACGGATGATGAGCGTATTACGGGAGCTTAGGCCTGGCCAGTTCTTTGTACACGAGATATTATTTGACTGATCAGGTTTCATTCTTGCCGGTAATGCCTGCTGTTAGAACAAAGCGCATCGCCTCTTCCATGCTCATCTTCAGTGGGCGCAAATCACTGCGAGGTATCAACACAGTATAACCACCTACCATATAGCTCATTGGCAGGTACACAAGCACACTATCACGGTCGCGGAACGATTCTGGCAATCGCATGGGATCTTCCTGTGTAACAAAGCCAACCAGTTCCATGTCATTCACGCTTACAGCAACCACCTGGCCAAATTGCTCTTTCTTCGGTGAGAAAAAATCGAAAAAATCACGAAATGCACGGTACACTGTTTTTATCAATGGCAGTCGATACAGCAGTTGTTCACCCAGCGCGAACAGCTGTCGCACCATGTAAGCATTCATCATTAGTCCAACGATAAAAACGACAATCAGTCCCGCGATCATGCCCATACCAGGAAAATATGCTGCATTGGGTAACAGAAGCTTTAGCGCATTGCCCATGACTTGTTCTGAAGAAATAGCCAGCCAGTAAATCAGGTAGATCGTGAGTACGACCGGCAACAGTGTGATAAAACCAGTGATGAGTATCTTGCTGATGGATTTGAGCATAATGCCTTCGCCTTGAAGTAACGGTATAACGGTTGTCCTATTCTACCAAGTCGTGATAACAAGATACTGAAAAAACCTAAATCAGTATAATTTCGGACTTCTCGGAAAAATAGCTGGCTATTTGATATGATGCTGCATCGATTTTTTAGGATAAGGTCATGAATAAAATCATTATTGTTTTACTGATTGCCGGCTTTTCAACCACAGTAAACGCTTTTTCCGGTGCTGATTTACTCGCTCAATGCAAACATTTTGTAGGGATAATTGATGGGAACCGGAGTGATTCACAGGGGATATTGCTGGCAGGGCAATGTGGCGGTTATGTGCTTGGTGTCCAGGAAGGATTTATTGCTTCATCTGAACTGGCAGATGTTGTGAGTGAAGAAACAGGTACTCCGAAAGTGACAAAAAAACACTGGGAAATACCGTCAGATGTCGAACCTGAAAGCATCGTGCGCATTGTTGTCAGGTACCTGGAAATTAATCCTGATATGCACAGCATGCCAGCAGTCTTGAGTGTTCTCAACGCGCTGCGACAGACTTACCCTGTTAAGCAGTAAATAGTCGCTATCAGGCTATCAGGTCAAACTCCGGGCGGTAGCGGTGATGTTTTTTTATGATCTCCCTGGCGGGGTCGCCGTAACGTTTTATCCATTGGGCAAGCACCTGGCTGCTGATATTAACACCAGATTCAAGCTGTTTTTCCAACCGGGTCAATCCTTCAGCAGATAGACGATCAGATCGCGATACGCCCGGTCTGTGTTTGTTGTCATTCATTTTCTTCTACAGGCGTGACGCCGCCGTGATCTATGCGTTCATATTCGGCGATCGCCTGTGCACCGAGCAGTAATATGATTGCACCAAATTCGAAGCTGAGCAAAATGACGATAGTGGTAGCGAGCGAGCCATAGATAACGCTGACAAAAGACAGTGTCGAAAAGTACCAGATCAGGACATGCCGTGTGATTTCCCACAATACTGTCGCTGTGATGCCACCTATCAGTGCATGTGACCAGGCCAGTCGACCTACTGGCATAACCAGGTAGACAGACGTCAGCAGCAGTACTTCACCAAATACGCCCAGCGCATACAGAACAGTCGCAGTGGTTTGAGTCATATTAATATCGATGCCGAATAATGACGGTGTGTCCGCACTGTGTTGCTGTAACCAGCCCGCCATCAAGCTGACTACGAGAAAGCCTGCGGCCAGCAGCAGTATGTAGATATAAGGCATCGAGGCTGAAACAAGGAAATGACGCCGGTGCTTCAATTGACGGTGAAAGAATATTGCAGACATGGCATTCTCCAGTACGGTAAATGCCAGCGAGCTGAAGAACAGCAGTAAAAGAATACCTATAGTGCCGATTACTTTCCAGTTTGCAAGGAATGTTTCCAGATGAGTGATTAAGGTGTCACTACGTGTCGGCGTAGCCATCATCAGGAAGGTGGACAGGGTTTCAAACAGGATCTGCGTTTCAATGAAATATGAAAGAGCGATCAGTACCAGTGCAAACACAGGGATAATTGATAACAGTGTGTAGTACGCAACTGCGCCGGCGAGTAGCAGCCCCTGGTTCTCACGAAATCCTCTCAGTACATCAATCAGGAACCGCCCGGGATGGTTGATAACATAACTCAGCGGTGATGGCCTGTTATTCATATTATTATTTCAACTGTAGCGGTATTAACAGCGTGCATGCCGGTTTGCCTCAATATAATAAATACATAGTCCGCAAAAAACGTTAATGAAGGTCAATTTTTATTTTCTATATTCATTGCAGCTCTATGGCGAGTATTAGTCATTTTTCTTCGCGTTGTTTGCGTTTTTTACGGACAATACGCTGGTCTGGCCAGTTTACAAGCATACGTTTACCCGGTGTAAGGGGTGAAGATTCTTGAATCATCCCCTGCCGAAATATGCTTCTAATCTGTCAAAAGCCAGATTAATCGTGTCTTCGGAAACACAGTAAGCCATGCGTACATGAGCTTCGCCAGATGGCCCAAAAGCGCTGCCCGGCGTTAATGTAACTTTTGCCTTGTGTAATAACTCCAGGCAAAAGTCACGTGCATTATTATGCGGAACAAGTATCCTGGGAAACACATAATAAGCGCCTTCAGGTTTGATGTATTCAAACACATGAGATACAGTATCAAGCCTCTGGCATATGAGTTCTCTTCTGTTGCGAAAAGCGGCTTCGTATTCGGCAAGGTGATGCGCATCGCCAGACAATGCTGTTATGCCTGCTGATTGCGAGACACGCGGTGTGCACACCATATTCAGATCATGAATCTTGATGACCTGTTTTTTCAGCCATGCAGGAAGAATGATGTAGCCCAGGCGCCATCCGCTCATCGCATAGGCCTTTGAAAAACTGTACAAATATGCAATGTTTTCAAACAGGTCTACGACCGAAGCGAGGTTGAAAAACTTGTCTTTATGTTCATAGGTGAAATGACTGTATGGGTCATCTATCAGGATCATAAAGTCATGTGCTTTCGCCATTTCACCGATTCGAAGCAGATTTTCCCGGCTAAAAATCTTGCCTGTCGGATTAGATGGCGAATTGATGATAATTGCTTTTGTCTTCCCGCTTATCAGTCCTGATAGCGCATCGATATCGAGACTCCACGAATTGCCTTCATCAAGAGGCCAGTAAACAGGTTTTCCGTCACACATGTTGACCTGTTGAATATGTGAAGCAAAACACGGGTCAGTAAGAATAATTTCATCGTCCGGATTTGTTATAACGCGAAGCAGGCTGTGCATACCTTGCATGTTGCCGGCGGATATCATCACATGCTTATCAGCATCGACGGATATCCCGGTATCAACCTTATGCTTGCGGGCAACCAGCTGTTTCAGTTCATCAAGGCCATCCGGCAGAGCGTATTTGCCAATGTCATTGTCGTTTTTCAGCTGAGCGATGACACCATTTGAAATGTATTCTGGCGTTGCAAACGATGGAACGCCCCATGCCAGTGATGCCGCACCGTCAATCCGCGCGCTCAACATGGCCATTTCTTTGATGCCGGACAGCCATAGACCGGCAGCCCTGTCAGATACAAAGTGGTTCGTGAAAGTATGATCAGGCGTATTTGCAGACATTAGTAGATGATGGCCGGTTTAGACTCGCAGTCCTTGCACGTATTTAACCATTTCCTTGCGCATCGCCGTGTCTGGCAGGCGGCCATAAGCTGCCCCCATATTCTGTTGCAAATGGTCAACGCGCGAGGTGGCCGGAATAGCACAGGTAACCGCGGGGTGGGAAATAACAAATTTCAGAAAAAATTGTGCCCAGTTTTCGCAATCGATGTCAGCCGCCCATTTTGGCAGCCTGTAGCGGCTGAATTTGTTAAACAGACCGCCACGCTGGAATGGCCTGTTGATGATGACTGCAATACCCCTGTCTGCTGCCATCGGCAATAAATACTCTTCAGCTTCGCGGTCCAGCAGGTTGTATGTGAATTGAACAAAATCCAGCGGTTGAGAGCGCATAATATCGATCAATTCTTCATGCCTGCGACCATGGGATGTAGTGACACCGACATAACCGACCTCGCCTTCATCTTTCATATCGTACAGGTTGGGTAAATGGGTCTCCCAGTCCATCAGGTTATGCACCTGCATCAGGTCAAAACGCGGCAATCCCCAGAGCAAGCGCGAGTCCTCCATTTGAAGCAAGCCCTGGCGATTGCCATGTGTCCACACCTTGGTAGCTGAAAAAAGACCCGTGTGGTCATCAATCCGCCTGAGGCAGCGGCCGATGACATCCTGTGCCACGCCGTACATGGGTGATGAATCGATCATGCCGCCGCCCTGCGTGAGAAACTCACGGATAACAACTTCACGTGTAGCTAATTCAGCTTCATTCTCGGGTTCTATTGCAAATACCAGCCATGAACCCATGCCGATCGCAGGAATTTGCACGTTACTGGACGGGATAATTCGAGTATGTCGCTTTGATATAGATGCAGTATGGCCATGTCCGATAGCAAGTGCTGTACTGACTGCAGCCAAACCTTGAAGGAAGTGACGGCGACTGAGTTTCATTGTAGGTACCCCCCAGGCTGTATGAAAAGTATAATGCGTGAAGCCAGCGTTTGTCGAAGAATTGTGAGATATTGCCGAGTTATATTAAAGTGACAATAGCAGGCTAATTAGGGGGTGCGCATATGGTTACTTATCTTTACTGGGCAGTTGTACTGGGGCTGATTATTGCCGTGCTGGCGTTGATCGGTGGGAAGATGGAGCAGTGGAAAACAGCAGCGATTAGTGCTGTTGTAATCATGGTTGTCGGGTTCGGCGCATACTATTTTCACTTTCAACAGATCTTTGTTAAGCGCTACGGTGGTGTTATGGCGATTTCCGTACCTGAAGGACAGCTTCACCTGGCGGCCACCTGGAAGGATGATAACCTATGGATAGAAAATTACGATCCTGTTACTAATACCTGCCATTTCACCGAGTATTCACGTGGAAACCTGCTGCAGGGAAAGGTAACGATAAACAACTGTAATCCTCTGTTGCGCAAGTAGTAGCTCTGAGTGCAGATATCCATTGTTTTCAGTTTAGCGCGTGTTAGATCATGCTGACCTGAGCTGTTTGCACTAATATAAATCCATGGAATTACCTTTTTTGCGCCTTTCCCGCTTGTTACTGCTTGGCCAAAGCCTGATGCTGCTTTGGGCTTGCTCCTCGACCAATGTGGTCAACATTGAGGGATCTGACTCCACCCGCTTTACCGACTTGCGGGCTTCTTTTCCTGTATCTAAACAGGACGAGAATGAACGTATAAAAATACGCTTCACCAAGGCTAGCGGTGAATTCAGCCGGGATATACCTGACGGTAAAATTGTTGATTTTGAAGATTTTCAATTAACCGGACCCGACCATGTCACCGCAATGACTGATGTGACCACGGCTGCGGTCAGTTATGGACGTGTCGGTGAGGCCCTGAGAAATAACTTTTTCATGTCTGCATTTGCGGGTATTTCCCGCACTAACTTTGAAATCGATATGGAGTCAGAAAGTGGCCTCACTACGGGTGTCAGAAACAGGTCATTCGAGGTGTACGCTGACCTGGGGCTTTATCACCTGCTTGCGCCTTATCTGACCGCCGGTCTTGAAGCCGCCTTCAGCAGGAACCTGTCACTGAGCGGCATAACAGAATGGGGCGCAATACTTAAATTCCGACCATCGAGACATATGGAAATCATCGGGGGATACCGCTGGTTTAAATATGATTTTTTCTCGGAGGATTATGATTCAGGAATAATCGTCGAGCTCAACGGTCCTTTCATTGGCCTTGATTTTTCATTCTAGCGATTTTCATCGGCAGATTTTTCAGTCGTATCTTTCAGTTTGATTTCAGCCAGTACCGCGAGATGATCAGATAGGACGTCCGGCAGAACTTCGTAACTGACAAAGGCAAGTTCATCGGAAATGAGTATCCAGTCATAACGGCGACTTGAGTTATACGTATGCAGATCAGTTGCACCGGGATCGTATACCGACATTCCTGATTTTTCAGCAAGTTTTTTTACCACTGATTTTTCTGCAAGCCACTCACTATTAAAGTCGCCCAGTATTATCATCGGATTATTGCGATTGGCGAACACTTCCGCCATCTCGGCAATCTGTTCATCCCTCACCCGCTGCCTGGAAAAATCCAGGTGAACTGAAACAACATCAACTGCCAGGGTTGAGCCGGCTGGATTATGATTCATCCAGTAGACCTGTCCCAGTAAAAAGCCTTTGTTGAGTGTCGGTGGCGAGGGGCTAAATGTGTGTTGTAATGTCTCGCTAACGGGTAAACGCGACAGGATGGCTGTGCCATAACTGAACAGCCAGCTTTCTGCATGGTTTGCACGATAGTACCAGGGGTAGCCCGCCTCCCTGGCAAGAAGTTCAATATGATCAAAGTTGCCACTCCATCCGGATGGTCCATCTGCTTCCTGCAGAGCCACTACATCTGCATTGATCTTGTTTAATAGCCGTGCAATCGCTCTGAGGTTCTGCTCGATATCCTCTTTTTCCAGCAATAACTGGTTGGCGGCCTGGTTGCGGCCATGTGCGATATTCAAAGTCATTATTCTCAGAGTGCCATCATTGCTGATCCTGTAATCCTGTGAAACAGTCTCATCGGCAGGAAAGCTGCCTGCGTCGGCAATTTTATGCGAATTGATACCGACAGTCGTGCATGAAGATATCAGTAGCGACACAAGCAAATAGCATACCGGTTTTAGCAACGACATTGATTTCATTCTGCGTGACAGTTATAGATAAAACAGCATGATAATGGACTGGAATGTAATACACATTACGCGTTGTCACAATACGCATCGCCTGTCTTATCCAAACGAATATTGAATGCCTGTGAGATATACCCGGAATAAGTTATGACTTACCTGAATCAAGTAGTTGCCTTTCCTTTTTCGTGTATAGGTTATTGGTAAATTACTAATATTATGTATGCCTGTTGAGGCTTCCCTCTTTTATGTTTTTATGTATACTTCTCGTTGATAACCACTATTCTGGGAAACGTCCTATGAAAGAGCGTAAGAATATTCAGAAGGTATTGATGGGAATCGCCGTTATCAGTTACATTGCAGCAATCGCCTGCGCCATGGTTGCGGCCTATCTAAGTGATGGAACAGCTAATCCTGAAGTAGCAAGCTATATGGCTAGCGTGGTGTTTTTTGCCGGTACCGGGATTGTTCTTCACGTAATCAGCAGCACTAACTTGCCAGGTTTTAAAGTGGAGCGGGAATAAACTTAGCTTACTAAAGCACTGCCACAACAATTTATCGAGATGCCGGGCATTCATCTGGCATCCACAAGATGTGTTTCCCTTCAGCAATTGCTTCATCTGAGTTCTATGCTGACCGATTTCCTATCCTTCTTCCCTGCTTCAGCGTTATCTAGATAGTGCAGATCGATAGTATCACCCGGTTTCTTCGACATAATTGCAAACTTGAAGTCAGAGAAATTCTCTACCTGTTTATCATCTACACCGATAATAACTGTGCCCTTTTTCAGCCCCGCATCTTTTACAGCACTGTTGTTTGAAAATCCCTCAATCGTAAGAAGCTTGCCCTCTGTTTCCAGAAAAGCACCGATAAGGCCTGTGGGCGGCAGTGATTGCTCAACAGATAGCACCAGGTAATCTGCAATATCTTTTGATACTGGAAGAAAGTCTTCCGAAACCAGTATTGAAAACTGATCAGCATCGATGCGGCGTTTAATGCGATTGGGAATACCCGAACCGAACATGATGTGACCACTTCCGGCGAAAATCAGCATGCGCGCATCCGGGTTCTGCTGTAGATATTGTGCTGCCCGCTCGGCCATACTTTCATCCCACGTGAGCTGGCTACGCATAAAGTTTTCAAATTTGCCACTGTACTCCGGGTGTAAATCGAAGATGTCATGAAGGCGCTTTTCGTAGTCCTTGTCAGACCAGTCATAGCTTTCCGGTAATTGCGTCTTCAACTCTGGGGGTAAATCATCAATCTCCGTTTCGGCCAAAGCCCTAATCAATTCCCGTGGCGCATTGAGTGCAATAAGCGGAATATTTTTTTCACGAGCGTATTGCAATATCGGCTGGTATAGTCGGTAATCGTATTTCCAGCGAGTGAAATACTCGGTGAGATGTAGCATTTCTTTTTCAGTGATCTTGCCTGCAATATAATCATCCAGGTGATTTTGAAAGGGTTGTTGGAACCACTCAACTCCCAGCGCAAGATCAGGAGATTTTTGATATAAATACTTCAGTATTTCCAGTTGAACCAGGTGATGGTCGTATCTTGTGTGAGTTTCACCAACCAGCACTACCCTCGCATCGTCTGTTTGTTCTATTGCCTGTGCCAGCGAGATTGTTTCATCGGTTTTTACCACAGGCAGATCGATTACCGATGCAGAATCCGGCTGTTGCATGCGAGAGCCAGCAGATAGCGTAGTACAGGCTGATATGGTCATAGCTGAAACTATAAACAACAGCAGGTTTCCAATGGATAGCGGTAAGGATCCAGGTTTAATATCACGATGAAGCTTCAAACAGGCAAATCTTCGCAGGCTCATATCGGCGCTCTCTGGTTAGTCCTGATAATTATTATGACAGTTTCAGCCAGTATCAGAGCAGAAACTATCCATCACGAATTACATGTACAACTGCAGCCGGAGCAGGCCCGGATTAGCGTCAGGGATCATGTGCAATTCCCGATGAATACAGAAAGTGCTGTATTTTCACTGCGCAGCAGTTTAACTGTGAATGCACCCGGCGTTGTACTCGAAATGCTTGGTGATACTGCGGAAGGCCGAGTGCGTCACTACCGAATAAACAGACTGCCAGCGGATGGAAAGGTTCAGCTCCACTATCAGGGTAATATATCATCGGATGGCACAAAAGGTACTTTCGACATGCCCGAATCGGTGTTAAACCCGGATGGTGTTTACCTCGATGGTGGCAGTGCATGGATTCCACGCTTCGATAACCATCTGTGGTACACGTTCAAACTGCTGGTAGACGCACCGGCTGACTGGGAAATAGTCAGCCAGGGCAAGCGCCAGCATCTGCAGAATAATTATATTTTCGACATGATACATCCACAGGACAATGTTTACCTGGTTGGTGGTCCATATAAAAGATATTCTCAGATGCACGATGGCATCGAGATCGCAGTCTACCTTTATGAATCCGATTCCAAACTGGCAATGAATTACCTGCAAGCCAGCGCTGAATATTTACACCTGTATAGTGAATGGATTGGTCCCTATCCCTACACCAAGTTCGAAATCGTTGAAAACAGGTGGCAGACTGGATATGGCATGCCCTCTTTTACCTTGCTCGGCTCACGTGTAATTCGTCTGCCCTTCATTCTTTATACATCGCTGCCGCACGAGATTCTGCATAATTGGTGGGGCAATGGGGTTTTCATTGATTTCTCCAGGGGCAACTGGAGTGAAGGTCTTACCGCCTACATGGCAGATCACTTTAATGATGAACAACAAGGAAAGGATAAAGAGTATCGTCGAAAGGCACTTGAACGCTACGCCAATTATGCCGCTGAGGGACGTGATATTGCACTCGCAAATTTCAGTTCACGGCATAATGAAGCCAGCCAGGCAGTTGGTTACAGCAAATCCATGATGTTGTTTCACATGATGCGCAAGCAGTCAGGGGATGATTTATTCAAGGAAAATATCAGACAATTTTGGCAAAACTACAGGTTCAGGCCTGTGGGTTTTAGCGATGTTATTCGATTACTTTATCCCGGGAATGATGATGACTACAAGGCATTTGTTGAACAATGGCTGAATCAACCTGGCGCGCCTGAAATAACATTGGGTGGAGTGGCTGTAAACAAGCTCTCTGACGGCTATGAATTGAGACTTGAAGTCAATCAGAAACAGTCTGGCCCGAGTTATAAATTACAGGTGCCACTGGAGGTTACGCTGGAAGGTAATGAGAAACCGCAGCGTGAACAGATAATGTTGTCAGAAAAACACAATGTGGTGACATTGATGTACAAACAGCGACCGCAGGCGGTATTGCTGGACCCGGATTACGATGTATTTCGCTTGCTGCATCCGGGTGAACGCCCTGCTTCTATGGGCCGTTTGTTTGGTGCACAAAAACAACTACTGGTGTTGCCTGAAAATGCAACTGCGGAGCAAAACCTGGCATGGCAGCAATTAGCGGCTGCCTGGAAAATGCGCTATAAAAACGTGGAAATTGTTTATGACAGATCGGTGAAAACTTTATCTGATGACACGGCCGTCTGGCTGCTGGGCTGGAAAAACGCACTGCTTGAAGAAAATCTACCACGTTTTTCTACAACATCGCAGCAACTATCAGCTGATATCGCGAAGATGGGGAATCAACAATTTAATGCTAAAGAGCATGCGGTGGTTATGCTTGATGCGGATAACAGTCGTACACCCCTGGGCTTTATCGGTGCCGATGATCCTGAAGTAATTGTTTTAATGGCAAGAAAACTGCCTCATTACAGCAGTTATGGTGTGCTCGCATTTAGCAAGCCCGAAGGAAACAACTTGCTGAAACAGCACCTGCCGGTACAGGCATCACCAATGGCAAGGCAGTTAGATGAATAAACAGCGATGAGCCTGGCAAAGCATATCCTCCTGTTATTGGGTTGCCTGTTATATGCATCAACAGCAATGGCGCAAATCAAGGTCAACTGCCAGGGTAAAGGACAGCCTGTATATTTAATCGGCGGCGGGCCCGCATTTACCACCTGGAATCTTGAACCGATTCAGCATCAGTTGCGTGAGCACTTTGAAGTCTGCCGTTGGGACATGCGTGGTGTTGGTGATAATGCAAAACTGGATATTAACAAGGGTGCTCCTGTGCTGATGCAATGGATACATGACATGGCAAAGGTATTGCCGCAGCAACCGGTCATACTCTGGGGACATTCATGGGGGGCATTACAAACCCTGCTGTTTGCAAAACACTACCCTGAACGTGTAAGGGCGCTGGTATTGAATAATCCGGTTGATCCGGAACTGAGAAGCCTGGAAAATATCGAGTTCAAACGTTATGTGCATCCCTATGTCGAGTCACTGCTGAATATCGAAGATATTGATACGGTTGCAGAACAGCGTCATCGTTTTCGCAGTAAAATCGCCAGTTATTTTATGGATGCAGAAAAAGGATGGGCCTATTCCGCAGGGTTTGATGCCGGGGACACTAACAACGAACTGAATGTTCTGGTCTGGGAAGAATACCGCCGTATGCCGATAAAACCAGCTGATCTCGATTCACTATCAGCCAGGATTACCAGGATAATTTACTGCGAGTACGATGTGTTGATGCCGGAAAGTCTTGACGCATATTCAAGAGTGATTCCTTCGGATAAACATTACATTCTCAATGACTGCGCACACTTTCCCTGGGTGGAATCACCTGAAGAATTTTATGACGTACTGCTGCGAACGATGACTGCTGTGCAATAGCCGGGATTGGCTTTGTGGAAAAGGGTATAGATATGCTCTCGCAGTGACGCAGAGAATGCAGTGGTGATACGTGTTTTTTAGAAAAACAGTATCGATTTATTAATCTTCCTTTGCGTTCTCTGCGCCTCTGCGAGAAAACAAGATGTTTGATAGTCGCTATGCTTGGTTTTGGGCCATTCGTCATCTGATGATAACGTCGGATCATGTCTGAAGCACTATATTTCAGGCATAAAAAACGGCGATCTCACATTAATGTGAGACCACCGCCATCATTGCGCTACGGCAAATCGTATAGATACAGCAAGTAGCGTAAAATTCATAGCAATATGCATACCAATTTAAGTATTTAACTGATTTTAAACAAGATAGTATTTTATACTCGCATAGAATGTGTAAAGTTATCCAGACGGTTTTCAGAATTCTTTACACATTTAAAAACGGATAGCCTGGATTTGATTGGGCAGAAAGGTAAAACCTTGCCGCAAAAAACGCTAAGGGCGCAAAAATGACAGTTATTTGCGTTTTTTTGGCGGCTAAGGGTTTTTATCGTAGTCTTTCATTGCTTCAATCCAGTAAGGCTCTGCTTCGCATGAGCAACAATCGCACCAGACTTCAACGCCATCATGCATGCTCTTGCTCATTGTTGATTTACTATGCCTGGACTTTGGTTTTGCCGGGGTGATTGTTTCATTTTTCGTGTTGCCTGCAATAGCAGGAATTAGCTTGCGGTCGATCATGATCAGTCACCTCTCATCAGCGGTATTGACGCAGATACCACCACTCAAACCCGCGTTTCATCCAGTGAAATACAATACTCCCAGGTAGCATCAGATTTTTCTGTTCAGTACGTGAAACCAGTATACCTTTATCATTAGAATCAACAATGCAGATCAACTCAACCTTAAATGTTGCATCAGTGGGCGTTCCATTTAATTCACCGGTCAGGTTTTTAGCAGCCGCTTCTGCCTGCAAGTCTGCCATGTGGGCTTGCTTTGGCATCCAGTCAGGGCCTGGATAACTGCCTGAATCACCAGCAACATAAACGCGTTCCATGCCTTCAACCTTACAGTTCCGGTTTGCCTTGATTAGTCCGCCATCGGAGCGAGGCAGCGAGCTATTGTCAAACCAGGTGTTTCCGGTCATGCCGGGCATAAACATAATCAAGTCTG
>CALLCZ010000181.1 GCA_937998645.1 uncultured Gammaproteobacteria bacterium
CAGTTGATTTGTTCAAACAGAAAATTTCATCTGGAAAGTTTCATCTGACCCCACATATTTCGGAAACCAACAAATCTTTAGCGTCTGTTGTCGACTGTGACTTCAACTGGTCGACGCAACACTTTATTAATTAATTTCTAAACGCATGGCACCGCCCGGAGGAAGAACAACACCTACATCCTCTGAGTATTGTTTCCATATGCCAATCATTTCTTTTCGAAGTTTAAGTTGTTCTTGAGACAGGTCATTTAATTCTGCTGGATCTTTGGAAAGATCATAAAGTTGCCAATCATTATTTCCAAAAGGTGCAGGAAGCCAGACTAATTTGAAATCGCCTTTGCGTACCGCACGGAAACCAAGCATTTCCCAGCTAACCGCTGTATCCTTATCGTATACAAAATCAGATTTTCCGTTAAGCACCTTCATCATGGAACGACCACGGAGAGGTTCTACTCTTCGGCCATTATAAGACGTCATCGGATGATCGACACCCGCCGCATCCAATATGGTGGCTGAAACATCCATTACATGGACAAAGGCATCATTATGTCCTCCCTGCCCTGTCACGTCCGGACCACTAATGATCAACGGTGTACGGATTCCCCCTTCTGTGGTGAAGCCTTTAAAAAGTCGGTACGGTGTCATACTGACCTGCGCCCAGGCAGGCCCCGGCCCGACGCGTGAGAACTGGCGACCCATATTCTCGTATCGATTATCGGAGTTTCTATCTACCCATGCTTTATCCGTACCGGGGTATTGATGCATTTCAGTACCGTTAGCGCCGTTGTCCGAAAAGAAAAATACAAGGGTATTTTCATAAGCCCCTGTTTTCTTGAGATGTTTAAACAACCGGCCAAGATGATGATCAACATTATCGATCATCGCTGCATAGAGCTCCATCTCACGGGCTTCAATCTTTCTCTGTTCCTCGGAAAGATCTTTCCAGTCGGTAATATTCGGCAGGCGCGGGAACGGTAACGTGTCTTCAGGAATGAAACCAAGTTTTTTCAAACTGCTCAGGCGTTCTTTACGAAGCGCTTCATATCCACTGTCATACCTACCTTTATATTTGTTGAGCCATTCATCAGGCACATGGAGGGGATCATGAGGTGCAGTAAAAGAGAGATATGCAAAAAATGGCTTGCCGGCATCACGGCTGTCGATATACTCCATGATTTTGTCAGTGTAAAACTCACTTGAATAGAACCCTTTAGGCACATGCACCCTGACTCCATCTTCACGATAGGTAGGCGTGTAGTTTGCATACATCATCCATTCATCATCAAAATGACTAGCACCTCCCTCTAGCAAGGTGAAGGTTTTTTGAAAGCCTCTATTAAATGGATCATTCTCTATCTGCTCACCGAGATGCCATTTCCCAGCCATTGCTGTGGAATATCCGGCATCCCGTAAAAGTGTAGCAATCGAAACAACCCTGTCATTTAAATGACCTTCATACCCCGGTTTCCCTACCTGATTAGGGAAAGTCGCCTCACCCTGTGTCCCCATTCCTGCAAGGTGGTTATCTGTACCTGAAAGAAGCATTGAGCGTGTTGGAGAACAGGCTACGGATGTATGAAAATCAGTGAATCTTATTCCGGATTTTGCTAGAGAATCGAGATTAGGGGTACGGACCTCGCCACCGAATGCACCAATATCTGAATAACCCATATCGTCAACGACAATCAGCAGGATATTTGGCCGCGCTTCTTTTGCATGTGCAACACCTGGCATGTTGTAAAACAAACAAAATAAAACGGATAATCTAATGATTAGTTTCATCATTGAGCTGTCTCCTTAAATTTTGCTAGTGTTGCTGTAGCTAACTCATGAATCTTATTGATTCCATTCACCCAGCTTTACTCTGAGGTCGAGAGCATAAGGCGAATCTTTATAAATCATTATCTAAGTCACTGCCTTGCTCTACTCATGTTTTTCTCAAGGGCGATCATGGCTTCTTGGTTTACTTTTATTAGGCCCAACTGAGCCGGGCGATCGAGATCCGCAATAAGTGTTATGAGTGCTGAGAAAGCCAACACCATCGGGATAACTTGATTAAACCTGCGCGTTCTCGCTAATCCAACCTGAGATCCCACCGCTACCATAGCGAATGCAGTAATCGCATAAAGCGTGAGCCAGATGACATCTGGTATTCGATCGAGAATAGCCACAGTTAGTCGCTTATGGTGAATATTAATAACTTCATTGATTGATTGAATTAGCAATAAGTTTAGTGCTTTAGGATTTTTCTCCACTGCCAACATGGTCTGTTGCCATAAGAGTTCGTGTAACTCAAGCGACCTGGTTAATGCTGCTTCCATATTCTTTAAACCATGCAAGCGAATGTCCACATACTCGCGCAAAAGGCTTTTCACTTCTGTTCTGTGTGGTTGAGCAATCAAATCAGCACGCAGGTATGCTAAATTGATTGCATTTGCTTCATCAAGGACAGCCTCTTTTCTATCATCAAACCTGGAAGCTGTCATACTGAACGTAAATGCGAGAACAAAAGCCAGCATTGCCAGTATTCCGCCCACCATAGGCCCTTGAGAGGTGTCGATCTTTCCCTTGTAATGCGACTGAGCATACTTACTAATTTGATAGCCAACTTCAAAAGAAATCAGGACGAAGGCTATTGTGCCAATAAATATATAAAATATTGATAGTGAATCAAACAATTCCTTACTCATTATATATCTCCATTTATTTTTGCATGCTATTGAATCGACCTAAATCAAAATACACCATAAGCTACAGAAGCATACTAAATGTGTAGTTTTCTAAGATTATTGCTTTATATCCTTTCCAAATCAATATTTTATTTTAGGGCGGTAAAATAATTGAAATTAAGGAAAGAAATAAAGAGGACGGAGGGATTAAATTTTAACCATCAGGGAAGACAGCCTAGTTCGTTCTGGTAACTGCCACTCATTAAAATCGTATAGTACTTTTCAATCAGAAAACTATACGTCAACATAGTTAATTTAAAGCGACTGGTAAGAGTTGGAATATTCTTGAAACAATTAAACAGAATCACCTAAATGGAAATAAGTGGGGTCAGATGAAACTTATTCATTCTCAGGATGAAGTCTAGGCCTTCCCATCTTGCCTGGTCTTACCCGCCTACTACAGAGACCTTCAATCTCATCTTTGAATCTCTCGCTTCCCAGTGCCATCCCCTTGTTAACTGCAGATCGTATATCTTTTATCAATTTATCGTCGACATGTGCCAGAAACAGTTTCCTGTATGCATCCTGACGAATTGAATCCGTTTTACCTAGCGAAAGGTATTCAATATGCGGAGTACTCATCTGCACTCTTTTTCCAAGCGCGTGGCATCGATAGCTTGACCATGTATATTCTGCTGGATCTGATACCATTCCCGCTCTCACTGGATTTAGCTCAATATACCGTTGGCACTGTAACAGATAGGTTTCAGTTTGCACTAGACTGGATTTGAAGCGCCCTTCCCACAGCGTTCCACTGCGACGATACTCCCGATTAAAGTATCTCACGTACCGTCTTCCTATTGCCTGCATCATATTAGAAACTGCATCTGTTGCGTGAGGACTTGCCAGCAGATGTACGTGATTTGTCATATACACCCACGCATGAAGTGAAACTGAGAATTTTGTCGAATATTGGTGTAACAGACTGGCATAGAACGCCATATCCTGATCACAGGCAAAACAGACCTGTCTATTGTTACCACGCTGGATGATATGCTGAGGGATACCCAGAGGAGATATTCGCTTTAAACGCGCCATGGCTCAATCCTTGTAGCCTGAAAGTGACATTATATTAACAAGGCAGTTGATTTGTTCAAACAGAAAATTTCATCTGGAAAGTTTCATCTGACCCCACATATTCCCACATATTCTGTCATCTGACCCCACATATTTCTATTCATATTTCCATATTTCACACCGCCTCTTTAGTCTGCTTATTGAGACTCCCCCACATACCCGACCGCTCTGTGCGTAGCTCGATCTCCCAGACCACACCATTGCTGCTGATCGCTCGTCCACCTTCAGTCTCTATGACCTGCAGAACACCGATAAAAGGATTCACACGGCGGATCGCATACGCCTGTATCTCACCAGTTTCTAAATACAGGTTAGGACAAGGCACACTTCAACACGTGTTAGCAAGTTTGTCACGCAACAGACCGATTAACTTTTCAGCATTATCCTGCATCTCGGGCGGGATTATCTCGAACAGGTACTCCAGTTCATCGAGCACTGTCTCGATCTCATCTCTAGCAGTTAGCTCATCCATTGTTACCGCGACTTGTTGCATATATGCATATGGGTCAATGCCGTTCATCATTTTGCCTCACATTGAATTTGACCTGAACAATCACCTGGTTGAATTTGCAGACGATATGAGCAGATCCATCATTAACTCTGATGCACCAAGATGTGGTGCTATCTTAATGTCGGCCTCCGGGTACAGTGGTTTAGTAGCATTGACGATCTCAGGTATATCTTCGATCACATGACGCCCGGAGTTGAGAAAATACGGCAGTACGACGATCGACGTTGCACCGTCATCAACACATTTCTTAATACCGTCAGGAATCAAGGTCTCTGCCAGCTCGAGAAACCCGGCATGGATGATATCGTACTGTCCAGCAGAGTTCTTTTTGAGTTTTTCTGCGAGTACGACAACTTCATCATTAGACTGCTGTCGTCGACTGCCGTGAGCGATAAGTAGTAATGCCTTCATGCTGGTCCTCCTAAGAACTTATATAGTGTTTGTATCGCTGTATAGCCTCATCTCGACTGCTGGCGAGATCGACTATCGGGTGCGGGTAATCTGATACAGCATGTCCCGGCACCCAGGTATCGATATAACTAAACTTGCTATCAAAACGCCTGGTCTGCGTAATCGGATTGAACACCCGGTAATAAGGTGCGGCATCGACACCGCAACCGGCCACCCACTGCCATCCCATGCTGTTATTAGCCAGGTCGGCATCGACCAGCGTGTCCCAGAACCAGCTGGCGCCATCCAGCCAGTTTATGCCCAGGTTCTTGGTCAGGAACGAACTCACGATCATGCGTACGCGATTATGCATCCAGCCGGTTTCCCACAGCTGCTTCATGCCAGCATCGATGATCGGGATGCCTGTTTCGCCTTTGCTCCATGCAATGAATGCAGATTTGTTGCTGCGCCAGAATTTTTTCTTGTAACGCGGGTTCATCGGTTTTGTCGACGTTTCGGGAAAGTGCCATAACACGTTGTGTGCAAATTCTCGCCAGATCAACTGTTTGAGGAACACTTCTGCTGACCGTGACGCCCCGGCACCGCGTTCACCTTCGAGCAATGGCCAAAATGCAAAATAGATCTGTTGCGGTGTGATTTCACCGAAATGCAGATAAGGCGACAACCGCGAAGTTGAATCGACTGCGGGGATATCACGCTCTATCTCATAATGCTCAACTGCGCTATCAGTAAACTCATCGAGTAACTCACAGGCACGATCTTCACCTGGCAACCAGTGTGAAGCCAGCTTTTCATGCCAGCTATGTTCATCGAGCAGAGCCAGTGATTTCAGCGGCAATCCCGAACTCAGCGATATACTCTCAGGCACTTTTGAGCAGCCACTGGACGGCTGGCTGTATTGTTGAGACTGTGACACAGACAATAGCGGCCTTATCTTCCTGTAGAAGGGTGTATACACCCGGTATGGCAGCTGCTGGTTGTTTAACACCGTGCCAGGGGGAAAAAACAGGCCTGAATCGAACGAGACCACCTCGATCTCGTCTTCTATTTTTTTCTCGATCCTCGAATCGCGGTCTTGCATGTGCGGTTCATACAAGCGGTTATAGACAAGGCTGCCCGCTTTGCTCTCAGCGATGATCTTCGGAATCAACTCTTCACTGTTGCCACTATAAAAATGCAGCGTCAAACCTTTGTCAGCCAGCTTGTTTTGCAGCAATGCAAGGCTGTGGTGCAGCCACCAGCGAGACGCGGCGCCTGGTGCCCAGGGCCTTTCTTCCTCGGGCGAATGGATATACACAGGAATCACCGCCGCACTATTTTCACACGCCCAGTCCAGTGCGGCGTTATCGTGAATACGCAGGTCACGCCTGAACCATAGAACTGATCTTGCCTTTATCATCTTAACGTCCTGATCACTTTGACTTCAGGCTGAATGCCGGAATAATCGATTCCATTCGTTCCATCGCGTTGACATGATCCGAACCCAGCGCATAGGCACCGAGTGACTCAAGGCTGTCTCTGTGCAGCTCGGATAACTCACCGCCAAACATGAACGGGATATTCGCCGACTTGATATTTTTCTTCAGTTGTAGCTCGATATCATGCTGCCACAGTTCCGGCTTGGTCCCTGAAAGCAGGACGGCTGCAACATCGGTACGATCGACCACCGCCAGTAACTGCGAGGGCGGCACATCGGTTCCCAGGTAGAGAATCCGATAGCCGTGACCGATAGCAGCGATGCAAAACAACAGGATGCCCAGTTCGTGGTGCTCACCGGGCAGACATGCAACCAGTATCTTGTTACCACGGCTGCGCCGCGACTCATGATGCAGACGCGCACCGAGCTTGTTCCGCAGAAAAGCAGAAAAGAAATGCTCTTCTGCCACGCCGGCATCCCTGTCCTGCCAACGTTCGCCGAGCACCTGCAGCACAGGAATGATGACCTCCTGGGTCACCATGTCAATAGGA
Organism: uncultured Gammaproteobacteria bacterium; assembly: GCA_937998645.1. Taxonomy (GTDB): domain Bacteria; phylum Pseudomonadota; class Gammaproteobacteria; order SZUA-229; family SZUA-229; genus JABDQW01. The sequence continues at coordinate 6,697 of CALLCZ010000181.1, forward strand.
TATATAGACAATGCTTCGTTATACGTCGTGTCCAGGTTTTGCTCGTTGAAACTTTCTATCGATTTGAGCATACGCTGCTGATAGACCGCCCAGTGTCCTTCGACCTCAGCGCCGGATGCAGCATTCAGCTCCGGGTTCTTGATAATACGTATGGCTTCACTGATGGTGTGATTAGACTTTAATAGCTTTACTATTTCTTTAACTAAATCAATATCTTCCACACTATATAATCGATGACCTTTCGCTGTCCTGCTGGGCTTTAACAGGCCATATCGGCGCTCCCAGGCGCGCAGCGTGGTGGTAGGTACGCCGGTTAATTCAGATATTGCTCTAATCGGGTAATGATTCATTTTTATGCACTTTCCTTCAAATGTTATACACATTGTATAATAAATTACTTGTACATTACAGCTTTTATTGTATAATTGTTGTACAAGTTTTTCAATGAGGTGTATAGCAATGTCAGATTTAACCGATAGACCACAGATAGGCGTCAGCGCCTGCCTGGCCCGCCAGCCCGTACGCTTCGATGGCTGTTTTATTTCCAATCCATTCGTCAATAACGAATGCTCAACGTTTTTCGACATCCATACCGTATGCCCCGAGGTTGAGATGGGTCTCGGCATACCGCGGCAGGTGATACAGTTGCGTGACTTCGATGGCGAGATAAGACTTGTTTACTCTAAAGACCCGGAAAAGCAGATCACCCATGAGATGCGTGAGTATTCAGAACGAAGAATTAATTGCCTGCCGCCACTGGATGGCTATATCTTCAAAAAAGACTCCCCCAGTTGTGGCACGCATAAAGTGCCGGTAAAAAACAACAAAACCGGCATGAGAAATCGAAATGGTATCGGCATTTTCGCCCAGGCATTCAAAGACAGGTACCCGCAGGTACCGACAGAAGACGAAGGCCGTCTCAATGATAAAGGCATTCGTGAGAACTTTCTGGAAAGAGTATACGCCCATTACCGCTGGCGCCAGATGGCTGAAGCCGAGAATCCCCTGAAGTCATTCAGAGATTTTCACAGGAACTACAAGCTGATATTGATGGCTAAAGACAACAGTGCCTACCGCCAGCTTGGACGCATGGTTGCTTCTGTTAATAATAAAAATTTCACCGGGATCAGCGAACAATACTTCAGGTTGTTCATGCAGGCCATGTCGAAGATTCCATCTCATGGTCATCATGTTAACGTGATGATGCATTTACTGGGTTACCTGAAAGACAAGCTCGACAAAAAGGACAAGGCGGAACTGCTCGACTGGTTTGAAATTTATAGAGAAGATCGCGTCAGCCGGGTAACGCCGTTAATGCTGCTGCAGCACCATTTCAACAGGCATCAGAATGATTATATCGCTGATCAGTATTATTTCTCGCCGTTTCCGAGCAAGCTTATGCTACCGGTTTGAAGGGCAGATAACACATAGCATTCAATCGTAAAGCATATGACTTTATATTCTGTTGGAGCCGGCCTGAAAAACGTACTTGGGACCGGCATCGATGAGGTCACGTATAGCTTGTCCATACGTTATGAAAGCGACTATGGCCTACATAGAGACGACCTTTACATACAGAAAAATAATCTGCCTGCCGTGGTCGAAACACTCCCGGCAGCGATCAGAAACGATCTAGAGACCTTCGGCGATGAGCCCTCTAAAACTTATGATTATATAAAAGGAAAGTTATTCAATAATGACCATAAGGCGCAGACCATCGCAATTGCCCAGGAAGACTTCATCCGGCACCCTGGCCATAACATCGATATCGAACCACGCTATGGCCGCTTCTACCCGGCGACCTTATTCAATTCCGAAAAGTTACCCCTCAGCAACAGTGTGCGCACCAGGACGATACCGATCCGTATCATCGATCTCATGTATAAAGAACTGCTGGTGTGCACCAGCCACCCGCTATGTGATTACAATACGACCCTGACTATCGAAAGACTTGAGCCGCAACATGATACTCAAACTGCTGCAGCCATAGCAGAAGCACCCTCTGCAATGCCGTTGCTCGGCGCAGGACAGATACCTGATTTTCTGACAGGACCCGGCATGCAACTGCGTTATGGCGATAAAGCGACAGACTTTTTCAGCGACAATGCGTTTCAACGTGCAGACGAAACTGTCGATAGCGACTTTTATTCTCAGGCGAGGCATATCAATCACCTGGACGAGGCAGCACAGAGGCAGCTAAAGGCTGTCTATAATGACCTGATCCCGGGCTATTCAGAAATACTCGATCTGATGTCGAGCATCAACTCACATATCGATGAAAGACTGGAGAGTGAAAAAATCACCGGCCTGGGATTGAACGAAGAAGAGCTCGCGGCCAATCCGCTCCTCGATGAAGCAGTCATCCACGACATCAACCAGCAGCAGCGACTGCCTTTTGAAGATGCCAGTTTTGATATCGTCGTCTGCAGTTTATCGATCGAATATATCACCCGGCCATCACGCTTATTCGATGAAGTCGCCCGAGTACTGAGGCCCGGCGGCAGGTTTATCATCAGTTTCTCGAACCGCTGGTTTCCCACTAAAGCAGTTCAGGTATGGAACAACCTGCATGATTTCGAACGCATCGGACTGGTGATGGAACACTTCATAGCGTCTGCGCATTTCGGTGACATAAACACCTATTCGCTTCGCGGTATACCCAGGCCAGCCAATGACAGACATAATATCCCTTTATCAGATCCCATCTACGTGGTCTGGGCCGATAGAGAATAAGCCAGGGACTGTACCAGGCAAACAACAATGAATATATTACTCACCGGATCAACAGGCTTAATCGGTCGTGCACTTACAGCGCATCTGGCCAGGCAGGGCCATAACATCTTTCCCCTGTACAGGAATCCTGCATCAGAAAAAAAGCATTACTGGTTTCCTGAAGAGAACCGTATCCATCTCGATGACAGGATAAAACTGGATGCCGTGATCCATCTGGCCGGTGAAAATATTGCCGACTCTCGCTGGAACCAGAAAAAGAAAGACCGGATTTTAAACAGCCGGGTTCATGGAACACGCCTGCTCACCGAAGCCATCACTGAACTAGCACATAAACCCGGATTACTGATCTCGGGATCAGCGATCGGATACTATGGCGATACCGGCGATAACACCGTCGATGAAGACAGCAACAGGGGGACCGGCTTTCTAAGCGATGTCGCCTCGCAATGGGAGAGTGCAACACAGGCAGCTGAAGATGCGGGCATCAGAACCATTCATATCCGCACCGGCATCGTATTGAGCCCGGATGGCGGCGTCTTACAGAAGATGTTGTTGCCTTTCAACATGGGACTCGGTGGTGTCGTTGGTAACAGCAGGCAATACATGAGCTGGATCAGCATCGATGATGTTGTCCGCATCATCGACCACATGCTCAATAACGAAAAACTATCTGGCCCGTACAACCTGGTCGCACCGCAACCGGTAACGAACTATACCTTTACCAAAAGCCTTGGCCGTGCCCTGCAACGCCCGACGATATCACCCTTACCGGCATTCGCTGCCCGCATGATGTTTGGCGAGATGGCAGATGCCCTGTTACTATCAAGCAGCAGGGTAGCAGCCACTCGATTAAGCGCCCTTGGATACACATTCGTTGACAATGAACTGGATCAGACACTATCTCGCCTGTTAGATAACAAGAAAGATCACAAGAATTAATTCAGCAGAAAGTACACAAACATAACTGACATGAAAAAACTCCTGTTAATAGTAATCCCGTTTATAGTAACAGCCTGCACAGGAAAACCTGAAGGCGTGGTTGCGGTAACAGACTTCGAACTCGATAGATACCTGGGGAAATGGTACGAGATCGCCAGGCTTGACCATTCATTCGAGCGCGGACTCAACAACATCAGTGCAGAATACACACTGAGGGATGATGGCGGGGTAAAGGTGATCAATAGCGGTTATTCTAAAGAAGACAATGCGTGGGAGCAGGCAGAAGGAAAAGCTTATTTCGTCGACAGCACTGATACCGGCCACTTGAAGGTATCATTCTTCGGTCCTTTTTATGGTTCCTACATAATTTTTGAGCTGGACAGAAAGAACTACCAACACGCATTTGTTTCCGGCCCCAACACCTCTTACCTCTGGCTTTTATCGAGGACCCGGCAAGTCGACCAGCAGGTTCTCGACCGTTTCAAAAAACGCTCACAGGAACTTGGTTTCGACACCGGCAAGTTAATATATGTTGAGCACGACAGAACTGAAAAGTAATGTGTGCCAGGAAAGGCTAATCAGCACTTTTAAAATACATAGTTGATTGCGGCAAAGCCCTTGATGACATAGTCTTCACTGACTATCGGGCTTGCCGTCACTTCATCACCCAGCGATTCGACAGCAACATTCATGAAGACCAGCCAGTCCCGGGTAATTTCGATAAACATACCCACACCTGCCTCAACACTATAAGTATCATCAAGAGTGTATGCTGGGCGCTCTGCAGTGGATTCGCTCTCCGACACGCCAAAGTCATGATTGCTCAGCTGCGAACCGGTCCAGTTTATAGCGATTTCCGGGGCAAACCGAAACACCCCAAACTGCAATGATTTATCAACCGCGGCCCTGGCTTCACTGCCACCTATCCTGTCGAGCACATCGTACTCATAGCTTGCTGACACCTCAAATCCGCCTGGCAATACTGCCTGGACAGCCAGGCCGGCCATGAAGGTGTCACTGCGATCGCCCATGCCTGTTAAAAATTCGCTATCGTCTTCATTGTAAACACCGATGCGGTAACGTCCGGTTGCCGCGAGCCTCAGCTTGCCGCTGCCTGCTATTCCAAACTGTATCTTCGGCCCATAGATCTGCAGCCTTTCACCGTTATAACTGATTGCCGGTATCACCTGGCTCACCGCACCGCTGTAGCCAACATAAGGACTACTTCTTGCGATGACACCGATACCGACGCCGACACGGCCAAATTTACCCAGCGGCCGATACAGTTCGACATCGAATGTTCGAGACTCATCCTGCTCTATCTGAAATACTGCGCGTTGATAGGACGGCGGACCTTTCGGCCGATAACGGTTTGAAAAACCCAATGGCTCTTTTGGTATGCCGATGAAGTTTTTATCGATGCGATTATTGCCATTTTCATCGAAGTACACCAGCAGCGCATATTCACCGGGCCCTACGTCCTCCATAAGGTATTCATCACGGCCATCAAGCGAATGCATAATGACCATATATGGATCACGCAGGTCACCAAAGGCATTGGCTGAATCGAACAGGGCGAGCGCAACCATGCCTGATTCTGGCGGATTATCAATTCGCACAATCACTTCGGCAGCACTGACCCATGGCCCGTACAACACGACCACAACGCTGCAAAATATAGAACGTATAAAATTACTTTTTATCATTTCAAGATAACGCTTACAGGAGCTTTATCTCCAGGCATAGTTAATTTTTGTACTTGCTGATTACGAGTTAGAGGAGGTTTTGATGAGCCGCCAGGGTTTACCGCCACATCGATCATAATTTCTGCATCGCCCGGTACAGCCTCTGCACGGTAAGCGGGCACTGCTGTCTGTTACCGCTTTTTTCTCTGCTATTTTCATAGTATCTATACCTTCATCCTATATCTTCAACAACATCAGGTGCTGCGGATTGATGCATAAGCGGCTACCGCAGCTCTGCTTAACCAGGTAGCCATCAGGCACCTCCGCTATAAACTGCTGGTAACTGGCAGCCTGTGCGCTGACCATCTTCACCGTGTTATCCGTATCGCTCACCATGATTCGGCCATAACCGCTGTTTGAGACCTGCCCTTGCCATATCCAGCAACCACTATCATCCAGAGGCTGTGTCATATCAAACAGCCTCTTCTGTTTTACTGTCATCTCCTGTGTCATAACTCATCTGCCCTTTTTATGTTTATTTCTAATCTTCACAAAAATTTCACACACGCTTGACGGTGGCTTCACACTGCCAGCCTTATGCTCATAGTTGTACAGAATACCGTGTAATTACACATACGCGAATTTCCTGTACGATTTATTGTATGTTACTGTTTTATTTTGATATTTTGTTTTTACACGTTATTAAAAACATAACATCATTGACATAAATTATATTATATGTAATATTTTTGTACAACTTTTGTATAATTTGTGTATAATTATTTTCACAGAAGCTTCTAGAGGCAATTATGGCAATCACAGCTCAAACAGCACTGCAGTGGAGTGAACAGGGTTACGTACCGGACAAGGTAATACGTCACGGGATAAAACGCCTGCTTGCTGAACGCCTGATCGAGATCGATCACGGTAATAATGAAAAAATGGCCGATGCGCAGCACCGGCTCATCAGAGATATGCGTGAAGCGCCGATCGCCCTGCTGCCGGAAAAAGCCAATGAACAGCACTATGAGGTACCGGCAGAGTTCTTTCATACGGTGCTGGGGAAACACAAAAAATACAGCTGCTGTTACTGGCCAGAGGGTATCGAATCACTGGATGAGGCCGAACATCAGGCACTGCTGGAGACCTGTAAGCATGCCCGGTTGAAGGATGGACAGAAAATACTCGAACTGGGATGTGGCTGGGGCTCCCTGACCTTATGGATGGCAGCACATTACCCGCATAGCCGGATCGATGCGGTTTCTAACTCGCATTCACAGCGTGAATACATCGAATCAGTCGCTGCAGGCCGTGGCTTAAGCAATATCAATGTTATTACATGTGACATGAATGATTTCGATACCGAGGAACGATATGACCGCGCGGTGTCAGTAGAGATGTTCGAACATATGCGTAACTGGTCACAGCTCTATGAAAACATCAATCGCTGGCTGAATGATGACGGTCTGTTTTTTAAACATATCTTTGTCAACCGCGGCGTACCCTATCTTTTCCTTGACCAGGGCGAAGACGACTGGATGAGCAGGCATTTCTTCAGTGGCGGCATGATGCCCAGTGATGACCTGCCGCTACACTTCCAGCAGCATCTTGGCCTGCTGCGGCAATGGCGCTGGCAGGGCGAACATTACGAAAAAACATCCAATGCCTGGTTAAAGAACATGGATGACAACAAAGATTCATTGTGGCCACTGCTCGAAACCGCCTACGGTGCCGACCAGACACAGAAGTGGTGGATGAGATGGCGCATGTTCTTTATGGCCTGTGCAGAATTGTTTGCTTTCAACAATGGACAGGAATGGTACGTATCACACTACCTGTTCGGTAAAAAATCATGATGACTAAATCTATGATTACAAATTTTCTCCTGTTTCAACTCGGATGGTTTGCCTGTGTCCTGGGTGGCGCATACGACCAGGTATTAATCGGCAGCATGGTCGCGATAGCTGTAATCGCATATCACATATATCGTGCTACTGACACAGTACAGGAGCTGCGTTTACTTACACTGGCCCTGATCATCGGTCTGGTATATGAATCTATCGTCACATCTCAGGGGCTTGCGCGATACAGTCATGGACAGGTCTCCGATTTAATCGCACCCCTGTGGATAATTTTGATGTGGCCATTGTTCGCCACCACACTGAACCTGTCCATGCGCTGGCTTAAAGGTCTGGCACCACTGCTGATCGCCTTGATCGGTGCGTTATTTGCACCCCTGGCCTATTACGCAGGTAACAGGCTCGGTGCAGTCGAATATGACAATTTCATATTATCGATGGGCATCATTGCCGTCGCATGGGCAGTACTGCTGCCTGCAATGGTCACGACATCGTTAAAACTTGATGGCTATAACATCTCACCAAAAAAGCCTGGTAGCCGAGAGTACCCTCAATATGTTTGATATCAACGCTTTTTCTTACACTGTAGTGGTGCTGTTTATCATCGCCTTCGGCTTATGGATAGCAAGCCGCATCAAGAAAGATGTCGGTATTGTTGACAGTTTCTGGTCACTGATGATATTGGCTGCCGGCCTATGTTTCCTGGTGCTATCAGAAACAGCAATAACTGACAGGCATAGCGTTGTTATCCTGCTGCTAACGGTATGGGCGATACGGCTGGCATTTTATATCACATGGCGTAACTGGGGACAGGAAGAAGATAGCCGCTACCAGACCATCAGAAAGAATAACCAGCCTAATTTCGAATTTAAGAGTCTGTATATCGTGTTTTTGTTGCAGGCCTTTCTGGCTGTCATCGTTGCACTTCCACTGATGAGCATCTTCAGTAGCAACAGCGAGATAAATATCCTGGATTACCTCGCATTAGCACTGTGGCTTACTGGCATGTTATTTGAGTCCGTCAGTGACCTGCAGCTTTTGCGCTTCAAATCATCACACCGAAACAAGGACAAGGTTCTGGACACCGGCCTCTGGCGATATAGCCGCCATCCCAATTACTTTGGTGAATTTTGTGTCTGGTGGGCGTTTTTCCTGTTTGCAGTCGCTTCAGGGCACTGGTGGAGCATCATTTCGCCATTGTTGATGACGATACTGTTATTAAAAGTTTCCGGCGTCAGCCTGCTAGAGAGCACTATATCTGAACGACGCCCAGCGTATGCCAGTTACTGCAAAACAACAAATGCTTTTTTTCCGTGGTTTCCGAAATAATTTCCTGATTTATGAACATCGGTCAAATCTTATGAATTTTATCTATAGACACACAAGCAACATACAATACGTATTTTTACTCTGCTTTATCAGTATTTTTAACGTTGCGCACGCATCCAGCAGCATCGATAAAAACTGGAAGTTCACAGTATATCTCGATGGTGATGAAATCGGTTTCCATAATTTTTCCATAATCCAGAATGAGGAATACCAGAAGATCTACAGCAGCGCGCGTTTTAATGTCAAATTCCTGTTCATAAATGCATACAGCTACAAGCATGACAACGTAGAACTTTGGCAGGGGCAATGCCTCAACAGCATCAATGCTGTGACAGACGACAATGGCGATCTATACAACGTCTCAGGCGAAGCATATAACGGGTCTTTCATCGTAAACACGGCAGAAAATAATACTGATGAGAAGCAGAATAAATACCTTCCCTGCATAAAAACATTTGCATATTGGGATCCCGAATTTCTAAAAGAGACAACCCTGCTTAACTCACAAACCGGCGAGATGATTGAAGTCGATAGTGAGTTTATCGGTACCGACACCTTGAGGCATAACGGTGAGGAGGTTGTCGCCAGGCATTATCGACTACATGGCAAAGACCTGCAGATAGACCTGTGGTATTCAGTAGATGATCACTGGCTGGCACTGGAATCTCTGACAGAGAGTGGGCGTGTCGTCAGATATGCGATGCCATAGATTGTGACAGAAGAGATAGAGACCATGACAACAATCAAGAACAATTTACTGGTGCTTTCATTAATCACCTTACTGAGCGCGTGCGGGAGTCAAAACTTGAAACCGATAGATACAGTTGAGCATGTCGACCTTAAACGCTTTATGGGCGAATGGTACGTTATCGCGAATATACCGACGTTTATCGAGACTGATGCCTATAACGCGATAGAAACATACAAGATGAATGAAGATGGCAGCATCGCCACCACTTTCACTTTTCGAAAGGGATCAGCTGAAGGTAATCGTAAACAGTATAATCCGACAGGTTTCATTGTGGATAAGCAGTCGAACGCGCTGTGGGACATGCAGTTTATCTGGCCGTTTAAAGCCGAGTACCGAGTCATCTACCTCGATGATGACTATCAGACCACCATCATAGGTCGCAGTAAACGTGATTATGTCTGGCTGATGTCCCGTCAACCAGGCATCGATGAAAACAGTTACAGATCATTACTGGGATTCATCCAGTCCCAGGGATACGACATAGACAAGGTACAGAAAGTGCCACAGGTCTGGTCACAGAACTCGGAAACTTCAAACGAATTGAAGGGGGCCAAGACACAATGAAGATAGCAATCATCGGTAGCGGTATCTCAGGCAATGTCGCTGCATATCACCTGAACAAGGAGCATGACATCACACTGTTCGAACAGAACAGTCACATCGGCGGTCATACACATACGCACACTATCGATGATGTTGGTGCTGGATTAAATAGAGGTGAACTAAACATCGACACCGGCTTCATCGTATTGAACGACAGGACCTACCCCAACTTTATCAGCTTGCTAAAAGAGCTTGATGTCGATATCCAGAAAACCGAGATGAGTTTTAGTGTCAAATGCGAACACAGCGGCCTTGAGTATAATGGCAACAACCTCGACACGCTGTTCGCGCAACGCAGCAATCTATTCCGGCCGAAGTTCTACAAGATGATCTCCGACATCCTGCGATTCAATCATGAAGCAACCGCATTCATCAACAACATCTGCAGCGATCAGCATCCTGACAACCTTAGCCTCGGTGACTTCCTGCGCAACAACGATTACAGCGAAATATTCATCAACAAATATATAGTGCCCATGGGTGCCGCAATCTGGTCGACGAAGCCGGGTGACATGTTCAGCTTCCCTGCCGGGTTTTTCTTTAAATTCTTCCTGAACCATGGCCTGCTGAGCGTAAACGATCGCCCTCAATGGTATGTCATCAAGGGCGGCTCCAATAGTTATGTAAAGAAACTCGTCAAGGGCTTCGAAGACAAGATACGAACTGACTGCCCTGTGACCAGCATCGTTCGCTTTAAAGACCATGTTGAGATTCACACCCAGAAACACGGTATCGAGAAATTTGACTATGTTTTCATCGCATCACATAGTGATCAGGCACTGAATATGCTGCAGCATCCTTCAATAGAGGAACGTGAAACACTTTCGGCCATTCAGTACCAGAAGAACGAAGCAGTACTGCACACCGACAAATCACTGTTGCCGATCAGAAAAAAAGCCTGGGCATCCTGGAACTATCACATTCCAAATGACACAAGGTCCAATGTAGCACTGACCTACAACATGAATATCCTGCAAGGTCTCAGTTCAGATAATACGTATTGCGTAACGCTGAATTATACCGACCAAATCGATAAGGATAAGATCCTGAAGACTATCGTCTATCATCATCCGATATTCACCCCTGAAAGCATCATCGCGCAGCAGAATCACCGCTTGATCAACGGCACCAGCAGGACTTACTACTGCGGCGCTTACTGGCGAAATGGTTTTCACGAAGATGGCGTAGTCAGCACCGTCAATGCACTCTCACACTTTAAACAGGACATCAGCAATGAAGAAAAGCTGTCTTTACGTTGGGCAAGTTAGACACCGCCGCTTTACACCGAAAGCGCACCAGTTCAGTTACAAACTGTTCCTGATGTACCTGGACATGTCTGAGCTGCCTTCAGTTTTCGATCGCTTCTGGTTATGGTCTATTGAAAAAGCAAACATCGCAAGCTTTTACCGAAAAGATCATCTCGGCGATAAAAAGCTGCCGCTTGATACCAGTGTACGAAACTACATCGAACAGGAAACGGGTCGTCGCCCGCAGGGACCGGTTCGTCTGCTAACTCACCTGAGTTACTTCGGATTCAGATTCAACCCGGTAAGTCTGTACTACTGTTATGACCCAGATGACGAGAATCTCGAGTTTATTGTTGCCGAAGTTAACAATACGCCATGGGGCGAACAATACTGTTACGTGCTGGACGCCAGAGACAACCAGTCAAAAAAGAATAATCCTGATAACAGGTTACATCGCTATCATGAGGACAAACGTTTTCATGTCTCACCTTTCATGCCTATGGATATCAAGTACGACTGGCGATTCACTACACCTGGCAACTCATTGTCCGTCCATATGGAAAACCATCGGCACAGTGAGAAAGTATTTGATGCAACACTGAAACTTGAAAAACGTGAGATAACGAGCAAAAACCTTGCCATGGCGCTGATCCAGTTTCCGATGATCACCATGAAAATCGTTATAGCCATCTACTACCAGGCATTACTGCTATGGCTCAAAAAAATACCTTTTGTCAACCACCCTAAAGTCGAGGCACCGAAATCGGTGAAATCAGTATGAAGTCGAATACTATCGCACTTACCAGATCAGACAACCCAAGAACCGCTTATCGCTGGATAGACCGGTTTGCAAAACAGATTTTTCTGTCAAAATTCAGTGAGATCAGACATGGCACCATCACACTAATTGAAGATCGTAGCGAACATAAATTCGGCAATCATGATCCTGACTTCCCTTTTCACGCGACGATCATCGTTCACGAACCCAGTTTCTACAGTGATGTTATTTTCGGTGGCACTGTCGGTTCTGGTGAAGCCTACATGGCAAGGAGCTGGGACTGCCAACAACTGACCGACCTGGTCCGCATCATCCTGCGTAACGAGCACGTACTTAATTCTATCGATGGCGGTTTCGGAAAACTCATGCTGCCATTACACAAGGCGTTTCACTTCCTGCATCGAAACTCACTTTCCGGCAGCAGAAAAAATATCGGCGCACACTATGACCTCGGTAACGAGATGTTTGAACGATTCCTCGATCCGACGATGATGTATTCCAGCGGCATCTTCGACCAGGCCGAGATGACCATGGAGCAGGCCAGCATCGCAAAGCTGGACAGGATATGTCAGAAGTTACAACTGAACGAACAAGATCGTATCCTTGAAATCGGTACAGGCTGGGGCGGTTTTGCGATCTATGCCGCACAAAATTACGGCTGCCATGTAACCACCACTACCATATCGCGGCAACAGTTCGAATACGCTCAACAAAAAATAAAGGAAGCGGGCCTCGAGGACAGGATCACCCTGCTCTGCAAGGATTACCGAAACCTGACCGGCCAATATGACAAACTGGTTTCAATAGAGATGATAGAAGCAGTCGGCCATGCTTACTACAAGAACTACTTCGAACATTGCAGCAAACTTCTCAAACCTGAAGGCATGATGTTACTGCAATCCATCACCATTGCAGACCAGCGCTACCGCGCGGCTAAAAATGAAGTCGACTTCATACAGCGTTACATATTTCCAGGTGGCTGTTTACCTTCAGTGAACGTTATCGCACAAAATGTAGCCGACCATACAGACATGCGTTTTTATCAGCTCGAGGATATAGGCCAGCACTACGCTACGACACTAGCCAGATGGCGTGAACAATTTTTTTACAATATCGCACAGATACAAAAACTCGGGTACTCAGAAACCTTTATTCGCATGTGGAATTTTTACCTGTGTTACTGCGAAGGCGGTTTTAAAGAAAACTCTATCGGTACGATACAGTTACTACTGACAAAACCTTTATGCCGACGTGAGCCGGCATTAGATTTCAAAAATAATTTGTGATTTCACATTATCTTCACATGTGCTTGACGCCCCTTTCACACCGGCTTGTTTATTCTGTTAACTCAAATCAACCAATCCTTACCTTTAAGGGGTACGCAGACATGAAAATAAACAGCATTTACAAAAACATGATAATTGCAGGTGGCATTGTCATCGGCACTACACTGGTTACAGGCTGCAGCAGTGACGATACTACTTTACCTGACTCTTTAAACTCGGACACATCCAGTTCATTAGTTCGTATAATCCATGCGTCTGCCGATGCACCACCCGTGAACATCAAACTTGACAATGCCGTAGCGGTGCCTGCCCTGGATTATCCTAATAGCACTGGATTCGTCAACATCAACTCTGGTACTTATGATGTCGCTGTCGATGCCATAGTACCTGGTGGAAACCTGGAAGTTATAACTGTCAATGATCTTAATTTAATACAAGACCAGAGATATACCATTGTAGCGATTGGTGATACCGCAAATATCAAAGAATTCGTCGCTGCAGAAACCGCCTCATCCCCAGCAGCCGATGAAGTTGGGATTACTGTATTGCATGCTGCCACAGCTGCAGGAAACGTTGATGTATACGTAACCGCACCAGGTGAAGACCTGACCTCCTTACCGGCTAATTTTACATTCGATTTCAATGGGCAGTTTGATGCCGGAGCCCTGCCTGCGGGTCCCTACCAGATCCGTGTTGTTGCCAATGGTGACATCACAAAAACAGCTGTCTATGATTCCGGCACTATCGATCTATCAGGTTTTGCCGGCCAGAAACTGCTATTGCTTGCTCTAAACACTGTCAATTCGACAACGCAGCTGGCGTCACCGGTAAAGCTGGTGGCATATACCGATTCAGCTCAGGTCGAATTACTCGACACCAGGACAAACTCGGGTGCCAGGGTTGTGCATTTGTCGCCAGATGCTGGAACAGCCGCATCGGGTCCAGTAGAAGTATTTGCTTCTAGCCCAGCATTACCATCATCACCCACTGAGCTTATCACCTCGATAAGCTATAAACAGTCCTTACCAGGCACTGACAGCTTTGCAGATGTTCCTGCAGGCGACTACATCTTTGATGTTGCTCCTGACAATGCTGGCATAGGCAGCAGCGTACACACCTCGCCAACGCCTGTGACCCTGTCAACAGGAGCTGAATATACCGTTATCGCATCAGCTTATGTTCTCACATCACCAGCATTTAGCCTGCTGGCCACGCAAGACAATAACCGTTCGATTGTTACACAGGCAAGCGTGAAGGTTATTCATGGCTCACCTCTTGCTGGTACCGTTGATGTGTTCGTTACGCCTGCTGGCGCGTATACAAAAGAACAGGTAGAAGGCGGCATGGCCGGTGACCCGTTACTAGATGACTTCACATTTGGAACAATCACCGATTATGTCAATGTTGTTCCAGGTGATTATGACATACGCGTTGTAACGAACTCGGGCATGGGTACTGCCGCAATAAACGTCGAGGGTTTTAATCTTGCGGCAGGTTCAGTATCAACAGTGATAGCACATGAGCCCAAAGACAACGGTCCGGCCACTGATTTTGGTCTTGTCGTGCTGACAAACTAATCTGGTAACCGTGTTAAACAGCTAACTGGTGAGGTTATCGCCTCACCGGTTACTGTTATTAACAGCAGATAACATAAAATATGAAAAACTAATGAATTCAGGCAAATCAAAGAATGTATTACTAATCGAAGATCATGCAGATATTGCAGAGATGGTCTGTGACTATCTCGAAAACAGAGAGTACATCGTTGATTATGCTGCTGATGGTATCACCGGTCTGCATCTTGCTGTAAGCAACCAGTATGATGCTGTCATCCTGGACCTGATGCTCCCGGGAATGGACGGACTCGATGTATGCCAGAAGATCAGGGACGATGCCAGGAATGATGTACCGATCATCATGCTGACAGCAAGAGATACACTGGATGATAAAATCTCCGGCCTCGACAGAGGCGCAGATGATTACCTGATAAAACCTTTCGCCATCCAGGAACTCGAAGCACGTATAAGATCACTCATCCGACGACATTCAGGTGACATAAAAAAAGAAATGATTACTGTCGGAGATCTATCGATAGACACATCGACGCTAAAAGTTAAGCGCGCCGATAAAGAACTGTTAATAACACCAATAGGCCTGAGAATATTGTCGGTACTGATGCGTGCATCTCCAGCTGTTGTGAGTCGCCGCGAACTGGAACGCCAGGTCTGGGGCGACGTCCTTCCCGACAGTGACACCCTGCGAAGTCATCTATACAACCTGCGAAAAGTTGTCGATAAACCATTCGACAAGAACCTGCTGCTGACTGTTCAGGGCAGCGGTTTCAAGATTATCGATCCGAATGAAACATCGTAGAGGACTGATACACAAGATAAACCGCGCCTTCATCTTCCAGGGCCTGTTTATCAGCATTGCGGCTTTGCTCAGTGTATTCTTTGCTAAAGTGGTGCTCGAAGAAACGCTTATCAAGGAAGCCATCAAGCAGGAGGCGGAGTATTTCTGGCAGCAATATAGATCCGATAAAAACTTCCCGCTACCAGACACACAAAACCTGACTGGTTATTTTGATACATCGAATCTGCCTGACGACATTAAAACAAAGCAACCTTTGTCACTGGGTTTTCACGAGAGTGAAGATCAGGGTGTCGTGGTATACAAGTCCCGGCAACAGGACACTGACCTTTACCTGTTCTACTTTCGTGACCAGGTAGATTCTCTGGCAATATATTACGGCCTGTTTCCATTAACACTGATACTAATCTTTCTGTATACAACCTTATGGTTTTCTTACCGTTTCAGCCACCGCATGGTATCTCCTGTCAGCTGGCTTGCCGACCAGGTAAACAGAATAGACTTTAGCGCCAAAGAAATATCACCGATCGATCTAGAGGAGATGCCTTTTAAAACTGATGATGAGATCCAACTTTTAGCCAACTCGATCGTTCATCTAGGTGAGAGGCTCGACAGCTTCATCGAACGAGAGAGGAATTTTACCCGTGATGCCAGTCACGAGTTAAGAAGCCCGCTTACAGTAATTCGAATAGCCTCTGACATGTTGCTGTCGGAACAGGGGCTGACGCCAACAACAGAAAAAAGCGTGTTAAAAATCAAACGTGCCGCCGACGACATGGAGGATTTAACAGAAGCATTTCTGCTTCTCGCACGTGAGTCTGACAATGCATTATCAGCAGATGAAGTCTGCATCAATGAAATTATTGATGAAGAAGTCGACAGGGCCCAGGCTTTTAACAGAACAAAAAAAATACCGATAAACGTCTCATCAACTGGCAGACTTTTGATTCCAGCAGCTGACAAAGTAGTCTCTGTGTTGCTCGGCAACTTGATAAGAAACGCCATCCTTTATACAGAACACGGTCATATTGATATCTCTGTAACTCATTCGAGCGTTATTATTAAAGACAGCGGTATTGGAATGCCGGAAGATCAGGTCGAACAGATTTTTTCGCCATTTTATCGAGGTAATAACACCGCAGCCGTTGGTCACGGGGTAGGCTTGACTATCGTCAAGCGACTATCTGATCGATTCGGGTGGCCATTAAAAATAGATAGTGCCCCTGAAAAAGGCACCTGCATTGAAATTCAGTTCAATGCAGAAGAATTGAGAGAGCTTAAGTCTTGATCAGGGCGTTTTGAGACACTATATTATTTACGCGACATAGACGAATTCCACTCTGTCGGCCAACTTGCACGAATGCCTGCTTCAAAGTAACCGCTAAAAGTTGAAAACTGACTACATCAGCAAATACAGACTGGAAAATATCATTCAATGATTAGCAGGAATATAACACCATAGTGTTAAGTTAAACCGTATAGCTATGACTGATAGACGCCTGCATATAGCCAGTTAAGTGGATTTAACATCTCGTCAGGCGCAACTTATAAGCCCGTTAAAAACCAGTATATTCATCATGGTTTTTTGCCGTTTTCCGGTGATATTATCTATCCATGGTGTACTCAGAATTCAATCCAGATACCGGCAGTGGCTATATCGTGTTGAAGCCGAACAACTCGGCAAGCTGGCGTTTCAATATACTGGTGGTGGCCTCGCTTGCACTGCTGGCCCTGCTGATATCAACATTCTTCCTGCTGCAAGGCCTGTGGCTGATCGCACCATTCTCAGGCCTGGAAGTCCTTGCCCTGCTGGGCTGTCTCTACCTGTGCGCGCGCTCAAACATTCAGACAGAAGTCATTAAATTCAGCCCTGACAAGGTCATCATCGAACAGGGGCGCACCTTTGCCGAGAAATCTTGGGAATACCACAGGTCATGGGCAAAAATATTTGTGCGTAAGCCGAGGCACAAAGGTCATCCGGATCAGATCGTGATTCGCTCACACGGCAAGGAAGTCGAGCTGGGCTCTTTTTTAAACAAGGATGACAAGGAAACGCTGGTAAGAAAACTGCGTAATATAATCTACCGATAGGAACTTTAATCGAAACCGGCATCTCTTAAGCCGCATGCTGAGAAACTTTTCATGGTTACCGTTGCTGCTAGTCACAGCTCAGTTGAACGCGGAACAAATTGTTCTCGACAAACACCATTTTGAGCATATTCATTTCAAGCGCATTCAGCCGAACACCATTACATTCAATAACCATGCTATTCATTTTGAAGTAACCAAAAGCGCATCCTTTCTTCTGCTTGCCTTCGACGATATTAAAAGTATCAGCAAAGTCTCTTTTCAATGGAGCGCGAAAGGCACACTCAACAAAAACAGCATTGATCATGAAACAACACGCAAAGGCGACGACGCATGGCTGCGTGTCGGCCTGATCATCGAGGGACCGCCAGAAGACATACCCGAACCTCTGTTACCACGCTGGATGAAGCAGGTCAGAAAAACGCTCCGCTATACATCTGGCAGCATGATCTACCTGATACCAGGCGCGATGCACCCACCTGGAGAAACCTGGAAAAGCCCTTTCAGCTCGAATATCGACATGGTTTCAGTTGACAGCATCTACACCGACGATGGCTGGAACAAGGTTAGCCATGAATTTACCCGACCGGTACAGACCGTCGGCCTGTGGATTATGGCTGATGGCGACAACACGGGTTCGACTTTCAACAGCCGGTTAAGAAAGCTGGTCGTAGAATAAAACCCTCGGAATACCGTTATTTTTCGTACTACCCTGCTTATCCAGTCATAATAATCATATAGTTATGTACCTTAACCCGCACCTGAAACCAGACACCTACCGTTTGCCTGTAACCTGTGGCAAGCTTCAATCCTGAGACGCGAACAGTTCGGTAACGATGACGAATTCTGAGCACATCAAACGAAACACGGCTACGGATAATGCGGTAAAGGATGACTTTCCGGCAAATACACATGCTGTATTTTCCAGCAGAGCAAATACTCTCAACAGGGCTTTGCTGGATGGCTTTCTAAAACACCAGCATGATGCCAGTGTCAGGCGCAGCCACCTGTTCAATGGCCGCTATGAAAATATTTACCTGACTCCCGAACAGATACCCGAACTCAAACAACTGCTCGATGAGGCCTGCGGCCATGCCCGTCGTATTACTGGTATCGATGATCTGCAGGCAGGCTGCTGGTTCAATTTCATGCCACCTGGTGCAGTAACAACCGTACACAGCCATGATGATGACGATGAACTTTTATCAGCGGTTTATTATGTTTCTGTTGCCGGGAACTCCGGCAACCTGATCATTCATGAGGGCAATAAACAACATACCATCACACCAGAACAGGGCATGTTCGTATTCTTTGCACCGGATGTGGTGCATGAAGTCAGTGAAAACCTGAGCAGCCATGAGCGATTGTCGATCGCCATCAATTTCGGCAAGCGTAAACTTGACAGTGAGTAAAACATTGAAACGCTGCAGCTGGGCACTGGGTAGTGAACTCGAACAGCACTACCATGACACGGAATGGGGTGTCGCTCTGCATGATGACCGAAAATTTTTTGAATTCATAACACTTGAGGGCGCACAAGCCGGCCTGAGCTGGGTAACCGTCCTGAAGAAGCGGGAGAACTACCGCAAACTTTTCGATGATTTTGATGTAGAAAAAATTGCCCGTTATAACAAACGCAAGATAGAGAGCCTGCTGAAAAATCCAGGCATCATCCGTAATCGGCTCAAGGTCGAATCCACCATCTCCAATGCCAGGGCGTTCATTGAAATCCAGGACGAATTCGGCAGTTTTGATAACTACATATGGCAGTTCACTGATGGCACGCCCATCGTAAACCGGTGGAAATCCATGCGGGACGTACCCGCCAGTACTGAAATATCTGACATGATGTCGAAGGAACTCAAAAAACGCGGCTTCCGCTTCGTTGGCAGCACCATTTGCTATGCCTTCATGCAGGCAACCGGCATGGTTAATGATCACACAGTCGACTGCTTTAGATATAACCAGTGCTGATTGATAAATAATCGGCAGTTCACAGCCTCGGGGCTTACCCGCCAATGAAACAACGGGTAAACTAGCCCAAAATTTATAATAACGGGCTACTTCAATGATACAGTTCAGGGCCAGCTACAGCCGTTCCATACTTCTACAACTCATCCTGCTTTCCATAGTGCTGTTGCTCATCATTGTGATCAACCTGGATTTTGTTAATGATATTTATTTCAAGAACCAGGCGACCCGGGTCGGATATATTGTAAACGGCAGCATCCTGGTTTTATTTGCGTTTGGCCTGTTCAGGGTTATTTCGCTGTTGATGCGCTATTCACTGGAAGAATCTGCGCTGGCAAGATTTTTACGTAATGTCGAGGATGAAGAGGCGCGGCCAACAGACAAAATCAGCAAGAACTCGCTAATCGCCCGCCGCTATAAGTCAGTGGTTGAAATCAGCAAGCACAATGTCGCCGTCAATCACAGCGCACTGGCATCCACCCTGGTCGCCTCGGAAAGCACGCGTCTGAGCCTTCCCAAGTTTATCAGCAACATTCTGATTCTGACCGGTGTATTTGGCACCATCGTGTCACTCTCGGTCGCACTGCTGGGCGCGTCCAACATCATCGATTCAGCTAACGGTCTGGGCAATATGGGCCTGGTCATTCACGGCATGTCGACTGCGCTGTCAACCACGACCACCGCCATCGTCTGTTACCTGTTCTTCGGCTATTTCTACCTGAAAGTCACCGACGTTCAGACCCAGTTACTCAGCGGTATAGAACAGGCCACCACGCTCTACATCATGCCACGGTTCACCTATCAAACCGATAGCATGCTGCACGAAGTCGGCAACCTGGTGCGCGCCTTGCGCGAAGCCGCTGAAAGAATGGGACAGGTTGAAGCTGATTTCGCAGAAGCCGGCAGTCAAATGAACAACATGATGAGCAGCTATGCCGACAGTGTTGGTAACCTCGACGACAATATCAGTGAAATCAAGCAGCTGTTGCGCAGCGGCTTCAGGTTGCCGGAGTGATTCGCAGATCAAATGATGCACAGGTGAACAGCTGATGAATGACGACTTCATTGACCTGCGCAGCGGTAATTTAAGCAGCGAAAGCTTCTGGCCTTCGTTCACCGATATCATGACTGTTGTGGTTATGATATTCCTGATTACTTCTGTCATCCTCATGGTAAGAAACATGGAACTGATCGACCAGTTGCGCGCCAGTCTCCTGGCCGAACAGGAAGCCTCAGAGATGATACGCTCGACTACCGAGGTAAATGCAACCCTGGAAGAGCAGCTGGCACATGCACAGCATGAATTATCTGTGTTACGCATGCAGTTGATGCAATCCAGCGAGGACAACGAGATGTTGAGCATGGTGCTGGCAGACAAGGAACAGCAGATTATCGTGATCATGTCAGATAACCAGAAGCTTCAGGGCGAGCTCTCCAACACCGAGCAGCAGGTTGCCAGCCTCGACAGCCAGCTGCAGCAGGTTATTATCGATCTGGACAAACTTCGCAGCAACTATAACGAGCAAAGCACACAACTCAAAACAGCCGAGGACAAACTGATCATCCTGTCCGAGGAGAATGAGGCACAGGCAAGGCAACTGGTTTCTGTAGAAACCGATTACAGCAAACTCAAAGTCAAGTATGACAAGCTGGTCAAACCTGAGCGCACCGCCAAGGGTAAATACGTTGTTGAAGTAAATTATGAAAAAATTAAAGGTAAAGGCCGGATTCGGTTTAAAGATGCTGGCGACGAAAGCTACACAACACTGTCTTCAAATGCGTTGCATAAAAAGCTTGCCGCGCTGAAGAAAGAACACCCGAAACAGCTTTATATCAAGATCATTATTCCTGAGAACAGCGGCCTTTCTTACAGCGAAGCCTGGGAGTTCATGAAGGGCATCCTGTATAAATACGATTATTACTACCAGTAGCAACTGAATACCGACCTTCGCTACACAGCTCCATGCAGATACAGGTATATAAAAACTCATATCCACAGATGAACGCAGATAAACACAGATAAGAACTATATTGTCCGCCTGCCGCTTCACGCCACCCCGCAAAAGGCGCTAATAAAAAACTAAATAAGGATGGTTTTTTTGCGTTATTTGCGTTGTTATTCCGGGCTTCCTGCCCTCCACCCCTCATTATCATTCGGGGCCGCACTACGTGCGTTCAAAAATGCTCCTGACATTTTTGTCGCGGACAAGAAATAACACTTAGCCCGCATTTCTCACCAGGCGGCGTAGGATACTGATAAAGCACGAATTCTAAGGAGAATAGCAAGATGATCAAAAATACAGTGTGTTATTCGAGCAAGCCTATCACGGTTCAGGCTAGTCTTCGTGTCCGTAAGCTTGCTCTTCACTCAAACCGTAGCTATGGCTACGCTTTTCGCTCCAGAGCGGCGCTTACGAACACCAGCCCGCAGGTCGCACCAGGGGGCGAGATGATCACGCAGAGATTTGGGTCCACAAAGGATTTTGCGAAGGAGTGGAATAACCGCGTGTATTTCCGACTGAGTAAAATTCTTTGTGGTCTCAAAGATCAAGTGAGGGCTCGGCCATCTGGTGCGACCTGCGGGCTCCGTCCTGCGCCTGCTCCCGTGATCCTGGTGAGAAATGCGGGTTAGTATTATCCGCGTTCATCTGTGGACTCATAATTTATGCCTGCAGAGTTTAAATCAGGCAATAAACATCTCCATTTGACCCGTTCTGTCATCCGTAATCCGGCCATAACGGCCCGGTCGAGTTCGTAGTACTGCGTAGTCTTCAAATAGCTGCCATTTGTAAACCTTGAATACTTACCTATACTCTTGTTTATATAAGAAATATTCTGCGCTTCTGGTCAGAACACCAGCAGTGAGTCGATGATTTTTGAATGGCATACACATCCCCGAAAAAAATATTATCAACAGTACTCGCCTTTGCTCTGAACCAGGCAGTTCCAGCAGGCGCGGCTGATGATTTATACCCTCTGATAAGCTACAAATGCGACACCAACGCCGACATTCTGGTAATCACCAACTCCTTGCTGAGAGGCGATGCGGGTGCAAATTTCAGGTATTCCGCCGAAGACGGCTCGTACTCTCCTTGGGACATGGTCGAAATCGCACGCAAAACAGACTCAACCCGAATCATCAAATCAAGCAAAATAACCAATAGCTGCAAACTCAGCCGTGGTGTATATACAACTGTACTGGAACCACAAATCTTCAGCGAGGATCTTGATGGGCAATGTGGCGCTACCATCTCCGGTGCCGTAACCATCGTGTACAATGAATCCGAGCTGCTTGAACGCACCGCTTTTGAAGACCACTGCCAGGGCGACGCTCCGATCATTACCCGTATCACCGTTTTTGGCAAAACCGGAGAATACAAAATAAAACGTATTGCTAAATATGAGTTCTATTGAGTTTCAGGTCACTTGCTGCTGAACACCAGCTCGATATCGAGCTTCCCAATCACCCAGAGATCGAAATCCGCATAAGATGTCCTGCCGCTGGTACGACGCAAGGCATCTACCGGGCTCGCACTGACCAACTGCAGAAAAGCCGGGTAAGAAACTTCAACCTGTACATGCATCGGGTAATAGCCGTCCAGAAAGCGACGCATAAATGGGCCTAACCTCAGGTAATACTTTCCTTTTTCGTAGCTCAGCGCCTTCTTGTCTGCGGATATACAGATCTCCGATTCTGCCGCTATATCCTTGATCTGCACCGTATGCCCTTCAACCCGGGCCGAGCCGATATTCTGCGAAGACAGCACCCTGATATTGCGAATACGTTCCTTGTTGTAGACAATCTGGGAGGCGGAGACTTTATCCAGGTTGCTATGGCATTGATACATTGCCACCCAGCCGTCACGCAGGCTTCGCTCGGTGATCAACAGGCGGTTCTGGTGAAGGTGCGCCGCTGCCTCAGGTGGCCGGTCCAGTAACTGGAGCTCACCTTCGTTTACCTCGCGCGCGCGTTGTTCCAGCGCCGCCTCTTCCTCGATCACTGACCAGTCATCAACCGCCGCTGTCGATAGCGCAGGCAGCATCAAAATCACGCCACAGCACAGCGGGAAAAATATCTGCAGTATTTTTACTCCAGCCCTTGATGAAAACCCGTTTTGCACGTTATTCTTAGCGCTCATTTGCTCACATTATTATAATAAAGAGAACTTACATGAAGAAATTCCTTGTACCACTGACTGCACTGTTCGTTACCCTGTGCATGAATACATCATTTGCTTACACCGACTATTCTAAACGTTATGACGACAGGGGTGGCCGCGACCCTGTCAGAAGCAGCCGCTACGCAGACATACCTGACCCGGTGATTGAACTCAAGCAGGCTATTTTGGATCTTGAGAAGTTCATCAAGGGACAGGACGCCGCACATCCTGGCATGCTGCGAGCATACCTTGAAAAGAAGATCTTCCCCCATTTTGATTTCGATGCGATGTCCGAATGGATTACCGGACCCTATGCACGCTACATGAGCACTGAGGACAAGATCAAGTTCCAGGCAAAACTGCAGGAAACATTCCTCACTGCACTGGTAACACATATGGGTGGATTTGATCCCGCGAATACATCGCTACGCTATGACAAAACCCGTTTCAGAAGCCGTGGTGATGAGGCCGTAGTCAGAATCAATGTTATCAGGAAAGGCCAGCCAGCAGCACGCCTTGAGTTTGGTATGCAGCGCACTGACAACAAGTGGAAAATTGTTGACGTTAAAGCGAATGGCACCAGTGCCGTACTGTATTATCGCAGGCACTTCATTGCAGAACTGCGCGAGCACAGCGACCGTGATCTTGATCGAAGCAGACGTGAATACATCCGCTAAAACGCTGCTGTAACTGGAACAAACCAGGCACCCGGGAGTCATACTGGCTCCCGGGTTTTGTTTTTATATCTCCATGAAAAATAGTGAACAACAAGGTAACGATACCGGCAAACCTGGACCGCGCCGCCTGAGCGGTATTGTCATTTTGCTACTCTTCGTTTTCGGACTGATCATCGTCAACTACAACCCACCGATTGAACGCATTCACTGTAATGATGAAGTTCTCAAGAGCAAACCTGAAGTAATTATGCTGGGCACCGCGTGGTGCACATACTGCTACCATGCACGTCGTTATTTAACCGATAACAACATCAGTTACTGCGAATACGATATCGAACGCTCCGCCGAAGGTGAAAAGTTATTCAATGACGTCAACGGCCAGGCCATTCCCGTGTTACTGATCGATAAATACACGATGAGTGGTTTTGACGAAGCCCGCCTCGAGAACTTGTTGCGCATAACCAGAGAAGCATCATGATCGTAAAAATAAGGCAATTCTTCGAGCAATACATCATCGTCACCGAAACCATTAACGAAGATGAACTGGAACACCAGCTACAGCTTGCCTGCGCCGCACTGATGATTGAAGTTCTGTACGCTGATTATTCGTTTGATGAAAAAGAGCTCAACACCCTGCTCAGGACCTTGCAGGACAATTTTGATTTGAATAAAGAAGAAGCGGAAAACCTTATACAGCTGGCTATTGAAGAAAGAACCCAGGCCACAGACTATTATCAGTTCACCTCACTCATCAATGAATTCTATACGCAGCAACAAAAGCGCGAACTGGTTACACGCCTCTGGCAAATGGCATATGCTGATCATACTGTTCACAAGCTTGAAGAACACCTGGTGAGGAGACTGGCCGACCTGCTGCACGTGCCGCATTCGGCATTCATGCAGAGCAAACATGCGGCTGCTTCGCAGCAAGGGACGA
>CALLCZ010000182.1 GCA_937998645.1 uncultured Gammaproteobacteria bacterium
GAAAGATCTCTAAAAGTGGGCGGAGATATTGCCGGCTGGCCTTATGGTATTCCTCTGACTTGAGATATCTTGCCTATATTTTTTGTACCAGGTAGATGGCCTCCAGTACCTGTTTTTGCACCCTGGCCACCTTTAAAGTGAAAGGCTTGTACCTTTTTCAACAGTTCTTCTTTGTAGCCAAAGCCAGCACTGGCAAGCTCATAGAAATACCGGGAGTTCGCTTCCTGTTCTTCAGGCAACATTCCTCCTTCACCTGAGCAAATACCCGTGCCTGCAAGTTCCGCACCTTTGGCCAATGATATTTTTGCTTCTTCAGACAGCGCGCCAAAACTCATGTCAGAAACAAACAAGGGAATCTTTAATTTCAAAGGTTTCCTGGATTCCGGCCCGATAGTCAGATCTGTGGCAACGCTTGTATCTTCCATCAGAGGTTTGGTTGCCATCTGCGCAACCATGATTTGCAGGTCATCCCAGTGAGGCAGTTCATGGCGTGGAACACCCATGGATGTCATGGGGCCATGATGACCTGATTTGGACAGGCCTTCCCTTGCCAGCTGGTGGATAAATTCCACCGTTGGTTCTTCTGCTGTGGCGCGTGCAGCCGGACTATCAGAAGCCTGTGATTTTATGCCCGGACCTTCTTTGCCGACATCCCTGTCTTTAAACTGTTTATGTGTGCCATCACAAAAAGGTGTATTTCCCGTATGCTTGCATGCGCATAAATAGGCTTCGCCGTCCTCATCTGAAACAATGACCCTGGGATTGAATGACGTGCCTGTATGCGAGCCATCACAAAACGGCTGGCTTTTAGATCTTCCGCAAGTGCAGAAATGATATTCCTGACCTTTGGCAAGAGTAACCTTGACCGGTTTGTTGTCTGCAATTACAGGTTTGGACATAAAAATCACCCCTCGCGGATTGGCATTTATAGTTTTTCCCAGGTCTGGCAGTTGCTTACGGTATCCTGGCTAGCCCGTGCCCATATCTTTATGAAGCTCACCTTCATTACTCATTGTTGCATTCCTCTCAGAATGAAACTGGTTTTAAACAGGAAAAGCTTACTTTCTGATCCCTTCTATCGACAGGATCATTTCCACATCTTTTGATTTTGGACCGAGGTCTTTCACGATACCGAAATCAGCCATGGCGAATTTTGTACTTCCCTGGAAACCCCGGCGGTAGCCGCCCCAGGGATCTGTGCCGGCCCCGATGTGTTCCACTTCGATCTCCACTGCTTTGGTAACGCCGTGTAAAGTCAGGTTGCCTTTGAGAACACCCTTGCCGTCTTTTCCGGGGGTATAACTTGTGCTGGTAAATTTAGCTTCCGGAAATTTCTTAACATCCAGAAAATCATCGCTGCGCAGGTGTTTGTCGCGTTCAGCATGGTTGGAATCAACACTTGCAGTTTTTATAGTTACCTCGACTGCTGCTTTTTCCGGGTTGGCTTCGTCGTAACTGAAGTTACCGCTGAATTCGTTGAAACGGCCATAAAGCCAGCTGTATCCCAGATGTTGAACACGAAACTGGATAAAGGCATGAGCGCCTTTAGTATCGATCTCATAGTCTTCGGCTAATAATGCTGAGCTGGTGAAAGTTAATCCGGCAAAGACTAGTGAAGCGGTTAAATTACGTAGTGTCATGGTTTGTCTCCTTTGGTTAAAGAAAAATATTCAATGCCCGAGAATGCGCTTTAAACTGCGATCCCGGTCGATGAAATGGTGTTTCAGGGCGGCAGCTGCATGCAGCGATACCAGGCCGATTAATGTGGATGCAACGATCAGGTGTACCAGGCCGGCAACATCTTCCTGTTCAGGAATGGATGTGATCGTCGCCGGAACAGAGAACCAGCCGAATACCTCGATAGGCCGGTTATCCGCTGTCGAGATGAGATAACCGCTTAGCATGGTCACAAACAGTAATAGATAGAGCAGTAGATGAACGGCGTGCGCTATCTTTGTCTCCCAGGGCTGATGGCTGGATAGCGGCTGTGGCGGAGGTGAAATAAACCGCCAGCACAGGCGAAGTAGCACCGTGATAAAAAGCATCACACCGATACTCTTATGCCACCATGGGCCCAGCTTGTACCAGCTATCGTAATAGTCCAGTCCGGTCATCCACCAGCCCAGTGCAAACAGTATGAAAACAGGCAGAGCAACCAGCCAGTGTAAAACTATGGCAATGATACCGAATCGGCTTGTGCTGTTTTTCCACTGCATCGCAAGTCCTTTATATCTGCTCGACTTCGAAGGAACTGAAGGTGTTGTGCAGGTTGGTGAATCGGGACATGTTTTTCTCATGTTGGATAAATGACCTGTTACGAAAGGTGTTCCCGTTCATGAGGCGTCATAAAGTCAATGTGTGGACCTTTGGGTACAATCCCGCCGGGATTAATGGATCGATGACTGGCGAAATAGTGATACTTGATATGATCCATATTTACTGTCTGAGAAACGCCAGGTGCCTGGTAAAGTTCGCGTGTGTAGGCCCACAGGTTCGGATATTCGATCAGACGTTTTTTGTTGGTTTTAAAATGGTTGTAATACACCGCATCAAAGCGTACCAGGGTTGTAAACAGACGCCAGTCCGCCTCGGTAATTTGATTGCCAACAAGATAACGCTGGCGGGACAGCTTTTCTTCAAGCTCGTCCAGGGTGTTAAACAGGCGGTCATAGGCGTTGTTATAGGCATGCTGTGTTTGAGCAAAGCCAGCACGATAAACCCCGTTGTTTACATTGTTGTAAACAGCTTCGTTGATTGCATCTATTTCATTTCGCAGGGCCTGCGGGTAAAAATCCACGTCGGCATTACCGAACTCGTCAAAGGCAGAATTAAACATACGAATAATTTCGGACGATTCGTTGTTCACTATTGTCTGCTGTTTTTTATCCCATAATACCGGTACCGTCACCAGCCCGTTGTAACCCGGGTCTACCTTTAGATAGTTTTCATATAAATAGTGAGACTGGTTTATATGGTCTTCCGTTGCGCCCGGGTATTTGCCGAATACCCAGCTTTCCGCTGGCATTAAAGGATGTACAACGGACACGGAAATAACATCCTCCAGTCCTTTTAGTGTGCGAAATATCAAGGTGCGATGCGCCCAGGGACAGGCATATGAAACATATAGATGATAACGCCCGGGTTCGGCGGCAAAACCCCCTTCACCCGTCAGTCCCGCACTGCCATCATTAGTTACCCAGTTCCTGAAGCTCGATTCTGATCGAACAAATTCGCCATTTACAGTTTTCAATTTTGTTTCCATTACCCGGCTCCTCTATTAATGATCAGGTTAAATGACGTTACCGGTTACTTGCGGTTTACCCATGCGCGATCAGATACGAAACTGTTAGATTGAAAATCACGCATCGCCTGATCAATCTCTTCGCGCGTATTCATCACAAACGGACCGTATTGAACGATGGATTCGTTAATCGGTTTGCCGCTAATAACAATAAATCTTGCGCCCTGTTCGCCTGCGGTAAAGTCAGGTGTATTATCATCTGTACCCAGGGCAATGAGAGTATTCAACGGAACCTTCTGCCCATGAAGTTGACCATCACCTTCGAACACATACAGAAAGCTGTTGTTCTCTGCCGGCAGTTCATGCTGAAATCGTTTGCCCGCTTTCAGCCGAACGTCAAGGTAAGAAACATGAGTAATGTCATCTACGATGGGTGAGCTTTTACTGGCAAATTGACCAATGATTATCTTGATGGTGTAGTCCGGTGTTTCTATCAGCGGAAAAGCATTCGAGCCATATTCCTGATATTCAGGCGTATCCATCTTGTTTGCTGCCGGCAGGTTGATCCATAGCTGAAAACCACGCATCAAACCGTTTTCCTGCAAGGGCATCTCTGAATGTATGACGCCGCTGCCAGCCTTCATCCACTGCCCCCCGCCGGGGCCCAGGTTTCCGGTATTGCCCATGCTGTCCTGATGTTCCATGTGGCCATCGATCATGTAGGTGAATGTGTTGAAACCGCGGTGTGGATGAGACGGAAAACCCGCAATATACTCATCAGGATTATCACTACTGAAATAATCCAGCATCATGAAAGGATCATAATTGCGTAAAGCCGGTGTGCCGATCGTGCGATGCACTGTAACGCCTGCGCCTTCAGACGTCGCCATCGCGGGGATGAATCGTGTAGGGTTCGCGTGTGCGTTCATCATGTTCTCCATTCTATTTTTCAGAGTAATAAAGCCTCTGTGATGAATGCATTATCCATGTTGCCAATTAATATATAAACACCTAGTATAAGAACTAATTGTTCCGAATATCGCAACAATAATATTTCAGAAATTGAGAAAGACATGAACCGTTTCGAGAATATGGATACCTTTATCCGGGTTGTTGAAGCTGGAAGTATCAGCGCTGCGGCAGACCGCCTGGGCGTGGCCAAGTCTGCTGTGAGTCGGCGCCTGAAGGAGCTGGAGAAGCATCTGGGTGTAGGGCTTTTTCATCGAACAACCCGGCAGATGAATCTAACCGACACCGGCCGGGCTTTTTATCATCAGGCCGTACGGATACTCGATGATGTTCTCGAAGCTGAAATTGCAACGTCGCAGGCCCATGGAACATTAAAGGGTAGCTTGAAGATGGCCCTGCCATCCAGTTTTGGTCTGATGCACATGGGTCCTGTGATTAATGATTTTTTGAAAGAACACCCACAGATTGAATTTGATCTGGATTTTAATGATCGTGAAGTGGATTTGATTCAGGAAGGATTTGACCTTGCGATTCGCATTGCGAATCTACCGGATTCGAGTTTGATCGCACGTCGTTTTGCGCCCGTTAAGACGGTTATATGTGCCAGCCCGGATTATCTCAAACAGATGGGGACACCCCGGACACCGGATGATTTGATAGAGCACCAGTGTCTCGTTTACAGCCTGTTACGTGATTTCGAATACTGGCATTTAACCGATGCCAGAGGTAACGAAATCAAGACCAGGATACACCCTTACCTGAAAGCCAGCACGGGTGAATTTCTTAGAGATGCCGCTGTAGAGGGCCGGGGTATCATTCTCGTGCCAACATTTATCGCCTATAAGGAAATTGAAAGTGGCGCACTGGTTCCGTTACTCAATGAGTACAGCGCTTTTCAGATCAATGCTTATGCTATCTACCCGCAGACGCGCCATCTTTCACAGCGTGTCAGAACGTTTGTCGATTTTCTTGTAAAACGATTTGAAGGCACACCTTACTGGGACTTGTGTCTCGATAAACCATGACCTTGAGGAGCAAGTAAGGGTTTTACCCTGTATTCCGCATACCCGCCGCGATGGCATTGATGCTGCGCAACAGCGGATCGAGCCAGCTGTCACGTTCTTCGTCGCTCAAAGATTTATCCCGATAATGCTTCAGCAGTTTGATCTGGATATGGCTGAGTGGATCAAGGTAGGGGTCGCGGCGCATCAGTGATACGGACAGTACCGGATTGTCATCAAGCAGGGTATTCATCTGCGCAACCTTGAGTGTGAGTTCCAGTGTGCGTTTGTATTCATCCCGTACCATGTTGAACACGCGCTTGCGGGTATCTTCGGACAGGCACAGTTCCGAGTATTCCTCGGCGGTGATGATATCGGCCTTGTACATGGCCATTTCCGTGTTACTGAGCAAGGCTCTGAAGTAGGGCCATTCCAGGTGCAGTTCCTGCAGTTTCTCCAGGCGTGATTCATCACCATCGATGTAATTTTGCAGGGCGGAGCCGATACCGTACCAGGCCGGCAGGGTGTGTCTGGCCTGCGCCCAGCCAAATACCCAGCCAATTGCGCGTACCGATGATTTTGAGCGGTCACCCTTCTTGCGGTGAGAGGGACGCGAGCCGATGTTCATCTGCGCAATCTCGGAAACCGGTGTTGCCTCGTAGAAATAATCGAGGAAGCCTTCAGTGCGATCAGTGAGCTGGCGGTAACTTTCTTCACCGGTCTTCATCAGCTCGCGCATGATTTCCATGCGTTCGGGGGTCGAAGTGCCGGGCTCGTCTATGACGGTGAAACGTGTTGCCAGCATCAGGCCGGTGATGCCCATGGTGAGCTCGTATACTGCAGTTTCCGCGTTGCTGTACTTGTTCGACAGTACTTCGCCCTGCTCGGTGAACTTGATCTGTCCATGCACGGTGCCTTCTGGCTGCGCGAGGATGGATTCATGGGTTGGGCCGCCGCCACGTCCGATGGTGCCGCCACGCCCGTGGAACAGGCGACACTCGACCTGGTGTTTATCAGCGAGCGCTATGACTTTTTGCTGCGCTTCGAACAGTTGCCACGACGATGCCAGTATGCCGCCGTCTTTACAGGAGTCGGAATAACCCAGCATGACTTCCTGCAGGTTGCCTGAAGCATGCAGCAGCTGTTTGTACACGGGATCATTGAACAGGTTACCGAGCACACATTCAATGTGATGCAGGTCTTCGATGGTCTCGAACAGGGGTGAAATTTCGATGTGGCAATAGCATTCATCATCGTTGTAGCCGGCGAGACCAACCAGTGAACCCAGCCACATTACTTCCATGATATGGGAAGCCTGGTGTGTCATGGAAATGACATAGTTGCCAAAGGCATGCTCACTGATTTCGTCATACATGCGCTCCATGGTCTCGAAGACTTCAATGGTTTCGAGATTGGCTTCGCTGAGTTTGCTGCGATCCAGAACGAAGTCGCTGTCGGGCTGCTTGATCTTTGCAGACAGCAGCGAAATGCGTGTCTGCTCGTCCAGGCTCATGTAGTCCATTTCGGGATCCATCTGCTGCAGGACCTCGGCCACGGTTTCCGTGTGGCGTGTAGACTCCTGCCTGACATCAAGATGCATCAGGTAGAAGCCGAAAGACTCGACCAGGCGAATGAAATCCTTGAGTACCAGGCTGGCAATCTTCTGGTCACCGTGGCTATACAGCGAATCGCGAATTACATACAGGTCATGCAGGAAATCATTTTCATTTTTGTACGCATGCGGCCAGGCGGATTCATCGAATTCGTCCTGGTAAATGTGCGCGCGGGTTTTGTCCAGGTTCTGTTGCAGGCGGTAACGCATAAAAGCAATTTTGCGCCGATAAGGTGCCTTGCTGTAAATCGTCGGCTTGGTGGTAAAGACTTCAAAGCGAATATTTTCGTCAATATTGAGACTGTCAGTAAATTCCCTGCTGGGTGTGCACAGCTGGCTGGAGTGGGTCAGCTGTTTGAATACATCGGTCAGGCGGCGAATATATTCTTCCAGCACCGCCTCGGACTGCAGTCTTAACGCGAGTTCAGTGGTTTCCGGCTTGACGTTGGGGTTACCGTCACGGTCGCCGCCGATCCATGAGCCGAATTGCAGGAAACTGGGCACATTCAAATGTGCATCCGGGTAGTGCTCCTGCAATCTGTATTCGAGATTGTTGTAGATTTCAGGTACGGCCTTGAACAGACTTTCCTTGAAATAGTACAGACCGTTGTTGATTTCATCACGTACCTGGGGTCTTGATTCCCGCACCTCGTCAGTTCGCCACAGGATGTGGATCCGGGTTTCAAGCTCATCGATGATGTCCTTGCGCTGTTCCTTGCCAAGACGGGTGTCGCTGAGTCTTTCATTGGTAAGGAAGATGCGGCGCAAGGCATGCATGATACTGCGGCGCTTGGCTTCCGTGGGATGTGCGGTAATTACCGGGACATAGGCCAGCTTGTGGAGCAGGGTTTGTACCTGTTCGGCGCTCATGCCCATGCGCTTGAAGTCGGCCAGTGCTGAATCAAATGAACCGCGCCACAGTTCGCCTTTTTTCTGACGCATCATGCGCCTGCGCTGCTGCAGTTGTGACGCTTCCTCGGCGATATTGACCAGGCTGAAGTAGGTGCTGAATGCGCGCACCACCTGGGAAATCGTGTTCTGGTCCAGTGACTCGATCAGATCCATCAGGCGGGCGCGTTTGGCGGTATTATCTTCCTTGCGCAGGCTGATGAAGCCGGTGCGCAGTTTTTCCACGGCATCATAAACTTTCGCGCCTGCCTGGCTGAGCAGGATGTTGCCCAGCAAGTGTCCGAACAGCTTGACGCGGGCGCGCAGCTGTTTGTCGATTGACTGCGTGTTCAGCAGACCGGCAATTTCTGGTTGTTTATGATCGAGCATGGAGGGTGATGTCACGTCCCGCGGGGGCAAAGGCGCGCTATTATACCTGAATACGTCCAGCTGCGCGCATGCGGTCTGGAACGTTTCTAAGTGTGTTGGACGGTCCTTTTTATTGGCCTCTTTTCTAATCGAAAGTGGAGATCATCGAATGCTGGCCAAGGGGGCACAAAGTTCACGGAGGTGATCATCAGGTCTTCGTAGGAGCGGCCCTTCGACTTTGCTCAGCACAGGCTTCAGCCGCGAATTGTTTTCGATTGGCAGGGTGTTTATTGCCGCAAATAACGCCAATGTCGCCGGTTTTTAAATAATTAACATTGTTTGCGCTTTTCGCGTTGTTCGCGGCTAAAGCCTGCGAAAAACCGAAATCACTGTGCCTTCATGTATGCTGATCCAGGGCCCAGTCAATATGCTCATCAAGCAGTGCGTCCTGTCCC
>CALLCZ010000183.1 GCA_937998645.1 uncultured Gammaproteobacteria bacterium
CGCTGGTGCCATTATCTGAAGTCGTTAAATTGCATCAATCCAGGCGTAGCCACAGTATCTACCACAAGGATTTAATGCCTGTTGTCTATGTTACCGGTGATATGGCAGGTGAAACCGACAGTCCATTGTATGGATTGTTCGATATAGCAGCTCAGGGTGAGCATGCCACGGATATGTCTCAATGGTTTGTAAACACACCGCAAGATCCTTATGAATACAGTTACAAGTGGGATGGTGAGTGGCAGATAACCTATGAGACTTTTCGTGATATGGGAATTGCCTATTCTGTTGGCCTGCTGCTGATTTACCTGCTGGTAGTGGCGCAGTTCAGGTCATATCTCGTGCCGCTGATAATAATGGCACCCATCCCTCTTACGATTATCGGCATACTGCCCGGCCATGCGATTGCAGACAAACAGTTTACCGCGACATCCATGATAGGGATGATTGCACTTGCCGGCATCATCGTGCGCAATTCCATCCTGCTGGTTGATTTTATCAACCAGGAACTGCGTGCGGGCGTTCCATTCGAAGATGCGGTGATTCGTTCGGCCGCGGTGCGCGCCAAGCCGATTGTACTCACGGGTGTTGCCGCCATGGCTGGTGCGTTCTTTATCCTTGATGACCCTATTTTCTCCGGGCTGGCGGTGTCGTTGATCTCGGGAATACTGGTTTCGACTGTACTGACACTGATCGTGATTCCCGTGGTTTATTATGCGGTGATGCAGAAACGTATGGACAAGATTTTGCAGAGGGAATAGCTTCGGGCGCTCGCGCTTCGCATCCCCGTAGGGTGGATTAGGCGATAGCCGTAATCCACCGGATGTTGTTGGTGCAATACGCTTCGCTATTGCACCCTACGCACTAAATCAGGCGTCCTGCCGGCCAAGAAGGATTTCTTGGTCCCTACCAAAGCCGAATGCCTCGGCAAACTTCACGGGGAGAAGGTTCCTCCCGTCAAGTTCGCCATCAAGGCGAAACTAACTAGGTAATTAATCGAAGTAATGAGCCAGGCGATAAAGTACAGCGCCGAGACACTCACTGTTCTACCGGCGTATCTTCGCGATTGCCCCACTCTGACCATGACCCCGGATAGCCTTTGACATTCTCATATCCGAGCGCGCGCAGCATGACGTAGGAAAACGCCGAGCGGTGATGTGACTGGCAATAGACGATAATCTCCCTGTCTTTTGTCAGCCCAAGCTGATCAAGTTTTTGCTGGATGGATTCAGACGGGAGCAGGCGCAGGTTATGTGCGCGGTCCATGGCTTCGGTCCATTCGTAATGCTTTGCACCTGGTATATGCCCCGCCTTGTTGGCGAATTTCTTTTTGCCGCTGTATTCGGGCAGGCTCCGTGCATCCAGTAAAGCCATGCGTTCATCATCGAGGTGTTGCATGATGTATGCGCTGTCAACGGTGTAATTGCCGGTGTTTACCAGGGTGTAACTGCTAGCAATCTTTTCGGGTATATCTTTCGTCAGTGGATGGCCTTCATTTGCCCAGCTGAACAGCCCGCCATTTAGCAATGATGTTTTTGTGTGACCAAATACGTGTAATGTCCAGATGAAGCGAGAGGCGCAGCCGCCGCCTTCATCATCATAGGCAATGACATGAGAGTCTGCAGTGATGCCCAGGTTCGAGGCCAGTTTTGAAATCTGCTCAGCTGACGGCAATAAGCCCATAACGGGCTTTTCAATATGTATGATGTCCGGGTAATTGATGAAATGTGCACCGGGTATGTGCGCTTTTCTGTATTGTTTCGCTTTGCATAAATCAACGATTACAACAGCAGGATCTTGTGTAAGTGATTCGAGCTCTTCAGGTTCGATGAATAATTTAATGTCTGTCATTTTGCAACCTGGATATTCGCAGGTGGTTCGTTACTTTTTCCGGGTTCCAGTATAGTGTCCTTTGCTAATTTGTCAGCAAGTGCGTCCGGGTGGTCGAGTGAAAAATGCAGTCCACGACTTTCCTTGCGTTCCATGGCGGAGCGGATTATCAATTCAGACACCTGTGCCAGGTTGCGTAATTCGATCAGGTCGCTGCTGATGCGGAAGTTACTGTAATACTCGAAGATTTCGTGCTGCAGTAACTGAACACGGCGCATCGCGCGTTCGAGTCGCTTGTTGGTGCGTACAATGCCAACATAATCCCACATGAAGCGGCGTAATTCGTCCCAGTTATGCGTGACCACAACTTCTTCATCAGAGTCCGTGACACGGCTTTCATCCCATGGGGCGATCTTCTTTTCCAGTTTTATATTCGCTATATTTTCAATGATGTTCTGGCTGGCGGATTCAGCAAATACCAGGCACTCAAGCAATGAGTTGCTGGCCATGCGGTTGGCGCCATGCAGTCGTGTAAAGGCGGTTTCGCCTATCGCATACAGCCCTTCAATATCGGTGCGGCCGTTCATGTCTGTCATTACGCCACCGCAGGTATAGTGTGCGGCGGGCACAACCGGTATTGGCTCTTTCGTTATATTTAAACCAAGCTCAAGGCAACGCTTGTAAATGGTCGGGAAGTGGGACTTTATAAATGCGGCTGAACGATGACTGATATCCAGATAGACGCAGTCAGCGCCAAGCCGTTTCATTTCGTGGTCGATTGCTCTTGCGACGATGTCGCGCGGTGCCAGTTCGGCACGTTGATCAAAGCGGTGCATAAACTGCTCGCCATCCGGAAGCAGCAGCTTGCCGCCTTCGCCGCGTACCGCTTCGCTGATCAGGAACGATTTCGCTTCAGGATGATACAAACAGGTGGGGTGAAATTGATTGAACTCCATATTGCCAACCTTGCAGCCGGCGCGCCATGCCATGGCGATTCCGTCACCGGTAGAGCAGTCAGGATTGGTCGTGTACAGGTAAACCTTGCTGGCGCCACCGGTTGCCAGCACAACTGTTTTGGCAATGAACCTTTTCACGTGACCTGTATTTTTATTCAGTACGTAGGCGCCTATACAGCGATTATGCGTCAGCCCCTGCTTGCTGCCGATAATCAGGTCGACGGCGATGTGGTTTTCGTAAATATCGATAGAAGCATGCTGGCGGACATGATTCACCAGTGTGTTCGATAATGCCACGCCGGTAGCATCGGCGGCATGAACGATGCGTCGAAAGCTGTGGCCGCCTTCGCGTGTTAAATGCAGGACACGGCTTCCGTCAGGTGTCGTTTCCTTGGTGAATGGGACACCAAGCTGTTGTAGCCAGTGAATGTTCTCCGGGCCATGTTCGACGGTGAAGCGGACAGAGTCGTGGTCGCACAGTCCTGCACCCGCATTTATGGTGTCGTCAACATGAGACTGAAAGGAATCTTCATCGGCAAGAACTGCGGAAATGCCTCCCTGGGCATAATAAGTACAGCCCTCATTGACCGGGCCTTTGCTGATTATTGCGACCGGACCATTGGATGCCAGCCTGAGTGCAAGGCTCAAACCGGCAGCGCCGCTGCCAATAATCAGTACATCATGCATGTTCGAGATGGACATGTGGGGCTCTCTTGAGAAAAATCGTATGTTTTTCAGCGTGCGTGAGTGTAATACCTTGATTGTACTTGTATAATTGGCAAAATGCATCAGCGCGTAAATACACCACATGCGCTTGAACTATAACTGGATTTTTTTGTCACACCAACCAGACAATGGATTGTCTCTGGAGGAAAGGCCTGGATGGGCACAGAGAAGAATGTTGATCAGGCGCTGGTTGAGCGCGTACAAAAAGGCGACAGCAAGGCATTCGATCTGCTGGTACTGAAGTACCAGAATCGAATTTCCAAGTTAATTGCACGTTTTGTACGCAACCAGGCCGACGTGCAGGATGTTGCCCAGGAGGCTTTTATCAAGGCTTACCGGGCCTTGCCCAACTTCAGGGGTGAAAGTGCCTTTTATACATGGCTCTACCGGATTGCGATCAATACCGCAAAGAATCACCTGGTTGCAATGGGGAGAAAGAATCCGTCCTATGCGGTAGACGTGCAGGAAGTTGAAAAATATGACGCGAGCGAGTGGCTCAAGGAATATGCCACACCGGAAAGAGAATTGCTCGCCGATGAAATACAGGCGACGGTGAACACTGCGCTGGAAGTGCTGCCGCCGGATTTACGAGAGGCGATAACTCTACGGGAAATCGAGGGATTGAGCTATGAAGATATCGCCCAGGTCATGGATTGTCCGATTGGAACAGTGCGTTCACGCATTTTCAGAGCGCGTGAAGCTATAGATGAGAAACTGCAGCCTATCGTCGATAGTGGCAGTCATAACGTGAATAATTAACCTTGAAAGATATTCAGGTGTGTGTAATGAACGAAGACAAAGAAAAAATATCTGCCTGGCTTGATGATGCCATTGAAAACAATGAAGTGGAATCACTTGATACAGAGCAGGACGAACGGGCTTTCGCTACAGCAACACGCTACCAGATGATTGGTGATGCGATACGGGGAAGGGTAACAGAGGCATCGATGATCGACATCCGCGCGAGCGTACGTGAGGCCGTTAGTCGCGAACCTGAATTTGTTCCAGTTGCCAGGCCGGCTCGCCCAATCCAGCGTGAGGCAAAACCATTTTTCGATTTAGGCTCATGGCTAAGACCCGTTGGTGGCCTGGCAGTAGCAGCAACGGTAGCTATGGTCATGGTCGTCACCCTCACAGACAGGCAAGAGGGGACGGATAGTGCGGTGGTCGCTAATGTTGGGCAACGGCCTGTGCAGTCACTTCCGGTGAACAACATGACGCCTGTCTATTCCAGGCCGGGTGTTGCAATGCCTGCGGTAAACCTTAACAGTTATGTCACCGAGCATTCAGAATATGCTGCACAGGACACCATTCAGGGGATGATGCCTTATGCGCGTTCAGTGAGTTACGGGTCTGAAAAAAACACTACTAAAGACAGCCAGGCTGAGAAAAATCTCGGCAGATGAAAATTGCCCGGCAAATGAGAATTGGAGCAGCAACCTTTTTAACATTTGCAATTCTGAGTCATATGCCTGCTTATGCAGGCAATGTCTCTGAGATCGTCAGCGGCATGTCAGCCGCAGACAAGCGCTCGAATTACACAGGCACATTCGTGCTGCGCAAGTCAGACAAAATGATGACCATGCATGTTGTTCACGGTGTGGATGACAGGGGTGTCTGGGAAAGCATGGAGTCGCTCAACGGCGAAGCGCGCAAGATAGTCCGCCACAATAATGAAGTCATATCAATTTACCCTGAACGCAAACTGGTAACCGTGAGCAAGATGGGGGGCAAGCCCGGCTTGCACCCGATACTTCCCGAAAACCTGGAAAAGCTGGCCAACTATTACACGATTAATCAGCTGGGTGACGACCGTATTGCCGGCCGAGAAACATCTGTATTAAACGTACAGCCAAAAGATGCCTATCGTTACGGTTATAAATACTGGCTGGATAATGAAACCCGTGTATTGCTGAAATGCGACCTGCTTGATGAAAATGGCGATATCGTTGAGCAGATGATGTATACGTCGTTCACAAATCAGCCTGAAGTGCCGCAAATGGCATTCAATATACCTGACCTCAGTGGCTTTACCAGTCAGTCGCTTGACAGGAGCAGAGGGGAACAGGTCAATATAGGATGGCGTGCCACAGATATGCCACAGGGCTTTATGCTGACACAGAGCGTTGTTCGCGGTGATGTAGGAAACGAATCGCTTCATCTGATGTATTCCGATGGGCTTGCGTCTGTTTCCGTGTTCATTGAATCGAGTGAAAACAGTACTCATCGTTTGGCAGGCGCTTCCAGGCTGGGTGCCTTGAACGCTTATGGTAAACAAATCAACGGTATTCAAATTATTGTCATGGGTGAAGTGCCGGAAGCAACGGTTGCCGCTATTGCAGAGTCCATGGAGCGCACGCAATGATCGAAGAGACGGCGCGTGTTATCGCAATTGAAAATAATCAGCTGCTGCTCGAGGCCGAAACCAGGACGGCCTGCAATGCCTGTGCCGCCAAACAGGGCTGCGGTACTTCCGTGCTCTCTAAATGGGTCGGCCGGAAATTTACCCGTTTTCAGGCGCAGAATACAGTCAATGCCCGGGTGGGTGACGAAGTCGTCGTAGGGCTGGCCGAAGAGGCCATGCTCAAGGGTTCGATATTCGTATACCTGTTACCGCTGCTGGCCATGATCGGGTTTGCGCTGCTGGCCGACGGCCTTCTTTCGACGAATACCGCCTCGCGTGACCTGCTGGTGCTGGTTTCGGCAGTCGCCGGCTTTGCCTTGATGCTGTTTATCTCGCGCCGGTTTCTGTCCACAAACAGCAACAGAAGCAAGTTGACGCCTGTTGTGCTCAGAAAAAACATAGCCTGAGCGTAATCTGCTAAAATCCCGCCCGTATGTGACCCGGCGCTTGCCGGTTTTTTTTCTGCCTGAGTTATGCCTGTTGAATTAACCATATATATCCGTGAAGGCTGTCATCTTTGTGACGACATGGAACTGGCATTGCAGGAATGCGAATCCGAACTTGATTTTGAGACACGGCGCGTGCCAATAGATAACAATAAGGAATTAGAAGAAGCTTACGGTACCCGGGTGCCGGTGCTGGTCTATGGTGATGAAGAAGTTTGCCATTATTTTCTCGATATGCAGGCCTTGAAGCGGGTGCTAAGCTGATATGTCAATGCAGAACATCCGGAATTTTTCGATTATCGCACATATCGATCACGGCAAATCCACGCTGGCAGACCGTCTGATCCAGACATGCGAGGGCCTTACCAGCCGCGAAATGCAGGAACAGGTACTCGATTCCATGGACCTGGAGCGCGAACGCGGCATTACCATCAAGGCGCAGAGTGTTACCCTGAATTACAAGGCCAACGATGGCGAAACCTACCAGCTGAATTTCATCGATACCCCCGGGCACGTCGATTTCTCATACGAAGTTTCACGCTCGTTATCCGCCTGTGAAGGTGCGCTGCTGGTTGTGGATGCTTCCCAGGGTGTCGAGGCCCAGAGCGTGGCCAACTGCTATACCGCGATAGAGCAGGGGCTGGAAGTTATACCGGTATTGAACAAGATCGACCTGCCGGCAGCAGATCCCGATCGCGTCATTCACGAAATTGAAGATGTCATCGGGCTCGAAGCCTCGCACGCCTGCCACGTCAGTGCCAAGACAGGCGAAGGCATAGATGAGCTGCTGGAGCAGCTGGTCAGGGAGGTGCCGCCACCCGAGGGTGATCCTGATGCGCCTTTGCAGGCCCTGATCATCGATTCATGGTTTGACCCGTATGTTGGTGTCATTGTACTGGTGCGTGTCAAGCAGGGCAGCATCAAGCCGCGTCAGAAAATGCTGATCATGTCGAACAAACGGCATTTCGGTGTCGATGAGGTGGGTGTGTTTACACCCAAGCGCGAAAGCCAGCAGGTGCTGAATGCCGGACAGGTCGGCTACATTATCGCCGGTATCAAGGAAATTGACTCGGCACGTGTCGGTGACACCATCACCCTGGCCAGCCACCCTGCAGAACAACCGCTGGAAG
This sequence comes from uncultured Gammaproteobacteria bacterium, assembly GCA_937998645.1. GTDB lineage: Bacteria > Pseudomonadota > Gammaproteobacteria > SZUA-229 > SZUA-229 > JABDQW01. The sequence continues at coordinate 7,493 of CALLCZ010000183.1, forward strand.
GTTTCAAGCAGGTGCAGCCCCGAGTATTCGCCGGCATGTTTCCGGTTGATGCGGATGATTATGATGACTTCCGTGATTCACTGGAAAAGCTCACACTGAATGATTCTTCACTGAGCTATGAGCCGGAAAATTCAACCGCGCTGGGCTTTGGTTTTCGTATCGGTTTTCTGGGCATGCTGCATATGGAAATCATCCAGGAAAGGCTGGAGCGTGAATACGACCTGGACCTGATCACGACAGCACCAACCGTGGTTTACCAGGTGCTGGATACCAAAGGCGAACTTATAGAAATTCATAATCCTGCCGATCTGCCGGAAGTTAACTATATTGAGGAAATCCGTGAGCCCATCATACGCACGAATATCCTGGTTCCGCAGGAGTATGTCGGCAACGTGATATCGCTGTGCATTGAGAAACGCGGTGTGCAGAAAAACATGCAGTACCTGGGCAGGCAGGTTTCACTGGTATACGAGATGCCGCTAAGTGAAGTTGTTATGGATTTCTTTGACCGGCTCAAGTCAGTCAGTCGTGGTTATGCCTCATTCGATTACGATTTTGTGCGCTTTCAGGCAGACAAGCTGGTCAAGGTTGATATACTCATCAACGGTGAAAGAGTCGATGCATTGTCTATAATCGCACATCAGGACGTCAGTCAGCGCCGCGGCCGGGAGGTCGCAGATAAGATGAAGGAACTGATTCCGCGGCAGATGTTTGATGTGGCGATACAGGCGGCAATAGGACGGCATATAATTGCACGCACAAACGTAAAAGCCTTGCGTAAAAATGTAACGGCCAAATGTTATGGTGGTGATGCGACACGCAAACGCAAGCTGCTGGAAAAACAAAAGGCGGGCAAGAAACGAATGAAACAATTTGGCAAAGTGGAAATTCCCCAGGAAGCCTTCCTTGCCGTACTCAAAGTGGACAGTAAGTGATATCTCATGATGGTTTTTGATTTTTCTTTTTATTTATTTTTGGGCACGGCCATAACGGGTATTATCTGGGCGCTCGATGTGTGGGTGCTGGCGCCCAGGCGAAGCAAGGTATTCCACGCGAATAGCGAAATCCATCAGGGTGTCGAGATCAAACGGGGCGGTAAAGAGCCGGTCATTGTTGAATACTCCAAATCGTTCTTCCCGGTGCTGCTGATTGTGTTTTTATTACGGGGATTTATCGTCGAACCGTTCCGTATACCATCAGGCTCGATGCTGCCATCTTTGTATATTGGCGATTTTATCCTGGTGAATAAATTTGCTTATGGTATTCGACTGCCGGTGTGGAACAGGAAAGTAATCGAAACGGGTGATCCGGAACGGGGTGATGTCGTTGTATTCAGATATCCACGCAATCCGTCACTGGATTACATTAAAAGAGTTGTAGGTCTACCGGGCGATCATATTGCTTATTACAACAAGGTGCTCTATGTAAATGGTAAGCCGGTAAGTCGAGACTTTGCCGGTGAGTATATGGGGCCGGGTCAGACTCACGCGAATGAATATAATGAAGACCTGGTCGGTGTGAAGCACTCGATCCTGCTGCAGCCGGGAAGGCCGAGCAGCCTGGAAGGGGAGTATATCGTTCCGGATGGCATGTATTTCGTTATGGGCGATAACCGCGACAACAGTAACGATAGCCGTGTCTGGGGTGCAGTGCCAGAAAGTCATCTGGTAGGCAAGGCGTTCATGATATGGATGCACTGGAATGGTGGTGTGAAATGGGATCGCATAGGCAACATGATTGATGAATGAGGTTGGCTTTATGAAAAAACAGAAAGGTTTAACGCTAATCAGCTGGCTGGCAATCATTGCAGTTGTTTTATTTAATGCAATTATCGCTATGAATGTCGTACCCGTGTATCTGAATGATCACAGTGTGAAGACGCTGATGCAGAACCTGGAAACGGATTCTGCAATTAAAAGCGCAACACCGAAAAAAATGAAGGACATTATTACAAAAAGGTTGCGTATTAATAATATCTACAGTATTAAAAAAGAAAATATAACGATCAAGAAATCCAAAGCCGGCTACCTTGTTACCATTGAATATGAACCTCGCGGCAAACTTGTAGGCAGCCTCGATTACATCGTTAGTTTCAAGCATGAAGCCACAATTCCGGTCAGATAAATCGGGATTGATCAGTTGATGGCGCAAAACAATGCGCTGATGCCGCTTTCTCATCTGCTTGAATATACATTCGAGAATGAAGCATTGCTCGCAGAAGCGCTCACCCACAGAAGCGCTGCATCCGTAAACAACGAGCGCCTTGAATTTCTTGGCGATGGCATCCTTAATTTTGTTATTGCAGCCAGCCTGTTCGAGCAGTATGCCGATTTGAATGAGGGTGACCTGAGCCGGCTGCGTGCAAGCCTGGTTAACAAGGACAGCCTGGCCGATATCGCCAAAATGCTTGAGCTTGGTCAATATATCAAGCTGGGCTCCGGAGAACTGAAAAGCGGCGGGCGCCGGCGTGATTCGATCCTGGCTGATGCCGTGGAAGCCATTTTCGGCGCCGTATACATCGATAGCGGTTTTGATACATGCCGTAATCTGATTCTTCGATTATATGCGGAAAAGCTGCAAAACATACCTGATGTGCAAACACTGAAAGACCCGAAAACAAGCTTGCAGGAATTGTTGCAGTCCCGGCGTTACCCGATACCTGCGTACACGGTGCTGGAAATAACAGGCAAGGCGCACAATCAGGTGTTCAAGGTCGAGTGCAGTATCGAGGGTCTGGATTGTGTTACAACCGCGCAGGGTCGAAGCAGACGCAAGGCAGAGCAGGCGGCTGCGAAGCTGGCAATCGAGGAAGTCAGCAAGAAAATTGCTTCTTGAGAAAGCAGTCTCTGTTACGATAAGCAAATGAACGACAGCACATTCTACTGTGGCTTTGTTGCCATCATCGGCAGGCCCAATGTTGGTAAATCTACATTACTCAACCATATTCTCGGGCAGAAGATCAGCATTACTTCACGTAAGCCGCAGACGACACGTCATCAAATTCTCGGCGTAAAAACATCTTCCACGTCCCAGGTTATTTACGTCGACACACCCGGCATTCACAACAGGCGCAGCACAGCGATTAACCGGTACATGAACCGTGCAGCGAATTCCGTACTCAATGATGTTGACCTGATTCTGTTTGTGGTTCAGGCGTTGCAGTGGACCGAAGAAGATGAAGTCGTGCTGAGCCGCTTGCAGGATATAAAAGCGCCGGTGCTGCTGGTAGTGAACAAGATCGACAAACTTTCTGACAAAAACGAGCTGCTGCCCTTCATCGAAAAGCTGTCTGCAATGCGTCAGTTCGACGCTGTTATACCGGTGAGCGCCCTGCATGCAGAAAACATTGCGCAGCTGGAAGCTGATGTCTATGAGCGCCTGCCCGAGAATCAGCCCTTTTTCCCTGCTGACCAGATTACAGACAGAAATGTTCGATTCCTGTCGGCAGAAATCATACGTGAAAAACTCATACGCGAGCTGGGGCAGGAGCTGCCCTATACCACGACTGTAGAAATCGAACGCTTTGAAGAAGGAGAATCCATCAGCAGAATATTCGCCACCATCTATGTCGAAACCAAGGGTCAAAAGGCCATTATCATAGGACGCAAGGGGGCACGGCTGAAAAGCATCGGCAGCAAGGCGCGTGTCGATATAGAAAAAATGCTCGAAGGCAAGGTATACCTGGAGCTGTGGGTGAAAATTCGCGAGGGCTGGTCCAATGACGAACGCGCTCTCGCCAGCCTGGGTTACACTAACGAATAGCGGTGACCAGTATTATAACTCTCGCAGAGGCGCAGAGGCCGCAGAGAAGTCATAATGTTGTTTTTAGCTCTAATTAACATAATTATTCTCTGCGTGCCCTGCGCCTCTGCGAGAGTACATTCTTATATCAGGCCGCTGGTTTGCAACTGGTAATTCGTATAGCTATGCAAGTCAACGCCGAACCCGCCTACATCCTGCACAAACGCCCCTACCGGGAAACCAGCCAGATCCTGGAAGTGTTCAGTCGAAATCATGGTCGCCTGTCGTTGATGTCCAGGGGCAGTCGTAGCCCGCGTTCGAGGACCAGTGGCATATTGCAGCCATTCAGACCACTGCTGCTTGGCTGGTACGGACGGGGTGAAATGCCCAACCTGAGGGATGTCGACACGGCAGATGCCAGACCGCCTGAGTTGAGAGGCAAATCGCTGATGTCGGCGATGTATCTGAATGAATTACTGGTGATATTGCTGCATCGAAACGATGTGCACGAGGCCTTGTTCACTGATTATCATGAAACACTCAGCACCTTGCAGCAGACAACGAGGCTGGAAGTTAACCTGCGCAATTTCGAGAAAAATCTGCTTGAACACACGGGCTTTGGCCTGAATCTCGTGCACGATGCCGATTCTGGCGAGCCGGTACTGTCTGACCGGTATTATGCTTACCATTTCGAGCATGGGCCTGTGTGCTGCCAGCCGGGCTCATGCAGGCAGAATCCGGTGATATCAGGCAGTAGCCTGCTGGCTTTCGACGCAGGCGAGCTGGAAACACCCGGCAGTATCGCCGAAATCAAAAAGCTGATGCGCTATGTCATCAACAGCCACCTGGGTGGCAAAAAGCTGAAAAGCCGGGAATTGTTCAGATCGCCGCTCAAAACTGCCTGATTCATCATTGGCCGGTAAATCTTGCTGCCATGTTCTTGAACTATGGCGAATTCATCCTATGCTCATAGTGTGAGCCGGCCGATTTCAGCCCGTTCAGTTCAAATAACACAATCAGGTATATAAATGTCATCAATTTCTCTAGAAGAGCCGGGCGCTTACCAGTCCCTGCAGATGGTTTTGCAAAATGAGTTTGGCATCGTTATCGGTGAAGAACGCGAAAACACAATCACCGCAAAACTGAAGCCTGTCATCTCTGAATTCAGCCTGGATTCCCTTCAGGCACTTGTCAGCGAAATGCAAAATAAGGGTTCAAGCAAGATAAAAAATGGCGTATTACAGGCGATTACTTCCCATGAAGATGCCTGGTTTGAGCCTGATGAGCTGTTCAATTTGCTCGATGATTACCTGCTTCCCGACATGCTGAAGCCAGGCCGGGACAGCTATCGTATCTGGGTCATTGGATGCAATACAGGGCAGCTGCCATATTCTCTGGCAATGAAGATACACGAGGCCGGTAAACAGGCGAATGCTGCTACCAGCGTCACAATCGAAGCGACAGACATTTCCGAGGTTGCCGTCAACCGTGCTGCAAGAGGTGTATTTGAAGAAGCCTCAATGGAAGGCATGTTAGATCCCTTAAAGAAGAAATACATGGATCAGCAATCAGGTCAGTGGCGCGTGATCGATGACATCAAGTCGATGATTAATTTCTCAACCTGTAATCTGCTGGAAGATTTCGAAGACAAGGGGCATTTTGATTTAATCATCTGCCACGATTTGCTGGTATATTTTTCTGTTCCGGTAAAAGCCCAGTTACTGGAGTCGTTCTCGACCTTGCTGGACCCCTCAGGGATATTAATCGCGGGTATGACCGAGCCCGTACTACCGTTAAACGACAACTTCGATATGGTGCGCCATGAAGATGGCATTTTCTACCGGCAAAAGACAGACTGATTGATACGTTTCTTAACGCAAAGGTCGCAAAGGATTTAGATGTTGTTGTAGCCTGGATGCAGCGTAGCGGAATCCGGGGCGCCGCTTTCAACGACAAATTAATATGGGAACGGCCTTAGCCGCGAACCCCCGCTGGAAACAGCGTGTTGCGTAGGCAATCGGTGTAACAATCAATATGAGATCCCCGCGAACGCGGGGATCTCATGCCGAAGTGTACAAACCCGAAGTCGAAGTGACTTCCGCTCGGCAAAAGAATTGGCAGCTAAAGCCGCTCCTGCATCGCCCTTAATAAACTTTGCGTTCTCTGCATCTTAGCGCCTCTGCGTTGAAAAATATCCATCAAAGCACACTGGGCAGGATATCGAAAACATCCAGTTCAGGATCTTCCGGATCTGTGGCCTCGTCGTCACGGCGCAGTATGTCGTAATAGCTGCGAATGTTCTCCACGTACCTGACCGGTTCCCAGCCCCTGGCATA
>CALLCZ010000184.1 GCA_937998645.1 uncultured Gammaproteobacteria bacterium
AGTTCATGGAAAAAAGAAACATGAATTTTTCAATTCAGCTCCTGTAACAGGCTCCAACTATCCATAAATTATTGAAATAAATCAACAGGAAAATGACAAACGGGCTTGACGTTTAGCTGATCTGTTCTCTCGCGGCCCTGATGACATGTACCCCAGCACCCTGTTTGTGTGCATGTGCACTGAGGTAGCGTTTCCATGCATTTGAACCCCGCGAGTGCTTGTACAAACCGAGCAAATGGCGAGCGATGGCATGCAGACGCTCGCCTGATGCCAGCTGCTCTTCTGCATATTCGCTGAATTCATCGATGATCTCATCCCTGCTGCGTTCAAGGCCAGGCTCGCCATAGAACAGGTGGTCGACCTGTGCCAGCAGGTAGGGGTTGTGATAGGCCTCCCTGCCCAGCATGACGCCGTCTACTTTCTCAAGATGCCGCCTCGTCTCATCGATTGTCCTGATACCACCGTTGATCACGATGTTGAGTTGCGGATGCTGCTGTTTCAGACGGTAGACATAATCGTATTTCAGCGGCGGGATTTCGCGGTTCTGTTTCGGGCTGAGTCCCTGCAGCCATGCCTTGCGTGCATGCACGATGAAGCTGTCGCAGCCTGAGTCAGCCACGGTTTCGATAAAGGCATTGAAGGCATCATAACTTTCCATGTGATCGATGCCGATGCGGCACTTGACGGTCACCGGAATTTCAACAGCTGACTGCATCGCAGCTATCGATTCTGCAACCAGCACCGGTTCTACCATCAGGCAGGCGCCGATGCGCCCGGATTGTACCCGGTCGCTGGGGCAGCCGACATTCAGATTGATTTCGGAAAAACCGGCATCTTCGGCAATACGGCTGCACTCCCGCAGCTCTGCCGGGTCGCTGCCACCCAGCTGGATAGCCAGCGGCAGCTCGTTTGCATGAAAGCGCAGCAGTTTACTCCGGTCGCCATGCAGCACCGCACCGGTCGTTACCATTTCGGTGTACAACAAGGCATGCCTGGAAATCAGACGCAGGAAATACCTCGCATGGCGGTCGGTATAACCCATCATTGGCGCAATGGAAACGGTACGATTCAACATCTGCGCATTTTACCCGATGCCGCCTGATTGTCGCTATTGCATGGTGTAGTTGCAGCCCCATTGGAGGTTTAACGCTTTTTCTCTCGCCAAGGCGCAAAGAACGCAAAGGAAAATAAATGTTAAGAATCTATTTTTTGAAATAATAAACACATGCAAGCTTTGCGGACTTGGCGCCTTGGCGAGAGTAAACAATATTAAAATTCACACAAAGCCGCCCCCGTTCGAGTAATTACCTGCAGCTGTCTGTAAATGCCAGATTTTGAATGAATCCGGTTAGTTGATTAAAAAGCTTTTTTGTCTCGCAGAGGCGCAGAGGGCGCAAGGTGATGTGGATTTATATTTTTATGAAATAACGACTCGTCATTCATCTTTCTTTGCGGTCCTGGCGCCTTTGCGAGAGTCCACAACGGTGAAATTGGCACAAAGCGCCCGGCTCCAGGTATCAACAAAATAATGGTTGCCGCCTGCAGCTGCTCACTGTTTACTGATCATTGCGATACAGACCCGGATTACGCTGCGCTTCATCCAGGCTACCCATTATTCATTAATTTACTGTTCGCTATTCACTGTTATCTGCTCACTGATCAAAGACGTCATCCATGCTGTAGAAGCAGGATTGCTGTTTATCGAGGCGGCGAAGGAGGCAAGCGTGTCATTCGCCATTTGCCGCCATTTATTATCTCCGCTCAAGTCAGCGAGCCGATACAGGTTTTCAACAGCGATCGCGTTTGGCGCCGGCAGGGCGCCATCGTACGCGGACCTCGAACGAAACAGCACGTGCCTGTCCGTTACAGATTCATAGAAGTTGGCCTTGCCGCGATCGTAAAAAAGCTGCACCTGCTTCGAAGTCAACTGCTGTGCCAGCACAAGCCATTGCCTGCTTTTTGTATGCTCATACAGGGCTAACAGGCCGTTTATATACCAGACATAATCATCAAGCGTCGCCTTGATACCCGGCTCATTACCGCGCATGCGACGAAACAGCTCGTGCGTCTTATTATCCAGCAGCTTGTGCTGCATGAAATCTGCCGCTGCTATGGCAGCGTCCAGGTACGCTTTATGATCGAATACCGCGGCAGCTTCCACCAGCGCGGTGATCATCATTCCGTTCCAGGCGCTGATAATCTTGTCATCAAGATGGGGGCGCGGTCGTTTTAAACGGGCCTGATAGAGCTTGCGAAGCGCACTCTCGATTAATGCAGACTCTTTTACGGTCAGTTTGTTATTTCTGTAGTCATCACTGGTATACAGGATGTTCAGCCGTTCAAATTCGCCTCGCGGGTCTGATTCAATGTTTCCATCATCACGAATATCGTAATATTTCTTTACCAGCGCCCATTCATCCCTGTTCAGCAGAGCCTCGAGTTCTTTTGCGCGCCAGAGATAATATGCACCTTCAGCATGTACGCCAGGTTTATCCGCTCGTTCGCTGCTCGCATCCAGCGCCGAGTAAAAAGCACCCTGTGGATGCCGCATTTCAGCTGAAACAAAATCCAGCGTGGCGGTGACGATTTCGCGGTAATGCTCATCAGGCGCAATCTCGTATAAACGCGTACAGGCAAGCGACATCAAGGCCTGCGTATAAAGCATCTTTTCAAAATGTGGCACCTGCCATTGCTCATCCACGGAGTAGCGATGAAAGCCGCCACCCGCATGGTCATAAATTCCGCCCTGTGACATCGCAAGCAGAGTATTTCGCAGCATAAGCAAGGCCTGCTGCCGAGAGCTTTCCGGGACACCCCCTTTGCTGGCGGCAACATCCTGCAGCAAGTTGAATATGCCCGGCCGCGGGAACTTGGGTGCAGCACCAAAACCCGCATATTCGTCGTCGTAAATCTCACTGATCTGATCGATTGCCAGCTTGCGTGCCTGCCTGTCAATGCTGATACCGTTCATGGCTTCATCGGCATCTGCACTTATCTTCGAGGTAATTTGTGCAGCGACCAGATCGATGCGCTCCCTATCCTCATGCCATAAGGCATTCACCTTGAGCAACAGCTCTGTCAGGCCGGTACTGTTATCGGTGCTGACAGGCGGGTAATAAACGCCCGCATGAAAAGGCTCAAGATCATGGTTTAAAAAGACTGTCATCGGCCAGCCGCCGTAACCGTTGATTAACTCTGTCGCTGCCATGTAGACGCTATCAATGTCCGGACGCTCTTCACGGTCAAGTTTGATGCAAATGAAATGTTTGTTGAGAATGGCGGCGATGTTTTCGTTCTCGAAGGATTCGTGGGCCATGACATGGCACCAGTGGCAGGTCGAATAGCCAATGGAAAGAAAAATCGGTTTGTTCTGCTGCCTGGCCTGCTCAAAAGCCTCCTCCCCCCACGCATACCATTGCACCGGGTTATAGGCATGTTGCAGCAAATATGGACTGCTCTGATGGATCAGGCTGTTAGCTTTATTACCCGCCGCCTGGTTTGTCTGCAGATAATTTTCAACCGTGTTCTGCACGATATCGGCATGGATAAAACCGGTATGCATGCACGCGAACAGGGACAGCGCAGTTAGCTGAAACAGGATTCGGCCTGGCAATTCTATCCGGTACACTCGTTATCACCTGCTCGTCAGATTTTCGTGGCCAGTTCTGTACCCTGCCTGATGGCGCGTTCTGCATCGAGCTCTACAGCCTTATCGGCGCCACCGATCACATGCACCAGCATGCCGGAACCTTCCAGCTCGTCCGCCAGCGCCCGGTTGGGATTCTGTCCTGCACATAGAATGATATGGTCCACCTCGAGCACACGGGGATCGCCGTTATGCTCTATATGCAATCCCCGATCGTCAATTCTCTGGTATTTGACACCGTTCAACATCTCAACCCCGGCATTTTTCAAACGGGTCCTGTGGATCCAGCCCGTGGTTTTACCCAGTGTTGCACCCATTTTGGATGGCTTGCGCTGCAGCAGATACACCTTGCGCTGTGCCGAATATTCTCTGGGCTGTGGCAACAGGCCGCCACGATGTATATATTGTGTATCAACGCCCCAGCTTTGCAGCCAGTGCTCTTTCTCATGCGCTGCTTCTTTATCAACCAGCAGCGTTGCCACATCAAAACCGATCCCCCCGGCGCCGATGATTGCAACACGCTCTCCAGGCACGACCTTTCCTGAAATGACATCGATATAAGACACCACCTTGCTATGATTTATTCCATGAATATCGGGCATTCTGGGTATGACCCCGGTGGCGACGATGACAGCATCACATTCAGTCGACCTTATTTCCCTGGCTGTGAGGCCCTGCCCAAGCTTCAATATCACGCCATTATCTTCCAGCGCATGTCGGAAATAACGCAGCGTTTCGTGGAACTCCTGTTTACCGGGTATCTTCACCGCCAGGTTCAGCTGACCACCGATGCCTGCAATGTCATAGGCAGTTACCGTATGGCCGCGTTGTGCGGCAATACTTGCGAAAGCCATGCCGGCAGCCCCCAGTCCGATAACAATTATTTTTTTAGGGATCTTTGTTTTGGTGTATTCAAGCTCGGTCTCGTAACACGCACGTGGATTGACCATGCAGGTTGCACGCTGTTTGCGGAAGACCCTGTCAAGACATCCCTGGTTGCAGGCTATACAGGTATTGATACGCGACGCCTGGTTATGCTTCGCCTTGTTGACGAACTGCGGATCCGCAAGAAACGGACGCGCCATCGACACCATATCCGCCTCTCCGCTCGCCAGCACCTGTTCCGCCTGTTCGGGCGTGTTGATTCGGTTGGAAGTGATTAATGGAATCGAGACAGACTGTTTCAGTTTCGCTGTAACCCAGGTGAATGCCGCTCGCGGCACCATGGCGGCGATTGTCGGTATTCTGACCTCGTGCCAGCCAATACCGGTGTTGATCAAGGTGGCGCCGGCCCGTTCTATCGCCTGCGCCAGCTGCACAACTTCTTCCCAGTTGCTGCCATCCTTGAGCAAGTCGAGCATGGAGAGCCGATACATAATGATCCAGTCATCCCCTACCGCCTTACGTGTTCTATCGACGATCTCTATCGCAAATCGAATCCTGTTCTCGAATGAACCACCCCATTCATCCTCGCGCTGATTGGTATGAGTACATATAAACTGGTTGATCAGATAACCTTCAGAGCCCATGATTTCGACACCATCGTATCCGGCTTTCCTGGCCAGCAATGCCGCCTTCACATAGGCATCAATGGTGTGTTGTATTTTCCCCGCTGACATTGCGCGTGGCTTGAACGGCGATATCGGTGCTTTTATCGCTGATGGCGCGACCGCAAAGGGATGAATTGCATAGCGACCGGCATGCAATAACTGCATACAAATCCTGCTGCCTGCAGCATGAACGGCAGTAGTCAGCTTTCTGTGCTTGTAAACCTGCCAGGGATAACTCAGCTGCGATGAAAACGGCACCAGCTGCCCGCAGAAATCCGGTGATATACCACCGGTCACGATCAGGCCGACCCCACCCCTGGCGCGCTCTACGTAAAACTCAGACAGTTTTCTGAATCCGCCGCGCACATCTTCCAGACCGGTATGCATCGAACCCATAATCACGCGGTTTTCCAGCCGGGTGAAACCCAGGTCCAGAGGCATAAACAGGTTGGGATAGTGCTCAGGCATGTTCTATTCTCATCATTAGCCGGGTATCCTCACCAGGGCCTGTTAACACTAATTGAATCGGCTCTGCTGGGGCTATTTTATCGTCCAGCAAGGCAGAATGAGCGCTGTGTAGCCCGGCTGCATGAGTGAATGATAACGCAGCGGGGCGGAAAAATAGCCCCAGCCCTGGGGGTTGATTCAATTAGTGTTAACAGGCCCTGACATACCTTCATTTTCAGTCAAGCGCCTACCCGCTTCAATGCCGTTGGATATATAATGTTTCTAAATCAAGGGAAAGGCATCTAGAATGAAAAGCGTGGTGTCTCTACAGAAACAGTTTACTGCAACCGGGCTGGTTATGCTTTTATGCCTGGCAGGCACGGCCGCAACCAGCGATAGCTACATCAGCCCCGAAACAATCGAGGGCACACACAGAATCGAAGCCGAAGGCCTGATTCAACTCGTCAACCGCAATGAAAGCCAGATCATCATCGACTCACGCATCAGTTCTGACCGTAAACTGGGCTACATCCCGGGATCAATAAGCCTGCCAGATACCGATACCAGCTGTGAATCGCTGGCCCGGTTAATCCCGGAAAAATCCGATCCTGTCGTATTTTACTGTAACGGACCCAGTTGTCGCAGAAGTGATATCGCTGTTGTTATCGCTGTAGATTGTGGCTATACAGATATTTACTGGTTCAGGGGAGGAATTGAAGCCTGGCGAGCAAATCATTATCCAATAACAAAATGAACGCGCGACGACGCATCAAACTGGGTTTATCGGACAAGATTTCACTCACTGTAATCGCCATAGGCGTACTTGGGCTGATCCTTGTTTATTATACGAGCATCTACTATCGCAATATTGCATACGAACACTATCAACGTACGATACAGATTCTCGCCGCCATCGAGATTGAAGAAATTGTTAACGATCTTAAATCAGATGCCGCAGACCTTGCACAGGCACTCGAACAGCAACCCGGATTTCTCCAGCATATAGCCGATAAAAACACACAGGCCCTGGTACAACAGCTTGATAACCAGTTCTATCAATACTTTGTCACCGCAAATATCATTGACCTGTCGAAGCTTTATGTTGTTGATACCGACTTCGAGTTCATAGCCGCATCCAATGAAGGCATAAACACGGGCACATCGACACAGCTTATATGCCCGGCATTTAGCCACAACGCCAATTTACGCAGGGGTGCTGACCGGCTGCAACTGGTCTCGGGGACTTGCGATCACGATAAACGCCCACAGCTTGTACTGATATCATCCCTTGGAGGACTGAAACCGATCGGATATATACAAATCGTTGCTGACTTAACGAGCAACCTGAAACATCTGGAACTCGCTCTGGGCATGCCCGTACAGTTTCAGTTGAAAAATGGCGAAATCAGCTATCAATCAAATGACTGGGCAGAGGTGCTGGGCGATAAAAACCATTTGCCGATTGAATACAAGCTTGGCACTTACAACAACGAGGACTCGCTCAGAATCTTTTTTATGGCGGACATGACCCAGTTCAATCAACGCGTTATGTCACACCGCAACTGGGTAATGGCCCTGGCAACGATGGTTATTGCAGCCACTGTCATCCTGATACTCTATATCTTGCAGGGTTCCACGATTACACCCTTATCAAGAATACACAAGATACTGGACCGCTTGAGCCAGTACGGCGTTACGCAACAAAAGGAAACGCGTGTCCTGTTCGCTCAACTACTTGAAAATATCATTACCCTGCAAAAAAACAGAAAACAGCGATTTGCAACAATGATTCTGGACCTTGATAATTTTGAAGCCGTGAATCAGCAACTGGGGCATGATGCCGGCACCGAACTGCTGCAACATGTTGGTGAACGCCTGTCTGCAACATTAAGAGGTTCGGACACTGTTTCATGGTCCGGAACAGATACACCGGGACACAAGCTATTGCCGATCGACACCAAAACCGAGTATCGTGCAACGCTGGCAAGGCTGGGCGGTGATGAATTCGGCGTGCTGCTGCCGACGGTTGAAACAGAGCAGCAGGCGAACTCCGTTGCCAGCCGCATCATCGACAGCCTGGATTCTAATTACAAAGTGAATAATCAACAAGTTACACTAAGGTGCTGTATAGGTATCAGCATCTTCCCGGATCATGGCCAGGAGGCGGAGGAGCTGATAAGGAATGCGGATAAAGCCATGTTCAAGGCCAGGCAAAGCGCAGGAAAATACTGCATTTATAGCGCCAAACAGCTATAGTTGGCAGCAAATACCAGACTGCTACGGCAATTAGATGTACAACGCGTATTTCGGTTTCAAAGAATCACCCTTTTCAATAGCACCTGATCCACGCTATTTATACATGACGGAGCAGCATCGTGAGGCTTTAGCTCACCTTGTCTACGGCCTCAACAGCGAAGGCGGCTGCATACTGCTTACCGGTGAAGTCGGCACCGGAAAAACCACTGTGTGCCGTTGCCTGCTCGAACAGATACCTGAAAAATCAAACATAGCGCTGGTGTTTAACCCCAAGGTCACCGCTACAGAACTGCTTGAAACCATCTGTGATGAACTCCATATTGAATACCCGCAGGGCGAAAACAGCGTAAAAACCTACATTGACCGCATCAATGATTTTTTATTGCAGGCAAACGCTGCCGGACAGAAAACCGTCTTGATCATTGATGAAGCACAGAACATGGAGAATGCGGTTCTTGAGCAGTTACGCTTGCTGACCAATCTCGAAACCAACCAGCGCAAGCTGTTGCAGATCATTATTCTTGGTCAGCCTGAATTGCTCGAAATACTTTCGCAAGAGAATATGCGCCAGCTGGCACAGCGCATTACTGCCCGTTTCCATCTGAATCCGCTATCGCGCAACGAGCTGAAAGCCTACATCAGCCACAGACTCGCAGTCGCCGGTTCAAACGTGCAACTGTTTGATGAAAAAACGATAAAGAGGCTGTTTCAACTCAGTCATGGCATCCCCCGCCTTATCAACATTATCTGTGACCGTGCGCTGCTGGGCGCCTACGTGGAAAATAAAACATCTGTGGACACAGAGACGCTGAACAATGCGGCAAAAGAAGTTTTCGGAAAAATAACGCACAAAAAACACAGCAAACGGCGCTGGCCTGTCATTACTGCTATCGCCGCCGGTGTCGCCGCCATAGCCGTTGCCGGGTACCTCATATTACAGACTGAAGCAGTACCGCCTGCTCCGATTGCACAACTCACAAACGATAGCTCACAACAAGCTGTGGCCGTTGCCAGTATCGAGGCAGAGAAACAGATCCCGGCAGTTACATCGATTAATGCTGAAGCTGTAGCCGCGGATGCAGCCGTTTTCAATCAGGGCGCCTCTGCTGAAGATGATACTGACGCTGCTCAGCAGCCAGATCAGGCCGCCGAAGCCCCGCCGGTGATTATCAAATCAAGCGATTTAGCAGACTTCAGGCAGCTGGTGTTTTCTGAATCCGAAAAAAGCAAGGCCCGGGCCTATGCCGATCTATTCGATGTCTGGAGCAAGGAATACAATGCTGCGAAGAATGGAAACGCTTGTGCTTTTGCCAGAAACAATGGCCTCAGTTGTTTGCATCGACAGGGCAACCTGCGAAGCCTGGCAGTCCTGAACCGGCCGGCGGTTCTGAAGTTCTATGACGAAAAGAATGGTGCTGCCTATGCCATTCTTACCTACCTGGGCGACAATGAAGCAACACTGCGCAAAGGTGAAACAACCGTGACAGTCAGCGCTGATACGCTTAACAGGTACTGGCTGGGCGAATATACATTACTGTGGCAGAAACCACCCTATTACAATTCGGCCGTGCAACCGGGCAGCCATGGGCCCATCGTTCAGTGGCTGGATCAGCAGCTGGTACGCCTGTATGGTCATGATCATACGCCGACTATTCACGATACCTATAATGACGAATTGAAGTCTCAGATTGTGAAGTTCCAGCAAAGTAAAGGCCTGACCCCGGATGGTGTTGTAGGCCCGCATACCTTCATCCTGCTCAATTCCGAACTTGAAGCAGATTTGCCGCTGTTGAACACCAGGAAAGGCTGATGTCCTATATTCTCGATGCTTTGAAAAAATCAGAACAGGAGCGCGGCCATGGATCCGCACCCGGTGTGCAGACACTGCACTCCTCCAGCCTGCACTATCATTCGAACAAAACACAGTTATGGCCCTACTTCCTGCTTGCAGCCATCGGTATTAACCTCGCAGCGCTGCTTTATTTCATCCTCGCCAAAACCGATGATGCTGAAGCCACTGCCCGGGAACAAAAGAATATTCAGCAACAACAGGTTATTGTCGAAACAGAACCCGTCATATCAGGCATAACGCAAACAGGCACGGATAAAAATGTTCCTGCAGCCGCGCAGGCGTCAGATCAAGCCGACTCGATCGTATACAAGCCTGTCTCCATGCCTGAAACGGGGCGGAAAACGGTTGCGGCAAGCACACAAACAGCCGTGCTTGAAACCAGGCAGCTACAGCATAGCCGCAATACGGTACTGGAAATGGATGAACTTCCGTTTGACGTGCTGCAGCAGATTCCGGTTCTGGAATATTCCGCCCATGTCTATTCAAGCAATCCTTTACAGCGCAGCATTGTTATCAATGGCCGCTTCATGGAGGAAGGCGAT
>CALLCZ010000185.1 GCA_937998645.1 uncultured Gammaproteobacteria bacterium
CACGCTGGTAAGAAACGATGATGAAATAACAGCCAGCATTGGCTATAACCTGGATATCAAGGACGGCTTCCTTGGCAAGTGGACACTCAACACTGAGATCGCCTATACAGAAAACACTTCTAACATCGACGCCTACGATTACGATCGATTGCTTGTCTCGCTAAACCTTTCAAGGTATTTCCAGTAATTCATCAAACGAAGCCGATTGTGTAAACATAACCAACACCCCGACACCCGCCGATTCATAGAATCCACCCCTGCACGCTCACAATATGATTATTCTTATGCAAATGACTGCGGTTTATGTAAATATTTTCGACAATTGTCGGCATCCTTAACCCTCTCCTCCTGATCACGCATCTGCAGACCGCAATAAGCGGAAACCGACAAATACCGGCTTAAGAAAATTTTTAAGCGCGACACCGGATTGAATTGGTATTATTGCAAGTCACTGATAATCAATACATTTATGTAACTAATGCGCTCCAGCTGCTGTTATTGAATCATAGACCTGGTGGATTTCAATTTCATACTCAGCAGGGTCCTGCATCAACAACATATAAGTTATCAAGAATATTACCGTATGGAATTATTTACGCATTCGCTGGATTTATCACAGCATTCAACCAGACATAACCTTGATGATTTCAATATTGTAAATTAAGTTGCTGATATTAATCACAATATCACTAGGCTGGCATAGTTTGTGCTAGTTATAAATAGAAATGAGATAAACACGACGTACCAAATGACACCCAAAATACAAAATAATTCTATCTACAGATCTGCTCTTGTTTGCACGGCTGCCGCCTGTCTGTTCACGCTGGTCACTACCGCGTTTGCGGCAACCAACGATGAAGGCACATATATCGATTCTGTATATAGCTGGGGCATCTGGGAACTCGGCCTGGAACCCGCATCGGGACCACAGGTGTCAGCAAACAACGCAATGAATGACAGATCAAGGCGAGTACTGTTCAGACCAAATGATAATGCCGCCTACCTGTCTCAAAGCATTCCGGTTCCGCCAGTAACAAACGCTCCGGCACCACCAGTGATGCCTGTGCCAACAATACCTTCTGTTCCAACCCGAGCAGACCCTGGTGCGCTGCCTGGTCGAGGAACCTTGAGATGATTACATGGGTTACAGTGTTATGAGAACAATATTTCTAACAATTCTGTTTATATTTATCAGCAGCAATGCTTTTGCTGTAACCATTCATGATACTTACGAGTTTGCAGCGGTGGCACAAACAGCGAGCCTGAGCGGACCATTCACGACCAACAATGACAATGTTAACAACTCAAATCCGGCACCCATTACTGATAACTCAATAGCAACATATCTACTGCAAAACTCAAATGGTAATGCCAGTATCGAAATTACCAGCTTTCGCACTGATGACGGCAGCACTGTAGATATTTATCTCGGCACGGGAATCGACCTGTCCATCTTCTTCCTCGGCGACGTATATCCTCATATTTTCGACCTGCAATTATCCAGTAATGGCTCTGTATCTGAACTGGTTACATTCAATAGCCGCACACATACAAACTGGACATACACAGAGATGTGTCTGGACATGGACAGCAGCAACAAATGCGAGTCTGAAAGCCCGGTCGATGTTCCAATATTTGTTATGGACATAGATCTGAACAACCATGATCTATTGAATGACTTTATTGCCCAAAACCCCATTAACTCTTTAACCATGAACATAAACAATGTTAGCGCCGTACCTTCTCTGATTGGAGCACATCACCTGGCCCCGGTACCACTACCCTTACCCATCGTTCTATTCAGTTCCGGCCTCGCCCTGCTTGGTTTTGTCGGTCGCAGAAAGAAATAAAGATTTATTTCAACTCGGAAACGCAAAGAAACGCGTTTTATTGGTAAGTAGATTGTATGCTGTCATCTCGAACGAAATGAGAGATGACATGTGTTCATTATATATTCTGCGTCTATACACCCTCTGAATTAAACCCCAGGCCTGAATCGGGGCAAACAAGGCCTCAGATTTTTTCCAGCTCGACCGTTTCTTCATGTATATCGAGCTCTGACAGCACGCCATACAGCGCCCCTTGCAACGCTTCCTCGATAACGGGGTGGTAAAACGGCATTTTCAGCATATCGAATACCGTCAACCCCTGCTGGATTGACCAGGCCAGCAGATGCGCCAGGTGCTCACCCTTGACGCAAGCCATCGCTGCACCCAGTATCAGCCCATCAGCCTTGTTCACGTATACCCTCAATACGCCGCGGTTCTTGCCGATGATGAGCGCGCGACCGACAGGCCCGAACTGCATTTCAGCAATCGCAATTTTCGATTCTTCCAGATCATTTAGCTGGGCGCCGACTGTGGCGATATTCGGATCACAAAAGGTAATGGCGAGCTGCGTTTTACGCCTGAACGCGGCAGCGCTTTGCCGCACTGCGTTGTAGCCGGCGACGCGTCCTTCATGTCCGGCTTCGTGCAGCAAGGGGCGATCCATATTAACGTCGCCCGCAATATAAATCGAAGTGTTGCCGCATTGCATGGTTTCAGCATTGAATAGCGGCACACCCTTCTTATCCAGCTGCAACGAGGTGTTTTCAAGCCCCAGCTGATCAAAATTAGGCCTGCGCCCCAGGCTGGCCAGAACTTTCTCGACAATCACCTCTTTATCGCCGGAGCTGACGCGAATACCTGCATCCGTCTTCTCGAGTTGAGCAGGCTCACCCAGCCACAATGGAAACTCCTTGCCAATGACTTCGACAGCCAGTGTGTTTACAACCGGATCATTCAGCTTGGCCACATTCTCGAGCAAATCAACACCGGTAACATCAACGCCCAGCCTGGACAGGGCCTGGCCGATTTCTAGTCCGATCGAACCCAGGCCAATGACAGCTATTGACGCAGGCAAATCCTCAAGCTCGAAAAATTCATCCGTGGTGATAATGTCATCCTTAAATGACTGCCATGCTTCCGGTACAACAGGAACAGTACCGGTTGCGATGACAATACTCCCGGCCTTGTAACGTTCACCATTCACCTCGATGTTGTGATCATCCACAAAACTCGCATAACCATCTATTAAATGCGTTTCATCCAGCCCATCGGTTACACCCAGGGTTTTATCCACGAATACATCGCGCAGATCCTGCACGTGCTCCATTATCGCCGGCCTGTCGAGCCCCAGCTCGTCAGCACCCTCGATACCTTCACGATCAAAAATCGATCTACGGTGATAATCTTCCGCCACCTGGATCATCACCTTGGACGGCATACAGCCCACGCGCGCGCAGGTTGTTCCCAGTTCACCACCTTCGATCAACACATAGTTGTCCGTTTTCCTGCGTACCTGAGACAAGGCAAACAATCCGGCACTGCCGGCTCCGATTATGGCAACATCGACTTCACGCGACATACAGCGACTCCTTAAAAATTGGCGCATAGATTAACAGCACGGCCAGCCATGTAAAACCGCTTTTCTGATTTACACAGTCATTTCGGGGCGACATTGTATCTCTGATTGAGAAAAACAATCACACAAATAGAGAAATACTAATTGAATGTACGAAGAAACGTGATTATTGTTGTTCTCATCGAATACTGATGTAGAATTTCCGTCCTTAATAAACCAAAGCAGGAGAAAAACATGGCATTGAAAGGCAGTAAAACAGAACAAAACCTGAAGGATGCATTTGCCGGTGAATCGCAGGCAAACCGTCGTTATCTTTACTTCGCTGCAAAGGCTGATGTTGAAGGTTACAATGATGTTTCCACCGTTTTCCGTTCAACAGCTGAAGGTGAAACCGGTCACGCACACGGCCACCTGGAATACCTCGAAGAAAGCGGTGATCCAGCAACAGGCCTGCCTATTGGCGGCACATCCGACAACCTCAAAGCGGCTATTGCCGGTGAAACTCACGAGTACACTGATATGTACCCCGGCATGGCCAAAACAGCACGCGATGAAGGCTTTGACGAAATCGCTGACTGGTTTGAAACACTGGCCAAGGCAGAGCGTTCACACGCAAACCGCTTCCAGAAGGCACTGGACAACCTGGACTGATCACTATCCAGCAATAGCTCAATGCCGGGGTCACCCGACCCCGGCCACACTGAATATATATTATGGCAACTGACCAACGCGAAGGCAGTCTTGAGGCGCCGACCCGGCATCCACTGGGGCACGAAAAACCGGAATTCTGGGACGAGGAGGCATTACTCGCCGAACTCGAACGCGTCTATGATATCTGTCATGGCTGTCGCCGCTGCGTCAGCCTTTGCGGATCATTTCCCACGCTGTTCGATCTCGTCGATGAATCCGACACCATGGAAGTCGATGGTGTGGCAAAAGACGATTACTGGAAAGTCGTTGATCACTGCTACCTGTGCGACTTGTGTTACATGACCAAGTGCCCTTATGTTCCACCCCATGAATGGAATGTCGACTTTCCACACCTGATGTTGCGCGCGAAAGCCATCAAGTTCAGGAAAGGCGACATCAAGAAGCGTGACAGGCTGATTACCTCGACTGATGCGATCGGCAAATTCGCAAGTATCCCCGTCATCACCCAGACCGTGAATGCTGTGAACAACAGCAAAGCCGCACGCAAGCTGCTGGACAAGACCATTGGCATTGATCCGGACGTACTGTTGCCGCATTATCATTCGAAAACCCTGCACAAACGTGATGCAGCACGCAAACCGCTGGTAACCCAGGTAGAGAAAACCGCGTCAACCAGCGGCAAGGTTGCGCTTTTTGCCACCTGCTACGGCGACTATAACGAACCTCACATTGGCGAGGATCTGATTCGCGTTTATGAGCATAACAACATTCCGGTGACCCTTGCCGAAGGCACTCAATGCTGCGGTATGCCGAAACTCGAACTGGGTGATCTTGATGCCGTAACGGCCGCCAAGGAAAAAAATATCAGGGCACTGGCTGCACTGGTTGATGATGGCTGGGACATCGTCACACCCGTACCTTCATGTACATTGATGTTCAAACAGGAACTGCCACTAATGTTCCCGCAGGACGCGGATGTGCAGAAAGTCAAAAACGCAATGTTCGATCCGTTTGAATACCTGATGCTGCGCCACAAGGAAAACAAACTCAAAACAGATTTCAAAAACCCGCTGGGCAAGATTGCATACCATGTAGCCTGTCACCAGCGCGTACAGAATATCGGCCTGAAAACTCGTGATGTGCTGCAACTGGTTCAGGACACCGAGGTCGTGGCGATTGAACGCTGCTCGGGCCATGACGGTACCTACACTGTAAAAAGTGAATTCCACGAAATGGCGATGAAAATCTGCCGCCCCGTGGTCAACAAGGTCAAACAGGCAGAACCCGACCACTATACCAGTGACTGCGCAATGGCCGCGCATCATATCGAATCCGGTCTGGCTGACGGCAGCAAGCCGGAACATCCCATCTCCCTGATCCGAAGAGCTTATGGAATATGAACACCATGACCAAACTCAGCAGAACCGATCTTTATTCACTTGAAGAATACTCCGAAATCCGCGATGAGTTTCGTGCCCGCGTTATGGAGCACAAGAAAAACAGGCGCCTGGATATCGGTGACAACCTGGTACTGCTGTTCGAGGACAGGCTGGTGATGCATTACCAGATACAGGAAATGCTCAAGGCAGAAAAGATTTTTGATGCTGATGGCATTCAGGAGGAACTGGATGCCTATAACCCACTGATCCCGGATGGCACCAACTGGAAGGCAACCATGATGATCCAGTATGCCGACGTTGCCGAACGCCAGCAGATGCTGGCAAAACTGGTGGGTATTGAAAACAGGGTCTGGCTCCGAATCGGCAACCATGACAAGGTCTACCCGATAGCCGATGAAGACCTGGAGCGCGCCACTGATGACAAGACCTCGGCCGTCCATTTCCTGCGTTTCGAACTCGCACCCACCATGATTGCAGACATCCACAAAGGCGCAAGCATTTCAGCCGGGGTTGATCACGAAAACTACAGCGTGACGCTCGATGCCATACCAGACAATGTCGCCACTTCGCTGGCACAGGACCTGGAAAGTATTCAGTAAGGACAGGGACGAGACGAGGGACGAGGCACGAGGGGCTAGGGACGAGGAAAAACATTTGGTTTTTGTTTCCGGAAACATGCTCCTCTCCGCTGGGTTCATACTAACCAAAAAAAGCCTGCTTTCGCAGGCTTTTTTTAATATGAAGGAATAGTGATGCAGAGGCAACCGGGCTTCTAAAAGCGAAACTTAAAGGTTTTCCTCGCCCCTCGTTACTCGTCCCTAGCCCCTGTCACTTACTACTTACCCTCAGGATCACATCCGTATCCACAATGTGTGCACCCTCGGGCAGATCCGGTATGGCAGCAATCTCGATTTTCGAAGGCATCACATCATAAAGCTCGCCGCTATCTACATCGTAGACATGGTGATGATTAGTTCTGTTGGTATCATAGAAAACGCGCTCCCGATCTATGAGAACTTCACGCACGAGGCCTTTGTCGGTGAACAGCCCCAAGGTGTTGTATACCGTGGCGCGTGACACACGATTGGCTTCCGCATTAACACCTTCGAGTATGTTCTCGGCAGACAGGTGCTGGGGTCGTTGAAACAGGTAGCCTGCTATCTCGATACGTTGGCGGGTTGGCGTAACATCGTGCTGTTGCAGCAGCTTAACAATTTGACTTCTATCCATGGGAAACTCATCCTTTTGTGATTGTTTATTGGTTTGCGACATCAACGAATTATAAACAAACTACAATTTTTGTATAGATATTTCCTGCAATTTTGTCATGTTCCGGATTGTGGCCAGTCATCGTTCACAATGAAGAGCCTTTCCACTCCTGATGCGGCTTCCAGCCGGATCACCTGCATCGGCAAACGATACAGACCGCTGTCTACCAGCCGCATCAGAGCGCCAGTTGAATATCCATCGGCCGCATGGTCCTTCGAAATTTCCGCCATCCAGCCGCTACGTATCAGCGGCATAAATCTCGCATCCGCGCCACAGGACTGTATCAACTGCTGCCGGGTCAGCCACTGGCCGCGAAGATGGGAAGGATTGGCATGTTGCGGGAAGTATTCTGGCCCGCCCAGCGGCCATGGATAAAACAATCGCCCTTTCAAAATAACCGCGCAATCGTCGATCACAATACCGCTTTCTTCAAGCTGCGCTTTCGCGACCGGGTGCCTGCCCAGGCGTGTCTGCCTGCTCAACAGGTGATCAAGCTTGAGATCCAGCCGGTCCTGCTGGCCAGGTCCGTGCCAGGCATTATGATTTACGGTATCACCCATGCCCAGATAGAACTTGATCGCCAGCTCCCAGTGGGCGTATCGGCCGGTTTCGTTGTCTAGAACGATAAAATCCATCTCACCCAGTGTGTTTTCGCCATCATGTATCTGCAGGTTGCGCTCTATCAGCTGGTAGCGTGAATTGAGATCCAACGCGAAAGACCAGAGCGTTTCGAAATAATTACCCAGTCGCCTGTCTTTCTGTGCTGCCAGCAAACTTTCAAGCTTTGCCGGATCGCGATCCAGCGCACGCAGCTGCTGCTCGATTTCATTGTACCGATCCTGATACCAGCATTCAGAAAACCAGGAGCAGTCATTGCCATCGAGTAGCAGCAATGGCGGACTCGATACCGCCCATGAAAGATCTGCTACACAACGATGTTGATAACGGTTGTCGAGCGTCATGAATGTGCTGATTCCATATTCTGTCTATACTCAAGAGATGCATCATACACTGGAAAGTACAGTACAACAGGACGCTGGTAAAACAGCACGACTACAGCCATGAAGCACTTCTGGATGGGGCGCATGGATGCAATGGCCAATGCATCAACTGCCCTTTATTACCTTTTTGCCTGGCTACTTGCTGTCATCGGCTATGGCTATTTGATGCTGTTCCCGATACTGGCCGCATTTTCTGCTGCCTTCGTCGGCTACATGGTGACACAGGCTTCTCCAGTGCAATGGTCATCGACCAACTGGATTATCGCCCTGGCAGCACTGTGCATATCCGCCCTCGCTGCCTGGACCACGCGTGCAATCGCCCTTACCAGGCCCGATTTGCCTCCTGGCAGGCCCGTAACAAAGGCTGACTTTCCGCTATTGGTCAACCACATTAAACAACTGGCGGCCACCTGTAATGCACCTGCACTGGAGCAAATCAAGTTGACCACACGATTTGATATCGAAATTATACGATCACCCGTGCACGGTTTTCCTTCCAGCTTCAATCATACACTGATGATCGGCCTTCCTGTCATGTCGTGCCTGTCTGCCACGCATTTGAAATTACTGCTGGCAAGAGAAATTGGCCATCTTGCACAGTGCAGGAGGCACTATAACCGGCGTGTCATTTATCTGCGATCAGTGTGGCAGCATTATGCAAAGGAATACAGTCATGACTGGAAGCCCGACACATTATTACTGCGACTGTTTTTCAGCTGGTACGCACCTTTTTATTCTCTAAGCACTGAAACTGCTGTCAAACTTGAAGAATTTATCAAAGACGCATGCATGCTCGACATAGCAGCCATCGAGTTAGCTGCAGAAACAATTGCCGTTTTTGAAGTCAAAAAAAGCTTCATCGAAAACGAGTTCTGGCCCGAGCTCAACGATATGGCGTATATCCAGCCCAGACCGACCTGGCTGCCGTACAGCAGCATGGATTCAAGGATCACGGAGAAACTCGACAAGGAAAAAGCCCAGGCTTATTACAATAATGAAACAGGGCAATACCTGGCTGCTGATGAAGACAGAACCTTACTGCATCAACGAATGAAGAGACTCGGACAGGATGAATTCATCATTCCCGCACACAAGCCAGAAAGCGCTGCGACGCACTTTTTTGGCAACTCGCTCAAGCTGATCCAGCAGCAGATGGATAACATCTGGTACCTGAAGAACAAGGCTATCTGGAGCAAGCGGTATCAGCAGGGCATTAACGAAAAAAAACAACTAAAACATTTACGGGATCAGGCTGCAAAAGCACTGCTTTCAAATGAGGAAGCACACCGCTATATATTGCTGCTGCAAAAATATCTGGATACTGATAAATCGAAGCCGCTTTTGCATGAAATTCTCAAAACCAACTCGCATGACCCGCAAGTTTGCTTCGAAATCGGCCACCTGTTGCTAAATGCCAATGACGCACAGGGCGTCGATGCCCTTAACCTGGCCATGGAAATGTCGGCCGAGCTCACGGTAGAATGTTGCCGGCAGATCGTTAAATACATGATACATTCCGGCGACATGAATCAGGCACAGATTTACCGCAGAAAAATACTTACATACCAGGTTGCAACTTGAGCCTCATTCATTCAGACAAGCGCTCAGCACTGTTTCCTCTGAATAGCGTCCTCTTCCCCGGCTGCAAACTGCCTTTACAAGTATTCGAGCAGCGTTACCTGCGCCTGATCAAAACCTGCATGCGTGACAACCACGGCTTCGTCGTCATTCTTATCAGCGTCGGCAAGGAAGTAGGCGACACTCCGGAAACATACAGCATTGGTACTTATGTTGAAATTGTCGACTGGGAAATGCTGGAAAACGGGCTGCTTGGCATCACC
The DNA here is from genome assembly GCA_937998645.1 of uncultured Gammaproteobacteria bacterium. Lineage (GTDB taxonomy): Bacteria > Pseudomonadota > Gammaproteobacteria > SZUA-229 > SZUA-229 > JABDQW01. The sequence goes on from CALLCZ010000185.1 coordinate 9,568, forward strand.
ATCGAGGCCAAATACCGGGTACGGGTCAGCAACCCCTGTGCACAGGATGATGGCCTCATGACCGGAGAGATTGAAACACTACCCATGGCCGATGAAGCGGAAATTGACAAGGATATCCAGATAGCGGACCTGGTCGATACACTCAAACAACTTGAGCAGCATCCCTACATAGAACAACAGGCAATGCAGGTCGATTACAGCTGTGCACAGGATGTGTGTCAGAAATTATCACAGCTGCTTCCGGTTGATCCGCTGACAAAACAAAGTTTGCTTGAGATCAACACGACCGCCGAAAAAATCGATAGACTTAGACAACTGATTCAGGGAATACAGTATTAACCATGCAACCAAAAAATCTTTATGAATACAGGGTCTGGGACCTGCAGACAAGACTGTTTCACTGGATCAATTTCACCAGCGTAATTATGCTGATCTTTATGGGACTGGTTATGCTGTTCAAAAAAGAGCTTGGCATCACCAGCGTTGAAGCCAAGATTGGCCTCAAGACAGTGCATGTAATTATCGGCTATGTCTTTGTTACCAACCTGGCTATAAGAATATTATGGGGCTTCATCGGCAATAAGTATGCACGCTGGCGTACGCTTCTCCCTTCCAGCGGATATATGGATACAGTTCGTGACTACAAAAAGTCAATCAAGCAGGGTGAACCACTGCAGTATGCGGGACATAATCCGCTGGGACAGCTTGCCGTTGTCGTTATATTTCTGTGCCTGGTTACTATGGCTGTAACCGGCCTGATCCGTGCCGGCACCGACATCTATTACCCGCCTTTCGGCTCGATTGCGGCCGAATATGTTGCCCAGCCCGGTGTTGATCCTGACAGCCTCGTTCCCTATGACACCTCTGCTGTCGACAAGGAAAAGTATGATGCCCTGAAGGTATTCAAAAAACCTTTCGGCACTGTTCATATCTACACCTCGTATTTTCTGATGTTTCTCATCATGGTACATATTGCTGCCGTTATTCGAGTTGAGACAAAAGAAGGCGGTGGAATTATTTCAGCCATGTTTACCGGCAGAAAGCTCTTGAATAAGGCTGCTGCGGATGATGATGGTGATCGACCCTGAATGAACTGTGTTGTCCTGAAACAACTGCCCTGGTCATAACAAGTGGAACGCCCCATACTGCAAACTCTAACGTGGAAATACATATGACGCCATACCTCGCCCCTCGTCTCTCGTCCCTCGTTCCCATCCATACGAGGAATACCATCCATGCATTTATAATGCCCAACAAGCAGTAATCAACAAGGTCCGCAACATGGCATGGTGGGGAAAAATTATCGGCGGCACCTTTGGCTTCATGCTGGGCGGCCCCCTCGGTGCAATGCTTGGCGCTGCACTCGGTCACAACTTTGACAAAGGCCTGAAGCTAACCGATGAAGTCGGCGGCTTTGGATACGGTGACCAGGAACGCATACAGGCGGCTTTCTTTACAGCCACTTTCTCCATCATGGGGCACATTGCAAAAGCAGACGGCAAGGTAACCCCGGCGGAAATCGCCAACGCCGAAGCGATCATGACGCGCATGCAGCTCAACGCACAACAGCGCAAGGCCGCAATAAGACTGTTCGATGAAGGCAAGGCTGACAACTTTCCATTGCACGATGTACTGGTGCAGTTCCGCAAGGAATGCCACCGGCGTATCAGCCTCATCCAGATGTTTCTCGAGATACAGATCAGCACAGCCTTTTCTGACCAGAAACTGCACCCGGCCGAAAAGGCGATTCTGTACAAAATTGCCGATGAGCTGGGCATTTCCCGGCAGCAACTCGATCACCTGTTTCATCTTGCCGGCGGCGTTGCCTCGCCAAAAACAGAAAAAGCCGCGATCAAAGAGGCTTACGAGATACTGGGCGTGTCAAAAGACGCCTCGGATGCTGATGTAAAGAAGGCCTACCGCCGCTTAATGAACCAGCACCATCCTGATAAACTTGTTTCCAAAGGGCTGCCTGAAGAAATGATCAAACTGGCGAACGAGAAAACCCAGCAGATCAAGGAAGCCTACGAACGCATCAAGAAATCACGCCAGTAAACTGGCCCGCATATTACACGAAGGCGGACGAAGAATGATCGATAGCGACTGTTATTTCAATAAGTTACAGTCAATTAAATGTGTTTCAACCTGTTACAGATTGTCCGTGTGGTTTTATGAACAATCTGGCGTTGCATCTTGAACGATCCCCCTTGATCCATAGCTATGGCTATGAATCCGCGGGCGATCGTCCAACCTGCTTTGCCAGGTTGTTCGTCTCATCCATGAGACTTTCCCCTTCGGGGCTAACGCGATATTTTGTTCCTGACAAAATATTGCCCATAAATTCCAAATCCTTCATGCAATATACGGGCTAGCTATGGAAATTAACGGACCTTTCAATATCGGCACCCTGCAAAACGACATGGGCGGCCACGAACTGCAACTGGACTTCACTGCCGAATTCAGAGCGATGAACAGCGCACAGCAGGTTGATGCCTTTCAGAATTACATCAACAGCCTGATTAATGAAATCAGCCGCCTGGATGAAAAAGATGCTAACCGCCAGGGTATGCTGACCATTCTGCAGGTTGCCGAGCAGTTGATGCCGCACATTCAGGCAAACGAAATACCACTGGAAGAAACCATCGTCATCAGCCTGCAGCAGGACAA
>CALLCZ010000186.1 GCA_937998645.1 uncultured Gammaproteobacteria bacterium
TGGTTGTACACTTATGGTTGCTCAGAAAATCTACAGAATACTGGCTGTTTACTTATATGCATGCTTGCTTGCTGTCATTGTATCGGGGTGCTCAGGCGGCGGATCCGGAGACCAGGCCGGAACATCAACAGTTGTAGCTGGGAGTTATGTTGAGATAGCAGCCGTTCCCGGCCCCATCATTGCCGCCAGAGTGGGTGATGTGGTTGTGCTGGATGACACCAAGTCGTATGCCAAATCAAGGGGTTCTCTGAGCTATAACTGGTCCTTCTCCTATAAGCCGGCTGGCAGTCGTGCCACGCTGCAGGGCGCCGCAACAGCGACGCCCAGTTTCGTCGCCGATGTGAGTGGTGTCTATATGCTGCAACTGGTGGTGAGTGCTGACGGCGTTACCAGTCAGCGCGCCGTGACCTCTGTCATCGTCAACAATAGCAGAAACCCCACCGGCCGTACTCATCATGAAGGCATGTCGTCGAATTGTGTGAATTGCCATAACGATGACTTCAGTTCTATTCCAGGTAAGCCACCGAATCACATTGCCACCAGTAACATGTGCCAGGCCTGTCATACGCCACAGGGATTCAACATTATTCCGTTTGCCGACCATCAGGAAGTTACTGGAAATTGCAGCCAGTGCCACGATGGCATTACTGCAATCGGTAAATCCGAGTTTCATCAGCCAACGGAAGCCGAATGCGACAGCTGCCACAATACCATTACATTCCTGGAGCTAAATCCGGATGGCAGCTTTGATCATTCGAATATTGGCAGGGCATGCAGCGGCTGTCATAACGGTACGCTGGCGACTGGCATGACGCCAACTGAAGATGACATTCCGCCCGGCAAACACCCTGTCACCAGCTCTGAATGCATTTACTGCCATACAATAGTGACCTTCACCACGCCATATCCTGATCACACCGGCCCTGATGTTGTGGGTCCGGGTATAACGTGTGATTCCTGTCATGTTGCTGATGGGACTGGATCTGCGCTGGGACAATCGGTCGGCCATCCGCTAACGAACGTCGATTGCGATTCATGCCACAGCATCATCAGTTTCAAAATGCCCGGTGGCATTTTCAACCACAGCCTGGTCGATCCTGCGGTGCAACCGTGTGAATCATGCCACAACGACAGCACCAGTATTAACGCGCCCGCCAAGTCATCAGCGGTGCCTGCCCACCCGGTCACCAGCGCCGATTGTGGATCGTGCCATAACACCGAAAGTTTCACTCCTGCATTTGGCGTCGATCATACGGGCTTGGTAGACAATTGCCAGTCCTGCCACGGCGTTACGGCCAGCGGCAAGTCGCCCAATCATATGCCGACCAGTCCCGATAACCCGGGCACTGTAAACGACCAGGATTGCGGCGATTGCCATACCCCGGGCACCTTCAGCACGGGCACCTATGATCATGCCGGTGTCATTAATGGCTGCACTTCGTGCCACAACAACGTGATCAGTGTAGGTAAGCTGCCGAACCACATACCGACAAGCCCCGATAGTCAGGATTGCGCCGATTGCCATAACACAACGAATTTTGCCGATGCGACGTTTAACCATATCGGCATAAACAGTAACTGTTCGCAGTGTCATGACGGTGTTATCAGTACCGGCAAGGTAATAAATCATCTGCCGACGAACCAGGACTGTTCTTTCTGTCACGTGACCACGACGATTGGCAGCAGTGCAGCGCCGTTCAGGGACACGCTGAACTTCAGTCACACGGGTATCAACAGCGATTGTGAATCCTGCCATAACGGCAACCGCAATTATGTTGCCGTCGGAGCGATAGGCAAGATTCCTGATCATATCCCGGCGGTGAACGTGTGCGCTGATTGTCATAGCGTTACTACGACGGGCGGGTTTGCCACATCAACATTCTTGAGTAATGTTCACCCCGGTATTGTCGGTGGCTGCGAAGGTTGTCATACCACTCGATTTATTCCCGACAATCCTAATGCTGTGAAGAAGGTAAGCCATTTACCAACGGCCCAGGATTGTGACACCTGTCATACAAACAATTCCTTTATACCATCAATCTTCAATCACACGGGTATCACCGGCAACTGTGAGTCGTGCCATGATGGCAGCGGTAATCATGTTGCGGCCGGGGCCCTGGGGAAATCGCCAACTCATCCTGCCACGACTGCTGACTGTGGATCGTGCCATGCAATTGGCAACAATTTCACCGATGGCACCTTTGATCACACCGGCATCGTGAATAACTGCTCGTCATGCCACGGTGATAATCCTACAGATACGCCGGTAGGCCCGATGAAGAATATCGGCCACGTTCCGACGACTCAGGATTGCAGTGTCTGTCACGTACCCGGTACCTTCACAACAGCCGTTTTCAGTCACGCCGGTATCGTTGATAACTGTGCATCGTGCCACGATGGTAATGCGGCAGTCGGAACTGTCAAACCAGGGAGTCATCTTCCCACGACACAGGATTGCTCCCTGTGCCATAACACGACGGCCTTTGCCGGCGCCAGGTTTGATCATACCGGTATCGTGAATAACTGTGCTTCATGTCACGACGGTTCAACCGCCAGAGGCAAAACGCCTCCGCCTGATCATGTGCCAACCAGCGATGACTGCCATGTGTGTCACCTGACCACGGGCTTTATACCCGGGACCTTTGATCATGCAGGGATCGTGGATAACTGCAGCTCCTGTCATAACAATGTATTTGCCATAGGTAAATCGGGCAGCCATGTATTAACCAATCAGGATTGCGGTGTCTGTCATAACACCACTACCTTCATCGGCGCGGTGTTTGACCATACCGGCATCGTGGACAACTGTTCGTCCTGCCACGGGGTTACGGCGACCGGTATGAGTAATGATCACATATCGACCGGGCTGGATTGCCATTTCTGTCATACCACCGCAACCTTCGTCGGTGGCACCTGGTTCCATGATGCCAGCACTGCAAATAATTGCGATAGCTGTCACAGTCCAGGCAATGGTGCGACATCCAAGCCAAATGGTCATATAAACACGAATGAACAGTGTGATGTGTGTCATACAACAAACGGCTGGGCACCGGACATCTTCCGTCATAGCTCTCAAGGGAACTACCCGGGTGATCACAGGGTGAATCCTGGCTGTACGGGCTGTCACAAAGGATCGATAGGCGGTGGTATTAATAGTGACAATTATCCTAATCAATTACGATACGCGCCATTCTGTGCCGGCTGTCATGCAGGTGATTTCGAGAGTGAAGGCGATCACATTGGCGGCAGGAGTGGTACCATCGAGCAGAACAAGAACTGCGGCCAGAGTGGATGCCACAGAGTCAGCAGTAGTGGTTTCTAATAGATAAACAATCAACGGACCAGGTGATTGGTAATTACAGGGCCTTGTCAGTATTTCCGCTGACAGGGCCCTTGTCTCAGGAATATCTAATATCACCGCAAAGGGCGCAAAGACTACTTATGTTTTTACCGCAGAGGCGCAGAGACGCAGAGAATAACCGATGATTATGTGTTTGTAGGGCGTTTTAATGATTCGTAACTCGAATACCTTCTGAACAACGCCAACAACTAAACTATTCTTTTCTCTGCGTCTCCGCGCCTCTGCGGTTAATAATTAATTCTACTTTGCGCCTTTGCGGTGAAAAAAACACAAAAAAACGGCCCCAGACGGGGCCGTTTTTGTTTCAGCTTGTTGAAGCTGCTCAGGCGCTGCTGACATCCACAGCCTGCAGGCCCTTGTCACCCTCGGCTAGCGAGAAAACAACGCGCTGGCCTTCTCCCAGGGAACGATGACCCTTGCCCTGGATCGAGCGGAAGTGTACGAAAATATCGTCACCGTTTTCACGGGTGATAAAACCGAAGCCCTTGGCCGCATTGAACCATTTGACCGTTCCGACTTCCTGTCCGGCACCAACACTTGCGCTGGCATCGCTGCTACCACTGAGATTGACCGCCAGCACACAGGCAGCAAGGATGCTGATAAACGACGTCAGCCACAGCGGCAGTTTATCCATGGAAAACAGCATGGATGCGCTTTGCATGATGCTTGAAGCCTGGCCGCTCTGTATGTGGAAGCTGGCCAGAGTCGCGATACCGGAAAAGATAAGGCTGATAATGAATATCTTGATAAATTGACGAGATGTAAGCATTTTTTACCTCTGATTTTTTATTAACATTTGTATGGATAGATGTATTGTTTCTGGCAACGAATTCGTTGCTGGAAAACATGCCTGCCTATGTTGCAGATATAAACGCAGACTCAATGATTATAACTGAGAGTGGATATCACTAATAGCCCGTAAAATGAGGGGTTTTTATCAGGCCTTGCCTCTGGCAATGTTTGACATGATGGACTCAACAGAAGTATTTCTGGGCAGTTGCAGGTGGAAACCTTTTTCTTCAAGGTTTCTCACTACCGTGGACGCATCTTCCCTGGCAAGTTTGCTGTCGGGCGTGATTTCCAGTTCCATGGATAATTCGGTGATACCCAGGCTGCTCATGATCTCGCCGGGCACCTTGGTGAAATCATCTTTTTCGGCAAGGTATATATAAAGGTCATCCTTTCGTGAACATCGATATATAAAACAGTTCATATCTTCTCTCGATCTACAACAGCAAGGCCGTTTGACTGATAAATAATGGTTTCATTAGCAGTTTTCGGATCTGTTGCCGGTTCTATGAAATAGGTGACAGAGCGGGCTGGTTGCTCAGTGTGATTGACGAAAGATTCGGTAATTGACATGTAAGTTGACAGGAATGATCCGCCAAGCAGCATGTATTCCGGTTGGTCATCAATGTACTCGGATGGGTCGAGTTTGATCAGCAGTTGCGGGTCTGTATGTTTCCTGATTTCCTGCCTGGCCGCCTCCATTTTTCTGAAGCTTGGCACGAAGACGCTGCCATTTTCTATCAGGTCACCCTGGTGATGATTAAAGGAAATGATCAGATAAATATTGATGACGACCATCAGTGATATCGCAGATCTGAAAAATGCAGTGTATTTTTTCGTGCGCAGGTATTTCAGATATGCCGCTGGCAGTATAAAAAGCAGGGGGAAGGCGATGATTGAATAGCGGCTGCCATAATTATGGCCGGTTAACAGAAACAGCAGGGAAGGCAGAATGAGCAAAATACCCAGGAACATCATGTCCGGGTGATTCACGAAGGCTGATTTCGGAGAAAGCCAGTTGCCCTGTAACGAGCGAAATAGTCTGCGTAAAAAGCTGCCAATAATTATCAGGCTGATCAGCAGGGAGAAAACATTAATAGCCAGCAAGATTATATAAGAGCCGAAATAGCCGTCACCGAATTCCCTGTACCCTGAGAAGCCATAATCTGTCCAGCGCCCTATCTGGTTGGATAGAACCCCGATCGGGGTGCTGATGATCTTGGCAACGCCAAATGACATAGGCATGCTTTCACCAAAGATTGCACGTGTGTTTTCCCAGTCGTTATTCATTTCGCCGATAAAGTAGGGAAGGTAAACAGAAATACCGGCAATGATGCCAGCCATAAACCATTTTTTATTCAGCTTTGCCGGACTGAGATACAGTATCAGCAGTATGGCCGGATAATAAAATACACTGATCATGTGAAACTGCGGAATAATCGCAGCTATCAGGCAGACAATAAATATTGCTCTTGAGTTGTCACGTTGAGTAATGTCCCATAACGACAGGAACAGAATGGCACCGAAGAACGCCATCGGCACCGGGTTCCACACGCCGGTTGAATAATAGACTGGCCATGGTCCCGTGGCATAGAGCAAGGCAGTCAGCAGTGCGTAATCGCGACCGACAAACAGGGTTGCCAGTTTGTATACAAGGTATATAACAAATGTATTGAGCAGGAGCATGATAAACATGGCGCCATCAATGGAGTTGCCGCCCAGCTTGTATGTGGCAAGCCAGAACAAGGTCCATAAGGGCCCCGGTGCATGTCCGCCTGAAAAGGTAGGCTGCCCGATATGCCAGGAAGTTTCTGCGCCTGTGAGCAGGCCAAGTGCTACGCCGTAGGCGTGCAGTTCATCGCCTACTGCAAATTCACGATAGCCTTCACCGGCATAGAGGCTATAAAAACGTAGTGCAAAGCCAGTAGCAATTATCATCAGTAACAGGATATTGTGATCGCGTTGAGATCCTGCTTTTATTTTTTCAATGATGTCTTGCAGCATGGTCTGTTTGTTGGGGATGTTGTTTGTCTTGTTATTTAAGGAAGCACTGAATAATCCGCGCATGAATTATCAGAGCACGAAAAAGATTAGTGCGATTTTATCTTATTCTTCATTTTCAGTGGTTGATAAACCACTGAAAATGGCAACGCATTCATGCGTTGCTGAAACCCTGAATTAATCAGAGTTTTTTTAATCAGGCTTCATGATGTGCGAATGTCCATAGTTTGTTAACGATGAAATTCCACAAAAGCACGATACCGGTAGCAAATATTTGTACCAGCATATAATTGATATTCGTATTTTCAACGCCGATATACATGATGAGGCCATTAATGCCCGCGCCGATGCCGGCAACAATAAAAAATTTTGTAATCGCTTCTGAATGGCGTTTGTCACTTTGAAAGGTAAATTGATAGTTGAGTATGTAATTAATGACTGCGCCAACAATAAAGCCAAAGCTGGATGCAACTACCGGGTCAACCCTCCAGAATTGTACAAGTACGATTAAAGTGGTGTAGTGACCAATTGTTCCAATGGCGCCAATGCCGGCAAACATTAGAAATTGAGCAATTGTGCCTTTGTTTTTACCCATGTTGACCGACAGTAAATTATATTGCTATTTTTCGATTGAGTGATGGCTGGCGGGTTGCCTTGAGCTGGCACTGGAGCTTGGCAGGTATTCATTAACAAAGTACAACGGACGCCCCTTGGTTTCATTGAATATTCTTCCAAGGTATTCGCCAAGAATGCCAATCGCGACCAGTTGCACGCCACCAAGTATTAATATGATTACAATCAATGACGGATAGCCGGGAACCGGATTGCCATAAATCAGGGTTTCAATAACCATGTAAATACCATAGCCGAATGCGCCGGCGGCTGTTAGCAGTCCAAGGTATGTTGATATTTTTAATGGCGCAATAGTAAACGAAGTAATTCCATCAATGGCGAAGTTCCATAATTTCCAGTAATTCCACTTTGTTTCGCCTGAATGCCTGGGGTCGCGCTGGTACTGCACAGCCTTTTGCCTGTAACCGATCCATGCGAACAGTCCCTTCATGAATCGGTGTTGTTCGTTGAAAGTATTCAACGCATTGACTGCGCGACGGCTGAGGATGCGAAAATCACCGGTGTCTTCCGGGATGGTTATTTTACTGATGCGTTGAATGATGCGGTAAAAGAAATGAGCTGTTGTTCTCTTTAGCAAAGATTCGCCTTTGCGATGAGAGCGTTGTGCATACACGACATCATAACCGTTCTGCCATTCCTTGATCAGTTCGGGTATCAGCTCTGGCGGGTCTTGCAGGTCCGCGTCAATAACAACAACGGCATCCCCCGCAGCTTTCTGCAAGCCTGCGGTCAGTGCGATTTCCTTGCCGAAGTTACGGCTCAAATCAATCAGTGTTACCTGCTTGTCTGACTGTCTGAGTTCCTTGATGATGCTCAGCGTGTTATCCGAGCTGCCGTCATTGATATAAACAATTTCAAAATCAAAAGGCTGTTCAGATAAAACCCCGGAAATTTTCTGGTGAAAATGTGGCAGCACTGCCTCTTCATTGAATGCAGGTACTACGATTGAAATCAGTTGTCGTTGGTCTGTATTCAAAATACTAGCCCGCATTTCTCACCGGGATTTCGGATTCAGCTGCATCTGTAGTGTTTCTGAGTGTGCGTCTGGACTGAAAAGCATAGCCATAGCTATGGTTTGATGGACTAATTCGCCGGGAGCGAATTAGGATGCCTGTGCACCCGAAGGGTGAAACACAGGGATGTGTTTCATCAACACGAGTGTGCAGAGGCGCTACAGAAGTGCATGGAACGAAATAGCGTTCCGTCATACAAACTGTATTTGATTGAAATCGAGCTTCGGGTTTTATATTCATGCGGTTACTCAGTTTATACAGTGGCCTGGTGAGAAATACGGGCTAATTACCCGATGTTCTTCAGCACAAGCTTGGCGGCTTCGATGGTGCGATCCAGCTCTTCACTCATGTGCGCACTCGAGACAAAACCGGCTTCATAAGCAGAAGGCGCCATGTAAACACCTTCATCCAGCATGCCATGGAAGAATTGCTTGAACTGTTCGATATTGCAACGCGTTGCCTGTTCAAAACTGGTGACCTGCTGATCGCTGAAGAACAGGCCGAACATGCCACCAACACGGTTGACGGTCATATCAACACCGGCTGCCTGGGCTGCAGCATGGATTCCGTTGGTCAGGTATTCGACTTTTTCAGTCAGAACATCATAGAAACCGGGTGCTGAAATCAGCTCCAGTGTTCTCAATCCGGCCGTCATCGCGATGGGATTGCCAGAAAGCGTGCCAGCCTGGTAGACAGGCCCTAATGGTGCAATATGCTCCATGATCTCGCGTTTGCCGCCAAAGGCGCCGACTGGCATGCCGCCGCCAATGACCTTGCCCAGTGTCGTCAGGTCAGGCCTGATGCCGTAGTGTGCCTGCGCGCCACCGAGAGCAACGCGGAAGCCGGTCATGACTTCATCGAACAGCAGTACAATACCGTGCTGCGTGCACAGCTCGCGAATACCATCGAGAAAACCATCCACCGGTGGTATGCAGTTCATGTTGCCGGCAACCGGTTCGATAATGACGCAGGCAACTTCATCGCCGATTTCATTAACCGATGTACTGAATGTATCGAGATCGTTATAGGGCAGGGTGATGGTGTGCTCGGCCAGCGATGCGGGCACGCCGGGCGAACTCGGTGTGCCCAGAGTCAAAGCACCGGAGCCGGCTTTCACCAGCAGCGAGTCCGCATGGCCGTGATAGCAGCCTTCGAACTTGATGATCTTGTCGCGACCGGTGAAGCCGCGCGCCAGGCGGATCGCGCTCATCGTGGCTTCGGTACCGGAGCTGACCATGCGTACCATGTCCATCGAAGGTACCAGTTCGCACACCTTGTCCGCCATCAGGGTCTCGATTTCGGTGGGGGCGCCGAAGCTGAGGCCGTTGTCGGCAGCCGTCTTGACTGCGGAGATCACCTCGGGGTGCGCATGGCCCAGGATCATCGGCCCCCAGGAGCCAACATAATCGATGTATTCCTTGCCCTCGATGTCATAGATATAAGGTCCGGAGGCTTTCTGGATAAATACCGGATCACCACCAACGCCCTTGAACGCGCGTACCGGTGAATTGACCCCGCCGGGGATGTGGCTCTGTGCGGCCTGAAACTGGTCTGACATCGTGCTTACTTCGTTGTTAGTGATTGAAAAGTGGGATTCTACCCGAATTCAGCGCTGTAGAGTGGGTTGGGGTGGGTTGGGGCTGGTAGGTGGCTTCGTTGATGAAGTTTTGCGGACAGCGACTCATAATCCATTGGTCGAGGGTTCGAAAAAATCGTATGGAACGATTTTTCATGAGCGAAGCGAGCCTTTGGCAGCCTACAGGGATGTAGGCTGTAATCCTTCCAGGCCCACCATTTATTCCCCTTCTCGGCGCTGCCGACTCTAGATTAATAACTTCCCATGCGATAGCGAGAAGCCACGTATTACGCGGGGTTCAGCTGTGATTGGTCAATCTGTACCAGTTGAGTCAGGTGGTCCTAGCTAACTGGCTTGGGCCATATTCCTTTTTATCATTTACCAGTGGAATCTGAGACCCACTGTTTATGGGGGCTCCACCCTCGTAACGAAAGTCGTGTAGGTTTTGTAAAGTAGTGAAACTATTCAACCAATGTGTTGCATCGACCGGTTGAAACCGCAACCCGAAGCGGTCAGTTAATAAACTCTAATATTCGTTGCCGCTAACAGACAGCCATCAACTCAAAACAGACTTTCAATCTAGTTGTCGTTCGCAGATTTTCCTGTATGAATTTGGCGACATACCGCTAATTCTTTTAAAGGCACGGTTAAGTGTGCAACATCTGCGTAGCCGATTTGAATAGATACTTCAGTGACCGAGTAAGGCCTGTTGCTTAGTAAGGGCAGGGCCATGTCGATCCTGACTTGTCCGACAGGCGGAAACCAGTTGTAGCCTTGCCGCCAAGAAAACCGGACACGTCACAGTAGTGAATCGGGGCTTATAAGAAATCCATTAAGTTTGCTCTATTTGATCTGGGTCAGGACTCTTTGTTGATGTCGTTTAAAACGTGGGAGTATACTCACAAAAAATAGGGAGATTAAAAATGCACACTTCATCATCATACCAAACCTTCCATATGCGAATTTTGTCCGTTGCTGTGTGTGGTGTCTGTACTGCATTTTGCGCAATCGCCGCGGGCCCTGAAGTCGACAAAGTGAAGTTCCCCGATTACGAAGCCGCACATACTGTGATCAAGTGTCCCTACCTGCCGCCTGATCTTGGTGAGGTGCCTACCTGTCACGGCAAGAAGGCCACTTGTGTGGGTACAGCAGGCCATGATCTGATACTGGGCAGCGACAATCCGGATGTCATCGTAGCCGGAGAGGGTAACGATGCGGTTCATGGCGATGCGGGAGACGACATCATCTGCGGCGGTCCCGGCAATGACTCCCTGTTCGGTGCACGGGGCGCCGACATCATTCATGGCGGCCCGGGTGACGACTGGTTATTCGGCGCTCCGGATCCCGACGAGTTGTACGGCGGTCAGGGTGATTTTGACATACTGTGGGAAGGGCCCGGATTCGGCAAGGTGGACGGCGGCCCGGGTGATTACGACGTCTGCATGCTGCAGCGTGAAATGGCCGAAGTCAACGAAGAGACCTGTGAGACCATTTATCCACCACCGGGTTATCTCCACGATGAAGAACCCGATCCCGGCGTGCTCAAGCAATCGCACCCGCTGAAGCTGAAGAAATAGCCGCTGATGAGAACGCTGGACCGTAAACGTGACGTTCGAACAACTACGGCTGCAAGCAAGGTCAACACGCGCCAGCACAGGACAGAGCTATGAGCTTGGTGACTGCAGAAAACCTGGTCAAGGATTATGTTACCGGCGATGTGGCGGTTCACGCGATTCGTGGCGTCGACTTCATGATCGAGCCGGCCTCGTTTGTTTGTTTCGTCGGCCCCTCCGGTAGCGGCAAGAGTACACTGTTGAACATGATCGGCTGTCTCGATCCGCCGACCACGGGCCGCCTGACCGTCAGCGGGACAGACGTATCGACCATGGGCCACCATGCGGCGGCAGAATTCCGCGGTGAACATATCGGCTTCGTGTTTCAGGACTTCAATCTGATTCCGGTACTGACGGCGTATGAGAATGTTGAATATCCACTACGCCTGGTCCAGAAATGGACGCCACAGCGACGTCACGAACGGGTCCAGAGCCTGCTGGCCGCGGCCGGTATAGCCGATCAGGCCGACAAGCGCCCTGATCAGTTGTCTGGTGGCCAGAAGCAGCGCGTCGCCGTGGCCCGTGCCCTGGTAACGAATCCCGAACTGGTGCTCGCCGACGAACCGACGGCAAACCTCGATCGTGAAACGGCTCTGCGCATCATCGAACTGATGCGGCAATTACGGGATGAATTTGGCACCACCTTCGTGTTCTCGACCCACGACCCTAAGATCATGGCCGAGGCCGAAGTGACCTTTGTCCTCGAGGACGGTAATTTGCAGCGCCAGATGCGCGAGGAGGTGGAAAGCCATGAATGATATTCTCAAGATCGCGGCTCGCAATCTGCTGCGTTACAAGCGCAGGACGATACTGACGGCACTTCTGATCACGGTCGGGCTGGCAGCCGTACTGATGTTTATTGCAATCGCAGGTTCGTTTAAATCCATGATGGTCGCGCAATTCACCGACTCGATGGTGGGGCATATCCAGGTTCACCGCCGCGGCTATGTCGGCGCGATGGAAAGTCTGCCCGTGGACCGCAACATGCGTCCGCGGATGCTGGTCAAGCTTTACCAGAGTCTTGATCAGAACGACGCGATCGAAGCGTGGTCGCCGCGCGTCAAGCTGATGGCCATGTTCAGCAATTTCGCCAGCACCACCAGCATAAGGCTCAACGGCGTCTATCCCGATCGCGAGGCCGCCACCGTGCCGCTGGTTACGCAACGCGTTCTAGAGGGAGGACAGGCTTCGCCCCTGGTCGAAAAAGGTAAAATCCAGGTCCCCGAACTCATTGCCAACGGCATGAAAATCAAGGTCGGTGACACTGTCGTGCTGGTCGCAACCAACAAGGACGGCTCGGTCAATGGCAAAACCTTCGTCGTTCAGGGTATTCTTGAAAGCATCTCGGGCCCGGGCGGCCGCGACGGCTACATCCATATCGACGACGCCCGCGATCTGCTTCGAGTCCCGGAACAGGCGGTCGAGCAGCAGGTGCTCGCGGATCTCGGATATGCTGAGCCACCGGTCGAAGAGCCCGTGCAAAGCCTGAAGCTGAAGCGGGGTGCGTCGGAAAACACGCCGCCCAAACCGCTGGTTGATTCCGACGAGTTTCTGCCCGAAACACGCAAGCTGTTCAGCGACAAGGGCTGGGGGCAGCCCTCAGAGGTCAGTGAGATCGCGATTCGCCTGCGCGACCGTGCCACTCAGGAAATCGCACTTGCGAACATCGAAGCAGCCGTAGACAGTCTGAAAAACCGCCGTGGCCTGACCATTTTTCATGTCCACCCCTGGGAGAAATTCGTACCCTTTTCCAAGATTGCGGCCATGATCGATCTGATGACTCTGTTTATTCGCATCATCCTGATTTCGGTCGTGTTGATCAGCGTGATGAATGTGCTGATCATGGCCGTTTACGAACGCATCCGCGAGATCGGCACCATCTCCGCGATCGGCACCAAACCGTCGACGATCCTGGCGCTGTTCGTCAGCGAAGGTTTTCTGCTCGGCCTCTTTGGCACGGTGATCGGCACGGTGATCAGCCTTGTTGCAATTGCTGTGGCCAACCAGGTGACGTTTACCTTTGCATTCGGGCGTCAGGATAATCTGGTACTGGTGCCGACGATAGCCGCTGCCGATGTCGTCATCACCGGCCTGCTGACGATTCTTGTCGCGGTACTGGCAAGTTTGCAGCCCGCCTGGAAAGCATCGCGGATGAATCCGATCAATGCATTGAGGCATGTATGAGCCTCTGGAAGTGAAACCATTGGATGCTGGCGACTATGACATTCGGAGGACCATTATGATCAGACTATCTACCATTGCTGCATTATTCGCGCTGTTACTGAATTCAGCCTTTGCGGCCGAGGACACCGGCGACTACCAACCCGATACCTTCGCGATAGCGGCCGAGGGCACCGAGCTGACAGCGACGATCAGCAAGCTCTCGGGCATTTCGCCGTACTTCCACCTGTACGACATCAACGGCAAGCTCATTGAAGTGCTTCCCAATCCCCATCTCGATCTTGAGTACGGGATCGGCCCGGCGGTCGCTACAACGCTCGCCGACAAGGGTGCTACCGCGCTGGTCGGTGGCATGGTCGGGCCCAAGATGGAGGATGCGCTGAACGCACGTAATGTGCGCTTTATCCGCCGCAATGGTACTGTTAACGACGTCGTTACGGAACTGAAGAGCGAATGAAGATCACACCTGTCTTACTATGCGCTGGAATCCTGCTGAGCGCCGCGACCAATGTTCCGGCACTCGATGGTCAGGCGATACTGGAACAGGTGGACCGGAACCTGGCACCCGAGTCTTACGAGATGTACCGCAAGCTGATCAACGTGGAACCGGATGGGAAGCGGAAGGAGTTTGTGCTGTACACGGCCAAGAAGGGGCGCGACAGCATGGTCGCGTTGTTTCTGGAGCCGACCACCGATGCTGGACGCACGACCCTCAGACGCGGAGACAACATGTGGTTGTTCATCCCCGACGTCGGCAAACCGCTTCGAATCACCAGCCTGCAGTCGGTCGTCGGCGGAATATTCAATAATGCTGACCTGATGCGACTTGAGTTCAGCACAGAGTACGATGTCGATACGATCGAGGATCAGGGTGATACCTACTTGCTGTCGCTCAAGGCCAAGACGGATACCGTGGCCTATGATCGCCTGTCCATGGTCGTTGACAAGGGTGCTTTGCTACCACTGACGATCGAGGCCTTTGCGGTCAGTGGCCTCCTGATCAAGCGGCTGCAATACCGCGACATCAAGGACTTCGGCAACGGGATCCGGCGACCCGCCGTGCTCGAGACCGACAGCCCCCTGTACAAGGGCTACAAGGCAGTTATGCTGTTCGCGAATGTACAGCCCCGCGAATTCCCGGATGAGGTGTTCACGCTGAACTACATGCCGAGGGTGAAGGAGCTGAGGTGATCCGATTGCCGGTGACCACAGGTCGAGTCGGCATCGAAAGTGGAGGCGGGCGATGAGACATGCGACACAGGCCGTCCACTGGTGGCAAAGAGGCATCATGATTGCCGCCTGCGTCATGGTGACGACGAGCGGTCTGTGCGCGGAAGAGTTCAGCTTCGATGTTGAAAAGTTTGAACCCAAGCCCTTCAAGCTGCGCGGTTATGTCGAGGTCGAGCCGAGTTACGCCGAGACCAACCAGGAAGGCGCGCTGTACCAGCTGGAGTTTTTCGACGAAGAACCACGCGACAGCATTGCACGACTGCCGGCCGTGCTCGAGCTCGATGGTCGCTACCAGCATGATGCCGTGACACTGTCTTTTCGCACACATAGTGAGAAGACCTGGGACTACACTGACACAGCCGGTGAAACCCTGCTGTATGAGGGCCTGCTGACACTGCAGGAAGACCCGAGCTTCAGCTTCGATATCGGCAAGAAGGCGTATCGCTGGGGCACCGGCTACGCCTGGAATCCCGTCGCCTTCGTCGAACGGGCCAAGGACGCCGGCAATCCCGATCTTGCGCGCGAAGGCTTCTGGACAGCCGGGTTTGACGGGATCAAGACTTTCGATGGCTCGCTACGGACCGTGGCCTTCACGCCCCTGATACTGCCGACCGAACACGGCATCAACGAAGACTTCGGAAAAGAAGGCTTCACCAACTTTGCGGCCAAGCTCTATATGCTGTACCACAACACTGATATCGATTTCATGTTCCTGACTGAGGGCAGCAAGACGGCGCGCTACGGCATGGATTTCGCGAGCAACATCACCACCAATTTCGCAGTCCACGGGGAATTCGCCTACATCACCGACGTTACGCCGATTCACATAACCCCGGATTGCGGTTCCGAACGCGGGGCGCCCGAGGACGAAATCAGCTCTCTGCTCGGATTGCGCTACCGCACCGAGCATGATGCCACCTGGATTGCGGAATTTTATTACAACGGCGCCGGAAACAGTGAAGAAGACCAGCGGCGTTTCTACGAATGCGTTCACCAGGCCTGGGATGCAGATGACCCGGATCTGCTTGCCGGACTGCCGCTCGACGAAGACCTCGACAGGGGTCCGTACACAAAACCCAACCCGATGCGCTATTACTTCCACCTGCGTGCCTGGTGGAGAGAACCCTACAACATCCTGTATTTCACGCCGGGTTTCCAGGTGCTATACAATCTGGTGGATAACAGTTACTCCGTTGCGCCAGAGCTGAACTATGTAGGCATCAACAAGCTGGCACTGCGACTTCGGCTGAACGTGCCCGTTGGCGACGAACTCACCGAGTGGGGCGAAAAACCCAACGACTACAAGGTGGAATTGCGTGTTCGTTACTATTTCTAGCTCCAGGAATATGCTTATCCGGCTGCACTGGATCGTGCTCTTGCTGTTGGCATTTGTACCGGGGTTCGCAACCGCGACGGACGCCATTCCGCCCGATAAGGCGATGATCATGCTGACGCCCAAGTTTGGTCTGGTAACATTCAGCCACCAGCGTCACAGTGAGCTCGAAGCAGTGCAGTGCGTTACCTGTCACCATACACTCGAATCTGACGGTGAGCCGATCCGAAGCTGCTACAGCTGCCACGAGGCCAGGTATTACAGCATTGCCGGGATCACGAAGGCCGATCCCGCGCAGGCAGGAGCGGAAAAAACCGAATCACAGGTACCCTACGCTCAGCAGGCATTCCATGGTCTCTGCACCAACTGCCACAAGGATCGACGCCAGCAGAATCTCCCTGCGGGACCGGACGACAGTTGCCGCGACTGCCACAAATAAACCGTTTACGATTGCTTCGATTGTAATCAACTGTTTTGTTTGTATGTTTGTATGAAGATCTCTTATTGGCCGTTAACTGCCCCCCATGAAAATCGTATAGTACTCTTTCAATCAGAATAACTATACGTCAACATAGTTAATGCAACGCACCTGGTAAGAGTTGGAATATTCTTGTAATAATTGAACAGAATTACCAATATATACTCGTGTAAAAACACACCTCGAACGCATCAGTGGTAAGGAAACTGGTATAGGCACTCTCCTCTATCGCCTACACAGCGCAATTTCAGCGGGCTTCAAAACTCGCTAACCGGGCCTCATAATCGGCAGGTCGAAGGTTCGAGTCCTTCCAGGCCCACCATTTATTCCCATCTCGGCGTTATCGATTACACCATGTGTATATAATATAAAAACCGACAACTACAGCGTTCTGCAGGGCATGGGTCATGGCCAGATAATCAACAGAAGTGAAGCTGATAGTAAACAACAATATTCAATGTATACCTGTTACTGACATCAAAAGGATTATCTGCTCATGATCAAAATACGATACAGATTAACACTCACCCGGGCGATTCTTTTATTTGCTCTGACTGTGCTGGGCGCTTCAGTCCATGCTGATAAACAACCAAAACTAATCCTGCAGATCACCGTCGACGCCCTGCGTGGCGATCTGCCGAGCCGCTTTGCCCATGTGCTGGGCGACGGCGGCTTCCGTTACCTGATGGAGCAGGGTATTTATTACACCAATGCCCACTACCGGCATGCCAACACGGAGACCATTGTGGGCCACGTATCTCTGGCTACCGGCAGCATGCCTGCTGCACATGGCATGGTCGCAAATGTCTGGTTTGACCGGGAACTGGACCGTCTTGCCTACAACATCGAGGATGCCAAATACAGACTGCTTACCGCGGGCGCTGATGTTGACCGGAAGTCCGAGATTGATCCGACACAAAAAGCCGCCAAGGTGGAAGGCCGTTCACCGGACAACATTCTGACCTCCACCCTGAGTGATGAAATGGCGATCCACTTTGCTGGAAAATCTAAAATCTTTGCCGTGTCGGTGAAGGACCGTGGTGCGGTTTCAATGGCCGGACATGCAGGCAAGGCTTTCTGGTTCTCCAAGGCCAACGGTGAATTCGTCACCAGCAGTTATTACTATGATGAATATCCCGGGTGGGTCAATGCGTGGAATGCACATAAGCCGGCCATGGCCTATTCCGGCAAGAGCTGGGATCTGACGCACCCTGCCGAAAAATACATGTTCGGGGATGCTGATGACAGGGCGTATGAAACAGACCTTGCCGGTTTCGGCAAGGTTTTTCCCCATGCATACGGTAAAGCGGATGACAAGTACTTCACTACAAAACTGACATTGAGTCCCGCGGGTGATGAATTGACGCTGGATTTTGCCAAGACCCTGCTGGACAAGGAGCAGCTTGGTCAGGATGCAGTGCCTGATTATCTGTCTATCAGCTTTTCATCGACCGATTATGTCGGCCATGTTTTTGGCGCATCCAGCCTGGAGACAGAAGACAATCTCGTTCGCCTCGACCGTACGCTGGCGGACCTGTTTGCCTATATTGATGAAAAGGTCGGACTGGACAACACGCTGATCGTGCTCTCCGCTGATCACGGGCAACCTGAAGTTCCGGGGCACCTGCACGAACTCGGTATCGACAATGCGCACTACTTTGACACCGAGTCACTGGATAAAACCCCGGCCATCGAAGCTTTGAAAAAGCAATTCGGCCTTGGCGAGGAACTGATCGAGGCCTACTTTCACCCGTATGTATACCTTAACTATCAGCAGATTCGTGAGAAAGGGCTGGACCAGGCCACGGTGGAGCGAGCCGTTGTCTCAGAGTTAATGAAATTTGACGGTGTCGCCTATGCGGTATCCAGCACGGCACTGCGCACAAACAGACTGCCCGACAACCTGCTGACGCGTTCAATTCTGCATAATTTCCATCCGAAGCGCTCCGGTGACATCTACCTGGTGTTTGAACCCAATGTGTTTATCAATGATTTCGATGGTTTGACGGTGGCCTCGACCCATGGCTCAATATGGCGCTACGACACTTTCGTTCCGGTCATTTTTGCCGGTGCCGGCCTGTCTGCGGCAAAAGTCAGCCGCCTGGTCGCGCCCTATGATATTGCGCCTACATTGGCAGCCTGTCTCAAAATAAAAACGCCGTCCGGTGCCATTGGCATGCCTTTACATGAGGTATTGGGGCAGTAACTGGATTTACTGGTTATAAAAATGGAACCAGTGACGCCCTGTTTCGCCTGACGAGTGTTCTATGATGGAGGGCCGATGCGCCCTGGCGGCCAGGGCAAACAGCAGGTCCGGGGTGAATAAATAAAGCCCTGCCCGAATCATCGGGCAGGGCGATTCGGATTAACCGCCGCCTGGCGTCAGCGCTTCCATTGCCTGATCGAGTGTGAAGCTGGCCGCTTTCTGTCTGGGCGGGAATTCCTTGAATGTTCCAAGGAAGTTGCCCACATAGGTTTGTGCTGGTACCAGCAGGTAGGCGCGGTCGAGCAGCCAGTCGTAATAGGTATTGGAAGTGATCGGTGCACGCTCGTATGGGTCGCGGCGCAGGTTGAGTATCAGTGGTATTCTTAACGGGACGAAAGGTTCCATCCATGCCTGGAAAGTGGCCTCGACGCGCTGCTCCATGAAAATCAGCTTCCAGTCTTCATAGCGCAGTGCGGTCAGGTCACCGTCATCCGAGAAATAGAAGATTTCCTTGCGCGGGCTGTTCTCGGTCTCGCCGGTCAGCATCGGCAGGATGTTGTAGCCATCGAGGTGGACCTTGTAGGAACGGCCGATGGCTTCCACGTCGCCCTGTTTCAGCTTTTGCTTGATCTCGGGTTCGCCCGCCGCCGCAACAAAGGTCGGCAGCCAGTCCATGTGATGCACGATCTCGGTATTCCAGCTGCCGGGCTTGATCTTGCCGGGCCAGCGCACGAATGCGGGTACGCGCCAGCCGCCTTCCCAGTTGGTGTTCTTCTCGCCGCGGAACGGTGTCATCGCGGCGTCCGGCCAGGTATTCATGTGCGGGCCGTTGTCAGTTGAATAGAACACGATGGTGTTGTCGGCGATGCCCAGTTCGTCCAGTAGCTTGAGGAACTTGCCGATATGCATGTCGTGCTCGACCATGCCGTCAGAGTATTCGTCCTGTCCGGAAATGCCACGCAGTTCTTTCTTCACATGGGTGCGGAAGTGCATGCGCGTGCCGCTCCACCAGACAAACCAGGGCTTGCCGGCTTTTTCCTGTTCCCTGATGAATTCGATGGCGCGGTCTGAGGTTTCATCGTCAACTGTTTCCATGCGTTTTTTCGTCAGCGGGCCGGTGTCTTCAATTTTTTGCGTGCCATCAGGCTGTGCCCAGGAATGGATCACGCCGCGCGGACCGAACTGTTCACGGAAGGTTTTACCGCTGGCAACTTTCAAGTCACCTGGATAGTCTTCGTTTTCCGGTTCTTCCTCGGCATTCAGGTGGTACAGGTTGCCGAAAAATTCATCGAATCCATGGTTGGTCGGCAGGTGTTTATCCTTATCGCCGAGGTGGTTCTTGCCAAACTGACCGGTCGCATAACCGCGCGCTTTCAGCAGCCCGGCGATAGTCGGCTCTTCCTCGCGCATGCCCAGCTCGGCGCCTGGCAGGCCGACTTTAGAAAGGCCGGTGCGGAACACACTCTGCCCCATGATGAATGATGAGCGTCCCGCGGTGCAGCTTTGTTCGCCGTAGTAATCGGTGAAAGCCATGCCTTCTTCTGCAATACGGTCGATGTTGGGTGTTTTATAACCCATCATGCCGTGGGTGAAATACGAGATATTGGACTGGCCAATATCATCACCCCAGACAACGAGAATGTTGGGTTTGTTATCCTCTGCTTGCGCACATGCAATCATTCCGATTGCACTGACAAAGACCATTATTGCTTGATAAATTTTCTTCATTATTACCATCCTGAATATAAGGTATTGGCTTGTGTGTGATCATCTGAACTGAACGAGACATACTAAGGCTATTGTTGAGAGATGCAATACACTTTAGTCGTATTAACTCTTGTTTGTTAAGGTTATTTATCTGGATTTAGTAATCTTCGGGCGTATGCTAAGGTGCTAAGCGCATTATACACTCACAGTTATTACTCATACGTGCGAGGCAGTCATGAGTTCATTAGCCAGGCTCACCAGTATCTGTAGTTTTTTGATAATTTCTGCATGCTCCGGCATCCCGGTCAGCCAGGATTTCGAGCAAGGATTCGACTTTTCCGGTCTGAGGACTTTCGCCTGGGATGCGAACGAAGACAATCAATGGGGCATCGCCAGTAGCAACGAACTAGTCGATCGGCGCATCCGCAGTGCGATAGAGAACACACTCACTACACAGCAATTCAGCCAGGTTGATCGAGCAAAGGCGGATTTTCTGGTGCTCTACAACGTCCAGGTTGATCAGCGCATCAGCAGCAGCAATGTCAGCGGTGGCGTCTCGATGGGGCGGTCATCACGCGGCCGTCATGGCAGCATCGGCATCAGCACCGGCTCACAGGTGCGCACCTACGAACAGGGAACACTGCTGATCGACGTGATCGACGTGGCCAGCGACAAGCTGGTCTGGCGTGGCTCCAGTGCCCAGGCGCTGCCCGACCTGTCGGATCCGCAGCGATTGACCGATCACATTAATGCAACCGTCACGAAGATTCTGGCGCAATTCCCGCCTGGCGCAGGCAAGTAACAATGGCAGCCCGCGTGGGCTGATTCTATACAGATGCTTTCAGGGTGGTTGAAGGAAGCTCGGCAAAAAGTTTACGGTAGCTCGCACTGAACTGCCCCATGTGCCAGAAGCCATTTTGTTGAGCAATCGTAGAAACGTTTTCTTTATCAGGGCTGGCTGCTCGTAAAAGTTTACGAACACTGTTTAGTCTATGTATTAATGTGTACTCTTTTGGTGTGAGCCCATACCTTTCACGAAAAGCATATTCAAGTGTGCGCTGACTAACATTGCTCAGCTCGCACAACTGCGGCATGGTAATAATGTTGTGTCCCGATTCCTGGATATAGTTGATAGCCGATCGCAGCGCAATGTCACGTTTGCGTAGTTTGTTTGCAGTGATTGGTTGAGCGCTCTGTGCCAGTAAACGGATGACCTGTTCAGATAGCTCGTTCTCGAGCTGCTTGAGATAAGCGTTGTTGATCAGTTGTTGTCGGGTCGTAAAGATCTGTTCGGTATGTAAAAGGTATTCTCTGAAGCTGGCCAGCATGAGCGGATCACTCTGGAATACTTCATGCTCTTCAACCAGTTTTTTGAATTCCGGTAATTGAAATGACGTGCATACCTGGTCAAGGGTTTCCTCAGTCAGAGATATTACAAATACATCAAAGTTCGCCTGCGAGATGCTGTTGAGTTCACCGCCGGGAGGAAATATGAACAGCTGTTCGCCGGATACATCCCTGTTGCGCCAGTAGATAGTTATATCTGGACTGGCGAGTAAGCCAAACGTAACAAGTCCAGGTGGCGAGCTGCCCCTCTGCAACATTCGCCGCCCAAGATTCGCACGCGAGAATATGACCTGGCTGTTGCCGCAGGTCAGCATTTGACTGGTGAAGGGCCCGTGCTCGAGTTGGCGGTAATCGAGGTCCCAGTTGAGGGCATTGGCACAGAATTCATCAAAGTCGCTTATGTGCTGGTGCAGATAGAAAGTGGGTTTAGTCATGCACAGGTCTTTGAAATTTGCGAATTTTAGATATTAACGAGAATCATTATTCGTCATAATGTACGTGAATACAACCGTGACAAGTTATTTTATCCCTGTGTAATGGATGGGAATTATGCAAAAAAGGGGGGTGATTATTGCTAACTGTCCAGATGGATTCGGATCATTTTTTTCGACTCTGCTGTTAATGCCTCTATCTGCGGCAAATGCCGTAACTTTTATTTCTACTGAACAGGATGCATCGAAATGTTAGGCGATATTCTTTTTTGGCCGGTGCTTGTTGTTTCACTCGCAATCGGTCTTGTATATTTCCGTGATCTTGGCGACGTCAGCCAGATGCTGCTCAAGGTGAAACGCAAGAATATGATTCGTTTTATTCGGAACGAATATCGCCTGCTTGCGATTGGGCTCGCAGCCCTGGGCCTGGCAACTTTCGCGCATTTTTACCTCAACGCTGGCCCACGCGGAATCTGGCTGGCAGCAATCCTGCTCTGCGCGCTGCTCTATGGTTTCCCTTACATCTGGGTTCATGTCGGTCTCAGGAACCAGAAAAACTCCGCGCGCTATTACAGCATCGAAGAGGCAAAGGAGTACGTCAGCCCGTCACACCAGGTGATCGTGCTCGAGAATAACGGCGTTGCACGGGCCCATCCGCAAGCCCAGTTATTACGTCCCCACCTGGCGGGCAACGATGAGGGTCTGGATGGCGAGAATGTCGTGATGACTTACTGTGCAATGGCCAACCTGGGGGTTGGTTACACACCCGAGGTGGAAGGCGAAAAGCTTGACCTCCAGGTGCTGGCCCAGCATGGCAATAACCTCATCCTCCGGGACAACAAGACCGGCGAGCCGATTCAGCAGATTTACGGTTTCCGCGAGGCGGATGCCGTACCACAGGAAGAGACAGGCGGGGCAGCCTGCCCGCTCCGGCCCACGCTTGCGATGAAACCCTGGCCGACTTTCCGCATGACGTTTCGTGGTTTCCAGAAAGCGTATCCCGAGGGCACTGTGTTTATTAACAAGCCGCCATCGAACCCGATACTTTTCCTGTTCGACATGGTGCTGGAAATGGTGTTCTCATCCTCCATCGATCGCCAGCATCGTGAGAACAAGCCGGTCATGGACAACATGACGCATTACGACGACCGCCTGCCTAACAAGACATACGTATGGGGCGTTAACTTCGGTGAAGATGCAGTCTGCTGGACCGACGATTTCATTGTGGAGCAGGGCAATATCGTGAATACCGAGGTCGGCGGCCATCCGCTCGTCGTCGCCTGGGACCCGCGCTACGAAAGCCTTGGCGTCTGGTACAACGATACCGGCGCGCCGGTGAATGAAATCGACATCTATGGCAATACGCCCGCTGGTCAGCTAAAACGCGTCGAGGCTTTGAGGCCCGGGCTGTTCTGGCATGTCTGGGTAGAGTTTTTCCCGCATACGGATATCAACAGGGTCGGCCCGGTTCCCGAAAAGGCCGCTGCGTAAGCTGATTATGAGCAATTCAACACCAACACCAACACCAGCACCCGCACGCCAGCATCTCGCTGCCTACGAAGTGCTGCCGGCGATGAAGCGCGAGGCAGAGTATTTTCTGACGCGCACGCCCGGCCAGACCCTGGTGCTTGCACTTGCCGGTGGAATGTTCGTGACTCTCGGTGCGCTTTTCTCGCTGTTGCTGTCGGACGGAGTCAGTACGCCTGGTATCAAGTTGTTGATGCAGGGGCTTGGCTTTTCCACGGGTTTTTTCATGATAGTGCTGGCCCGGGCGGCTTTATTCACCGAAGCTAATGTGATTCTGCCCGCAAGCTATCTTCAGGGGGTGCCGAAAAGTCATGTACTAACCACCCTGCGTTTTTGGGGTATTGCCTGGATAGGGAATATGCTGGGTGCATTGATTATTGGTGTAGTCATCGCGTTTGCGCAGATTTATCCGGATTCGGTTCACCAAAGTCTCGACGCTGTCGTTGCCAAGAAGATGGCCTACCAGGACGAGGGAACGGTGACCGCCTGGTTGCGTATTATAGTTTCGGGCATGCTGGGTAATGGACTGATCGGTATGGCGGCTTTCTTCGCCACCATGGCAAACACATTGATTGGAAAGTACATACCCGTGTTCCTCGTTGTGACGCTATTTGTTGCGGGTAACTTTCAACATAGCCCTGCGAATATGGGTTATTTCTCGCTGAGTATGGCAACGGGTGGTGGCCCCGGATGGGGTGATGCTTTTTGGTGGAATATCATCCCTGCGGGCATTGGTAATATCCTTGGAGGTGCACTTCTTGTTGCATTGCCATTCTGGTATGCGCTTGTAAAGAAAGGGACATGAAATGTATTTAGTAGACAGGTTGCCGCAGTATCCACCTGCACTCTAGATCATCTGGAGCCAGGTATAAACAAATAATCTGTGGTTATTCAATTAAGAAAGTTGTGTATAAAAGATGCACATTGGAGGAAATGATAATGAACAAGATAATTAAAGACGTCAATGAGCCACATGAATGGAGGTGGTTAATCCAGACCGTTTCTGTGCTTTTTCTCATGGTAGCCATGGTTGTCTCACATAACTTAATCGCTGCTGAGGAAGATGATATCGCGGTGGTTATTGCGCAGGAGCTTCAGCTTGATCAGGCACAGACAGATCAGTTAAGTGCAGCAATGGACAAGTTCGGCGCACAGTTGGAAACCTTGATGGAAGAACAGGAAGGGGAAGATGCTGATCCCGAGAAGATGATCAACGGTATCAAGCAGGCCCAGGATGAACATAACAAGGAAGTAGAGAAAATAATGGGCAAGGACAAATTCAAGCAATACGAAGCCATGAAAGAAAAAGCGATCAAGGGCATATTTGCTGATCTGATAGCGATTCAGCTGATGGATGTTCAGCCCAAGACCAGCCTGACTGATGATCAGGTCGATAAAATGGCGGATTTACTGGGCGACACAAAGTACAGGCTGATCAAGGTGGCCTGGGAGAATGCTGGAAAGAGCCTGAGGCCTCGACAGAAGGTTTCACTGGCGAGGGAACTCAAAGGCATACAAAAAGATGCCCGGACTGGACTGGAGGAGATTTTGACTGAGGAACAGTTGCAGGCATGGGACAAGCATAAAGAAGAGATGCAGAAGAAATAAACAATCGACACCAAGGGATTGGAGAGATTAAAAAGATACACCTGATTTTTTGCGGTTATTGTGTAACACAGGCTGGTATCATTATGGCTCAAAGCAGTATAAAAATCTGACCTGCAATTCATCCACATATAAACACTTAAGATAATCAAGGGGAATCTTGAATGAATGTTATTAGAGTAGTATCGACACTTATCCTGGCAGCAATGTTTACCTCCAGCGCAGCAATGGCCGAAGGCAAGAAACTGGCTGACAAACTCGCAGACACTGCCATCGAGGTTAACATTGAAGTTGAAGTCCAGGGTTGTAACGCAGATGCTGCAATACTCTGTCCCGGCCTGCCATTAAATAGTAAAAAATCTTTTATGTGTCTGATGGCTTATGAAGACAACCTGTCTCTCGCCTGTAAGCTGGGCATTGTCGAAGCAGCCATCGCTCTGGAGGCGGGCATGATGGCGATAGAGCATTCTATCGTGGCCTGTGAAGCAGATGCGGACAAGTTCTGT
>CALLCZ010000187.1 GCA_937998645.1 uncultured Gammaproteobacteria bacterium
TCAACGATGCCCCGACCACGACACCGGTGACACTGGCCGCGATCGCCGAAGACAGCGGTGCGCGCCTGATTACCCAGGCCGAGCTGTTGTCGAATGCCAATGACATCGATGGTGATCCGTTGACCGCGACCAACCTGGCCATCAGTGCCGGGGCAGGGACGCTGGTCGACAACTTCGACGGCACCTGGAGCTACACCCCGGTGTCGAATGACGATAGCAGCGTCAGCTTCAGTTACACGGTAACCGACGGTGCACTGACCGCGGCCGGTTCGGCAACACTGGACATCACCCCGGTGAACGATGCACCGACCACAACACCGGTGACGCTGGCCGCAATCGCCGAAGACAGCGGTGCAAGACTGATTACCCAGGCCGAGCTGTTGTCGAATGCCAATGATGTCGATGGCGATGCGTTAACCGCGATGGGCCTTTCAATTTCAGCCGGTGCCGGTGCGCTGGTCGACAACTTTGATGGTACCTGGAGTTATACCCCGGCACTGAATGATGATAGCAGTGTCAGCTTCAGTTATACGGTGACCGACGGTGCGTTGACTGCAGCCGGTTCTGCCACGCTGGATATAACGCCGGTGGGTGACCCTGCCGTTATAGGTGGCATGGATACAGGTAATGTCACCGAAGACGATGACCCTGACATGGATAACCTGCTTGAGGTCAGCGGTTCGCTAACTATCATAGACCCGGATGCAGGTGAAGCTGTATTCAACTCTGGTGTTATTGGCGGTACTTACGGCGTTATCACCCTGAACGCCGCGGGTGACTGGGATTATGCAGCAAATAACAACCAGGCAGCGATTCAGAACCTGGCGGCAGGTGCGACCTTAACTGACACGATCACTGTATCAAGTGTCGATGGGACGACACATGATATTGTGATAACGATTATGGGTACGAATGATGCACCGGTAGCCGGGAATGATGTGGCTAATGTTAATGAAGGTGGAACAGTCATTATCGATGTCGCTGCGACAGACAGCGATATCGACGATGCAATCGATCTGAACAGTGTTGTTATTACCGGATTGCCTGCATACGGAACCGTGGTGGTTAACGGCGACGGCACGGTGACCTATACACACGATGGCAGTGAAACACTGGTAGACAGTTTTACTTATACCATTTCAGATATCAGTGGTGCTGCCTCAAACAGTGCGACTGTTACGGTCAGTATCAACCCGGTAAATGATCCGCCCATAGCAGGAAATGACACAGCTACAGTAGCGGAAGGTAATTCGACTCTGATTGACCTGGCTGCGAATGACAGTGATGTAGATAACGCCCTAGATTTGAACAGTATAAGTATTATTGGAGCTCCTGCAAACGGCACGCTGGTCGTTAATGGTGATGGTACTGTTACCTATAATCACGACGGATCAGAAACTTTAAGTGATTCATTTACCTACACCATTTCCGATATCAGTGGCGCCATATCCAATACTGCAACAGTGAATATAACGGTAACACCAGTTAACGATGCGCCGACAACCAGTGGTATTGCAGACGTAACAGTCAATGAAGATGCCGCAGCAACAACGATCGATTTGCATGCTGCATTTAATGATGCCGATAATCTTGATTCAGAACTGACATATTCGATCGTTGGAAATACCAATATCGGTTTGTTCTCACTGGCAGGGATCAATGGAACAACAGGGCAACTTTCATTGGGATATGCAGCTGATATGAATGGATCAGCTCAAATCACCATTCGTGCTGCTGACCCATCAGGCATGTCGGTCGATACATTGTTCACGGTAACAGTTACACCGGTTAATGATGCCCCGGTTATACAGGCGAACAATGGAATGGTGGCAACAGGTGCAGTGCCGGGCACTATAACAAGCAGTGATCTCAATGTAACCGATGTTGATAATACAAGTTCAGAGATTACCTACACACTCACGGTATTACCGGGTAATGGCCAATTGCTGCTGAACGGGGTTGCAATTGCTGTGAATGATACTTTCACCCAGGATGACCTCGACAATAACCGTGTTGTTTATCAGGCTGCAGGCACTATGCCAGCTGACCAGTTTGGATTCACGGTAACCGATAGTGCTGGTGGAACTCTCGCAAATAATACTTTCGATATTATCGTTCAGCTTGCACAGGACAATGACGCTGGTACGAATGCCGAAACTGTTTTACCTCCTGCTGATGCTGAAGAAGAACAAATACAGGATGAGATTCTGGAAGATAGTGGTGGTACTAATGACGGGTCGGATGGTTACGGCGGAGGTTATGTTCCTTTCGGAAGTACTTCTACTCCGAAGCCGCAACCAAAACCACTACCTGTTCTGGCAATTGAGCCAACATCGGTGCCTGGTCAGAAGCCAGTTCAATCAGTCGTGAAAGAAGTGAAAGAAGTGAATGTCGCCGAGGTGAAGACTTTTACAGCAGTGCAGCTGAAATCAATGGATGCCTTGTGGTCTGCGATCGACAAAATGAAGCAGGAGATGGGCGGTTCAACAGGGGATGAGATGAGTCCCACCGAATTCAAGGTGGCAGCTGCGAAAT
This sequence comes from uncultured Gammaproteobacteria bacterium, assembly GCA_937998645.1. GTDB lineage: Bacteria > Pseudomonadota > Gammaproteobacteria > SZUA-229 > SZUA-229 > JABDQW01. Next base: position 2,536 of record CALLCZ010000187.1, read on the forward strand.
CATCAGGTGTAGTGCTGACAGCCGGTGTTGTCGCGTGGATTCTGCGTAGCGGCGCATTGCTCAGCAGTTTGATGTCAACTATACCATTATGGAAGGGCTATGATCCGCTGCCAATTCTCGCATACAAGGATGATGAGGAGAAGAAGGAAGAAGATGAAATTCATGAAGACAAAATACCGACATCACTGGAAGAGTTGCAGAAGTTGAAGAAGCTGAAAGAGAAGAAATCCGTGCAGGTCGATGTTGATTCAATTTTTGATGGTTCGGCAATAAGAGAATAATAATAAGAGAATAATAATATGAAGATGCCTACTATAAGTCCCGCTGTAAGGGTTAGCTTCGGACTGGTTATGTTTACTCTCAGTGTTCTACTGATTGCAGATCTGTTAGGGATGATTCCAAAAAAAGAAGCAATGCTGCTGGAAGCCAGGAAGAAAGTCTGTGAGTCTCTCGCAGTGCAGCTTTCCATAGCAGCATCAATAGATAATGATCATATTCTGGATGAAACCCTGAGGAGTTTCGTTAGCAGAAATGGCGATGTTCTGGCCGCATCTATGAGGCGGGAAAATGGTGAAGTGATTATCGAGCATGGTGAATTTCTGCATGCCGACCCCACGAATGATGATGCTATGACATCGTCTGAAGACTTTGTGGTGATACCAATATATGACCGTACTAAACTCTGGGGCTCGGTGAATGTAGAATTTGCCGGCATCTCCAACAGCATGCTGGATATGTTGACTGGATCGGTTTTTGGTTTGTTGCTCTTTGTGTCGATCAGCAGTATAACCGGATACATTTTTATTCTACGAAAAGCACTGCATGTACTGGATCCCAAAGCAGTTGTACCTGAGCGTGTCAGGTCAGCATTCAATGCACTTGCGGAAGGTGTATTGATACTGGATGACAAGGAGCAGATCATGATGGCAAATGATGCATTTGCCAAACAGGTGGACAAGGATCCGGATTTGCTGGTTGGAGCGAAAGCTTCAACTTTGAAATGGAAACTCAGGAGATCTGAAGACGGTAAACAACTTCCATGGGTGAATTCGCTGGAAAGTGGCACTAAAAAGATCGGTGTTGCGCTTAATCTTTCTACGCCTCACATGGGTGTAAGGTCAATGTCCAGTAATAGTGCGCCAATTCTTGACGATGCCGGAAAAACGCGCGGGGCACTGGTTACCTTTGACGATATCACCGATGTAGAAGAGTCGAATGTGTTGCTTGAGAACGCTGTGACGACCCTTCAGAAGAATGACGCTGAGATACGACGCAAGAACAACGAGCTCGAGATACTTGCATCTCGTGATGCATTGACAGGTTGTTATAATCGCAGAGCATTTTTCGATCTAGTCGAGGATGTGTATAGTCAGACTTCCAGAACAAACACAGATCTTGTGTGCATAATGGCCGATATCGACCACTTTAAATCGATCAATGACCGTTTTGGTCACTCTGTGGGCGATGAAGCCATAAGAATGGTTTCGGAAGTGCTGAATTCATGTAAGCATGAAGGTGCAATCGTCGGGCGCTATGGTGGTGAAGAGTTTTGCGTTGCATTACCTCATACTGACCTTTCCAAAGGTAAAGAGGTCGCTGAAATATTCCGCTGTAAAATAAAATCAGCAACAAAAGATTTTTGTGGCAAGGGTGTGACAATTACTGCAAGTTTTGGTGTGGCTAATATGGATGTCGAGATGTCGGGTATTTCCCAGTTGCTCGATCATGCCGATAAAGCTCTGTATACAGCCAAACAAAGTGGGCGTGACCGGGTTGTAACATGGATTAATTCTGAAGATCATGAAAATGGCCAAGATTATATACATGTAGAGCCTTCTGATATCTCTGGACTGAAAGATAGCGCTAATGCAGACGTGCAGTTATTAAACAGAAGGATAGCGGATCTGGAATCTGAGATTATAAAAAGGGAGGCAGAGTATTCGAAGAACCGATTCAGTGATCCTGTAACAGACCTGCCAACGCGTGTTATTTTCGAAGACCGTGTAAGCCAGGCGATGGCATATGCTGCGCGTTCAGATAATATTCTTGCAGTTGCTATATTGAATATCGGTATGTTCAGTCGCATCAACAACACGCTGGGTCAGGTTGTTGGTGATGAGTTCCTCAGGGCAGTAGGTCAGCGCCTTAAAACAATTTTGCGCCGTTCAGACACGGTGGCCTCTATGGTGGCGCCAGGGCAGGCCGGGCCTTCATTGTCGAGGTTACACGATGATGAATTTGCGCTGCTATTGACGGGTGTCGATAGTATCGATTCTCTGACATACATTGTAAAACGCATTCAGGATAAGTTTTCCGGAAAGCTGGTCGTTTCTGATAATGAACTGTTTGTAACAACAACAATAGGTGTTTCGTTGTATCCAAGTGATGGTGCTTCGGCAAAAACGTTAATCGAGAATGCGCGTTCAGCACAAAAACATGCCATGAGCATGACTGGTCGAAATAATTATATGTTCTTTTCGCAGGAGATTAACCAGAAGATAGTTGAGCAAATGAAGCTCGAAATCGATATGCATAATGCACTCGAAAAAGGTCAGTTCAGACTCATATATCAGCCGAAAGTCGAAACCATCAACGACAGCATTGAAAGTATGGAAGCACTTATCCGCTGGGATCACCCGGAAAAAGGTCTGCTCACACCAAATTCATTTATTTCTGCTGCAGAGAAATCCGGGCTCGTTTCTGATATTGGAACATGGTGTTTAAATACTGTATGCAAGCAGGCAAAATCATGGGTGGATACGGGTGTAAGTAATCTACGGGTTTCCGTCAATATTAGTGCGTTTGAATTCGGGCATGATGATTTCATTGAGATCGTCAAACAGGCATTAAAGCAGAATGAACTCGATGCATCTCATCTGGAAATTGAACTAACAGAAACAACCGTCATGAATGATCTCGATAAATCAGCGAAAACAATCGATGAATTGAGATATTTAGGTGTTACTGTGACCCTGGATGATTTCGGCACTGGATACTCATCATTCAATTATCTGGGTCACCTGAACCTTGACTGGATCAAGATAGACAGGAGTTTCCTACTCGATGCCGTCAAACACAGACGCTCTAAAACATTGTACGGTGGAATGGTTTCCATGGCCCATGAGATTGGATTAAAGGTGGTCGCCGAGGGTGTCGAAAATCAGGAAGAATACAGCTTTGTACACAATCTGGGTGTAGACGAGTTGCAGGGCTACATGCTGAGTAAACCGCTGGATGTAGACTCGATGACGCGTGCTCTTTTCACAAGCAGCAACAGGCGCAAGAAAGCGAGTTGATGATTAACAGTTAACAGTTCCCAGTGAATAGTGAATAGTGAATAGT
>CALLCZ010000188.1 GCA_937998645.1 uncultured Gammaproteobacteria bacterium
ACCACAACGGCAAGCCTGTTTGCCATCGTTGTCGCCAAGCACCTGTACGGCGGCCTGGGCTTTAATCCGTTTAACCCGGCAATGGTGGGCTATGTCGTAGTGATGATCTCTTTTCCGCGCGAAATGACATTCTGGACACCACCCATGGGCGTTGCAGATGGCTGGCCGGGATTTATGGATGCATTTTCTCTCGTCTTTGGCGGTACCGTACCCGAAGGTCAAAGCATCGATGCCATCACCATGGCAACACCGATAGATACGCTGAAGACACAAATTAATCTCGAGCACGATATTGAATATATCCGGGCCCATCGTGTGTATGGCGAACTGTTCGGCACAGTAACCGGTGTTGGCTGGGAGTGGATCAACGCCCTGTATCTGCTAGGCGGCATCTGGTTGATCAAACAGGGTGTGATAGACAAACGCATCCCGCTCGCTTTTATCATCAGCCTGCTGCTTATCTCGAATTTTTTCGCTGTTGTCGATTACTCAAGCTACAGTTCGGCGCTGTTTCATACACTCAGTGGCGGCACCATGCTGGCGGCATTTTTTATTATTACTGACCCGGTCACAGCCAGCACCACACCCAAAGGCAGAATTATTTACGGTGCAGGCATTGCGGCCATCACCTACATCATACGCACCTGGGGCGGCTACCCGGACGGCATAGCATTCGCTGTTTTACTGATGAACATAACCGTACCCCTGCTTGATCATTACACCAGACCTCGCACTTACGGTGCAGTGGATGAAGATTCGTGAACATCCACAAGCAAGTATTGACCACAGCTTCGCTGTTGATGATTTTCGCCATCATAGGATCGGGTATTGTTGGCCTGACTTACGAAAACACCTATGAAAGGATAAAACTTAATGAGCAACGGGTATTGCTACGCAAGCTGAATACCATCCTGTCACCTTCTGAATATGATAATGACTTGCTGGTTGATAAAATCGTACTTGAACAGGACAGCATGCTTGGAACCAGCGAACCATCAAATGCATACCTTGCCTATAAGAACAACAAGCCGGTTGCAATTGTACTCTCACCTGTTGCGCCTAATGGCTATAGCGGACCGATCAATATGCTCGTCGGCATTTACTATGATGGAACGATTGCCGGTGTGCGAGTGGTAAAACACCGTGAAACACCCGGACTGGGTGATATTGTAGAGTCACAGCGCTCAGACTGGATACTTGGCTTTGATGACAAATCGCTGGAAAACCCCGGTTCAAAAAAATGGAAAGTAAAACGCGATGGCGGCGAATTCGACCAGTTCACAGGAGCGACAATAACCCCGCGAGCCGTGGTAAAAGCCGTGCACTCGGCTTTGTTATACTTCCAGGAACATCGCAAAAAACTATTCAAGCAGACGACAGATGGCAGCGGAACAGTTAAAAATAGTTAAAAACGGCCTCTGGGGTAACAATGTCGCCCTGGTGCAGTTGCTCGGACTGTGCCCTTTGCTTGCCGTTAGCGGAACCTTTATCAACGGCCTGGGCCTTGGCCTGGCCACCCTGTTGACCCTTGTGGTGTCCAATATCTGCGTATCGGTTATACGTCACTGGGTCAGGCCCGAAGTGAGAATACCCATATTTGTCCTTATCATCGCCTCGATCGTCACCACGATCGAACTGGCGATGAATGCATGGTTTCACGAACTGTTTCTTATCCTGGGTATTTTTATTCCACTAATCGTGACCAACTGTTCCATCATTGCACGCGCCGAAGCTTTTGCTTCAAAGAACACTGTGCTCGATTCCGCGCTGGATGGCTTCATGATGGGTACGGGATTCCTGCTGGTTCTTGTCACGCTCGGCAGTGTTCGCGAAGCAATCGGTGCCGGCACCTTGTTCGCCAATGCCCATCTGATGTTTGGCGAAGACGCGAGCTCCATGCTGCTGACACTGGGCGATGACTACCCGGGCTTTCTGCTGGCAGTATTGCCACCCGGAGCATTCATCGGGCTTGGCCTGTTAATCGCCATCAAGAACCATATCGACAAACGCATGGTTTCAGCTCAACCCGCTATCGTTACTGAATCGCCTGCCGAAACCCCGGCCGGCTAACATCAACAAGTAACATATCGCAGATATTGACTCTCGCAAAGCCGCAAAGAACGCAAGAACAAGAATGTTTATTACAAAAAGCAGTTTTGATGTAAATACCATACATACAACCTCTGCGCTCACTGCACCTCTGCGAGAAAACATCTGTATAAATACCATAAGTACAGTATCAAGCAATATTGGACTGGATAAGTCGAACTACCACCGATGAACAAAGCCAGGCGCCATGAGATTTTTACTCGACTTAAAAATGAGAATCCTGAACCAACCACGGAGCTGGTTTACTCATCACCCTTCGAATTATTGATTGCAGTAATACTTTCGGCGCAGGCAACCGATGTAAGCGTCAACAAGGCAACCACCAGGCTGTTTCCGATAGCCAACACACCGGAAGCGATTCTGGCCCTTGGCGAAGAAGGCCTGAAGAAATATATAAAAACGATTGGCCTGTTCAACAGCAAGGCGAAAAACATTATCAAAACCTGCAAGTTGCTGATCGAACAACATGATAGCCAGGTGCCTGAACATCAGCATGAGCTGGAAGCCCTTCCCGGTGTTGGCCGAAAAACAGCCAATGTCGTCAGGAACACGGCTTTTGGCCACGCGACGATCGCTGTCGATACACACATCTTCAGAGTCGCGAACCGGACAAATATTGCGCCCGGAAAAACGGTCCTAGAGGTCGAGAAAAAACTGTTAAAGTTTGTTCCCAAAGAATTCAGACATGACGCTCACCACTGGCTTATCCTGCACGGCCGCTATACCTGTATTGCACGAAAGCCCCGGTGTGGTTCCTGTATCATCGAAGACCTGTGCGAATATAAACACAAGACAGAATAATGTTCAGTAACGACCGCACCGAACTCCGCAGGGTATTCCATGACTGCTGGAAGCTGAAGCAGCAGGGGCAGGCCCTGGATGCGCTGCAGCAAATGATCGTCAGCATTATCGAGCAGCATCCTGAATACCACAGCCTGCTCGAAAACATTGATAACCTGGAGAGGGACTACTACCCTGGCCAGGGAGTAGCCAATCCCTTCCTGCACATGAGCATGCATATAGCCCTGGTTGAACAGATATCAACGAACCGCCCGGCCGGCATCAGGGAGTGCCATCAAAAACTCACAAAATCCTTCGGTTCACCGCACGAAGCTGAGCACCGCATGATGGACTGCCTTTCGGAAGCCATCTGGCAGGCACAGCGTAACAACACCATGCCCGATGAGGCCGCCTACCTGATCTGTCTACAGAACCTACTTGAGAATGATTGATTTTATGAACTTCATTTGGAAACGATTGTCATTCAGAAGGTAATCATTGTAGACTCGGTCGCGCCCACCAAATGGGGTGACCAAATAACTTAACGGAGAACATTTTCATGTCCGAAAAATCATTCAAGAAACCACTGGCTATTGCTATGGGCGCCACATTCGCAGCAGCGCTTTCAGCTTCACCTGTAGCGAATGCCGATACCAGCCCGTTTGGCATGCAGAACCTTTCCGGTGGCTACATGCAGCTGGCTGAAGGCAAGTGCGGCGAAGGCAAGTGCGGCGGCAAGTCCGAAAAAGAAGGTAAATGCGGCGAAGGCAAGTGCGGTGAAGGCAAGTCCGAGAAGGAAGGCAAATGCGGCGAAGGCAAGTGCGGCGAAGGCAAGTCCAAGAAGGAAGGCAAATGCGGCGAAGGCAAGTGCGGTGGCAAATCCGAATAACAGGATTAATGCCGCAACGGCTCATTTTTACCAGCCTTGCTAGATTAAAAAACCCCGGCACCGTTCGGGGTTTTTTTTGATTTTCGGTTGTCAACAGTATCCATATTGAACAGCAATCAGGTGGTAATCAATCACGTTCCACGTGAATTTTTTGGTCCGGAAGAGATTTATTTATGCAAATCTTCCGTTCACTGACACTGAACTTGGACATCCGTATCGATGTCAATCACAACGGGCACAAGTAAATTACATGCAATCGGGATGGCGGCTATGGAAAAAATCATGTCTTTAGGCTGTAAAGCACAATCATTACTAAACGCAACGCGGGCGGTAGATTTTCTGGGACCGCTGGCTTTACGCCTGTACCTGGTACCGGTTTTCTGGATGGCGGGCACCAAAAAACTCGGTTCCATGGAAGACACCATAGCCTGGTTCGGCAACCCCGACTGGGGACTGGGACTGCCATTCCCGACGATGAT
>CALLCZ010000189.1 GCA_937998645.1 uncultured Gammaproteobacteria bacterium
TTAGTTGTGGTTTTGCTTTATTCGCGTTATTTGCGTTATTTGCGGATAATATTGTTATTATCAGTGTTTATCTGCGTTCATCTGTGGACTTATATTTTATTCACCTCTCCACTTGATTCTTGATCATCGCACTATATTCACATATCGCTGACAAGCTGTCCGAATGACTCAACCTGTTTCCAGTCGGTGAAGTCAATGACGGTTTCCGGGTCCGTAGGGCCCTTGGTCATCCACATTATGAACCTGATAATCTGCCTGTCCCAGTAGTTATACCTCGGGTAATCCAGTTTGCCTGCAAATACCGCCAGTTCTTTTGGTTGCCAGGAAATTTGTTTGAGGAATTTTTTTAAATAAGGATTTGTTTCCGGCTGGTTCTTTCCCGGTTTACGCGCAACAACATTAACCGAGAAAAAAGCATTTGGCTTACTATCCAGAATCTGTTCGTTTCTTTTTATGTGTTCGTATACCTGCTTGCTGTGCTTCCCATAGCGAATGCTCGCACCTAGAACAACTTTATCGAATGGTCTCATGTCCACATTCGATACATCATCCATGGATTGTAATGTTACACGGTTGTCATTACGCTCAATGACCTGCTTCAGGTACTGACAGATTTCCAGTGTGTGGCCATCTGTCGTTGAATACATTATCAGGATGTCAGCCATTTCTTGCCTGTTTAATTACGAGTGGATTTGAGCAAAGGCAGTATACACAACTGGTTGAATCCGGGATGAAAAAGCAGTGCTGTCAAGCGTGATAAGGCAGCATTTATCAACGCCCCAGGTTCTCTCTTCATGATTTTTCAACCCAACCGCCTCAACCGATCTCTCAAGCGTTCGATTTCTTCCATCATATCCAGCACCACTGCAGCACCGGCGAGGTTGATACCCAGGTCCTGTTGTAATTGTCTGGCTTTGCGTGCACGTAACAGGCTTATGCCCGTAAAAGACCATTGCTGCTGTTCGCGCTGCTGCCCCATGGGTTCTACGATGCCCTCATCGACCAGTTCGATGATGTATTCCGTACGCACAGAACAGGCATGACTGATCTCATCCAGGGTAAACAGGCAGTCTTCGTCCAGTATCAAGCCGGTCAGGGATTGTTTTGGTGTCGTTGGCATGTTTATACCCCCAGCTTCTGGCGTGGGTTAAAATTGAGTTCGCTTTGCATCTGCCTGTAAAGCGCCTTCGCCCTGTCACTGTTTGCCTCCGGCAAACTGATTTCAAGTACGACGTAAAAATCACCGGCCGTCTTTGCGGGAATGCCGCGGCCTTTCAGACGCATTTTTTTACCAGAACTGGAACCCGGCGGTATTTTCATTTCGACGATGCCGCTGGGGGTCGGTACTTTGACCGTGCCACCAAGAGCTGCTTCCCAGGGTGTTACCGGCAGGTCAAGATAAATGTCGTGACCTTCGACATGATAGAAGCTGTGTGGTCTGAACTCGATTTCAAGGTATAAATCGCCTTTACCACCCTGGCCCACGCCAGGCGCACCCTGTCCGGCGAGTCGAATTTGCTGTCCCTGCTTAACGCCTTTGGGAATATTGACGTTCAGTGTTCGGGTGCGTGTTTGAACATGTCCCTGCTGGTCGAGTTCAGGCACCTGCAGTGTGATGGTGCGGGTGGCGCCATGAATGGCATCTTCAAGGTCGATCAGGATTTTCGCATGGTGGTCCTGTCCACGCGCATGAAAGCCGCCTGCCTGACCGCGGCCACCGGTAAAGCCGCCCTGGCCAAACAGGGTTTCAAAGAAATCACTGAATGCAGCGGAACCTGCCGCGCCCTCAAAACCACCACCGGAGAATTCAAAGCCTGCATCCCAGCCAGGTGGCGGTGTGAAGTCCTGGCCGCTCTTGTAGCCTTGTCCAAGCTGATCGTAGGCAGCACGCTTTTCCGGATCCTTCAGCACCTCGTAAGCTTCTCCCATTTCCTTGAATTTCTCTTCCGCATCGGCACTTTTGTTGATATCCGGATGATATTTGCGCGCCAGCTTGCGGTAGGCTCGTTTTATTTCATCCTGGGTGGAATTTCGATCGACACCCATGATCTCGTAGTAATCTCTGAATTCCACTAACAGCTCCTGTTGATTCGAAGCGGGATCATGCCTCGCTTATAGAAATATATCGTGTGAAATCCCGGTAATTCAAGGCCTGAGACTCGTGAAACCTGCGGGTCGGAGCAACAGACAATTATGTTTATAAGCTGTTCTACTCAAAACCAGCCACTTTCTTTTCCTCAAAATCATCGACATCACGGCTTAATGTGACCGGCTGTTGAATACCATAAATTTCCGGCCTGAATACAACCGACATTGATTTAACGTCATCCAGCCACAGGGGGGCTCCGTCAGCGCGTATCACCATTGTTATATCCAAACCGGGCTTTAATACAATGGGAGCCGGATGGATTGAAATCACAGGATAAGCCTTGCCATTGTTATCGTTGACCTCGATATGGGACACATCATTTTTTGTGATACTGATATTGTTTTTTGCCAGGGGTGATACACCAAGATTCACATAGAACACGGTCTGTGTTCTTAATCGTACGTTTTTTTGCACCTTCTTTTCATGCCTTTCAATGACAACTTTATGCAGCTTTATATCCAGAAGCGTACTTCTGACATGCTCCTCAGTAGCCATTGGGGCATTACCCACGTATTGCCAGCTACCATCCTGTTTCAGCTTTACTCGTTGCCCATCTTTAGTATTGGCGAAGCGATCGGTCGACCGGAAAACCCAGCTGCCGTCCGCCTTGAGCAAGACCTCGCGGCCATCATCGGTGATAACTTGCTGGTCTGCAGACCAGGCATCACTACCTGGTATGAGTAACAGCATAAGCATGCATATAATCAGTGGGGTGGGTAACTGGATAGCTCGGCTCATATTCGGTGATTCCATTTTTTTAGTCTGGATTGATCTGTGTGATTCTATATAGACTTGGGTTTTGGGTATATCCCGATTCAGGGTAAAGACGATGGTTCGACAAGCTCACCATGAACGGTACTTTCTCAATTTTTTCCCAATCAAAGGCGTTGGATTAGCTCGACTTAATTGAGGAATTGAAGTCTTCAAGCAGTAAATTGCGGGCGCATTGCTTCAGACAATTGACAACAACAGACGTGACCGACAAAATATTCCACTGGAGAATGAATATATTTCAACAGGAGATCTCACTAAGTCTTTGTATTTAAAGTAGTTTATGCCGGGCTGTTCTGTCTAAAAAATACTGGCTAAAAACAACCAATTGCATTGATTTGTGCTGAATATATATTACTATTTAATAGATCATTCAATAACAAGAATCGTGACTCAGGGCTAGATGGAAATTGAGTCTAAACGAACAATCCTTCGCCGGACGATCAGTATAAAAAGTGACCTGTAGTCCACAAGGAGCTAACAATAATAATGATAAAAAACCACTTTTTTCTGCTGATATTTTTATTGGCATGCCTGCTTCGGTCTACGGCTATATTAAGCAAGAATGAGCATGCAGATGACGATACGTCGACTGTCTCTGCTGCTCCAATGCAATTATCAATGCTATCGGAGACAGAAGCTGACCTGCGTACAGGAAAAATCGCGCGCAACGCCAACACCGTAGACAGTCTTCTGTATTCAGATGACGAAAGCAATCAGCCTGCCAGCGAAACAACAGAAGCAATACAGTTTACCGATGAAGAACTGGCAGACCTGAGAGAGCTGTTTCTTCAGGCTGAAAAAGCGCTGAGCAGTGGTAAAGATGCCCGTTATTTTAAGCTTGCAGATCAGCTGGAAGAATACCCCCTGTATCCACACCTGCAGTATCAATGGTTAAAAAAGCATCTGGACCGTGAACGCCAGGTACAGCATTTTCTGCAAGAGCATGAATCCTCACGTTACGCCAATACACTGAAACGCAAGTGGCTATATCACCTTGCAAAGAAAGGGCAGTGGCAGACCTTTTTGCAATACTACAGCACTACCAGCGATAAGAGCCTGAACTGCTATTACCACCGGGCACAATTCAAAACCGGCGATGAGCAGGCGGCACTTGAGGGCGCGAAAAAGCTCTGGGCAGCCGGTTATTCGCAACCCAAAGCTTGTGATCCATTATTTACACAGTTAAAAAAATCCAGCGCCTTTAACCAGGAACTGTTCTGGCAACGCTTTATTGCAGCTATGGCAAACAATAAAACCAGTCTGGCGAAATATGTAAAAACACTCATGACAGCGGGTGATCAGCAAAGCGCCGATTTATGGCTGAATCTTCACAGTAAACCTGAACGCTACATACCCGAGTTGTTAAGCCGCCCGGAAACAGCACAGGCACCATTGATGTTTACCCATGCAATTAACCGGCTTGCACGCAAAGATATCTACCAGGCCATTGATTTATGGGATAACAACAAACAACGTTTTGATATCAGCGAACAGGATTCAGACAAGCTGGAAAAACGCCTGGCATTGAAGCTGGCCTATAAAAACGACTCGGATGCCTATGACAGGCTGGCGCGCTTGAATGCATCTGACCATAAGAGCACAGCATCGCGGATCAGGGTCGCCTTATACGAGCAAGACTGGCCGCGCGTGATCACCGCCATTAAAGACCTGGACATTGAAAACCAGTCGCTTGAAAAATGGCAATACTGGCTTGCTCGCGCCTACCAGGAAACCGGTAGACCCATACAGGCACATGAACTGTTAAGCGAGCTTTCAACCAAGCGTGACTTTTACGGTTATCTCGCAGCCGACAGGTTAAACCGCGAGTATCAGTTAGCACATAACCCGCTGGACGTAACCGCAGAGGAAATTGCTGACATTAAAAATCACAAGGAATTCCTTGCTGCTCACGAGCTCATGGTGCTGGGTAGAGAGAATGATGCCAAGTTGCAGTGGTGGCACGCACTACGGCAATTAGATAAAAGTAAATATCCTGCTGCAGCCAAGCTGGCGCAACAATGGCAATGGGATGAAATTGCAATATTCACTATCGCCAAGGTGAAATACTGGGACGACATTGAACTGCGTTTCCCACTCAGTTATTCCGATAAAATTCAGCAGAACGCGGAGTTGCAGGATCTTAACCCCGTCATACTGTATGGCCTGATTCGCCGCGAAAGCGCATTCAACAAGGATGCACGTTCGCCTTCAGGTGCACGCGGACTGATGCAGATAATGCCTCAAACAGGCAAGCAGATTGCCAAGGACCTTAATGAACGCTGGTCAGGTAAAAACAGCCTGTACGATCCTGTGAAGAATTTAAAATACGGGTCGTATTATTATCAAAAACTACTGAATCAGTTCAACGGCCATTATGCGCTTGCCCTTGCAGCCTACAATGCCGGACCTAACAGGGTGAAAAAGTGGCTGCCGAATGAGTCGATCCCGGCGGATATCTGGATTGAGACCATTCCGTTTCATGAAACCCGCGAGTATGTGGCAACTGTTCTGGTCTACTCGATGATTTATCAGCAACGCATGCAAACCGATGAGTTCACTATGGCTGATTTAACACGCGAAGTAACGCCATTGGTAGATGTCGCATTAAAGTAATATCTGTAGATAATAAAAGTAGGAGAGGGGCAGGTCTTTCATAGTTCACCAACCAGGCAATGGGCCGGCAGCCTTTACAACAACTGGAATCAGCACACAGCTTTCGCAGATATCCACTTACCTGTAATAGTCAGAATTCAATCTGACAGTCAGTGTCATATCAGCTAAAACTCAGATAAGGTTTTTTGCCAGTACAATCGGAACTGGCTATATAAAAAGCTATAAAAGTTCACTCTCGCAGAGGCACTGAGAACGCAGAGGCTGGCTCACAACTATTTGTGTAAACACTTTGCGCCTTGGCGAGAGTAAAAGCTTTGTTATCTCTCACCAGGGCGCCAGGTATGCAAAAGGTGGATCTGTATTTTTTGTGAGAAACCAGTCTATATTTTCTCTGCGTACCCTGCGCCTCTGCGAGAGCATAAACTGTCTGATCAAGTCTGAACTACTACAACTTACCTCAGCGCAGTTTTCTTACCCTGAACTTGCGACCTTTGATTTTTCCTTCTGATAAAATCTTCAATGCCTGTTTGGCGATAGAACGCTCCACGGCCACGTAAGCAAGGTTATCGAAAATATCAATTTTGCCGATTTGTTTACCCGGCAGATTGGTGTTTGAAGTTAACGCACCTAAAATATCGCCAGCGCGAACCTTGTTTTTACGCCCGCCATTAATACACAGTGTTACCATCGGTGGACTAAGCCTGAAGTTGTCCCGGGTTTTTAGTGAAGTTGTTTTATCGATTTTGACAGGGCTATTTTGATATTCTTCAATTGCATTGACCTTTGCTGCCTCTGAGGCCATGAACATGCTCAGGGCCATGCCTTGATTACCCGCACGCCCGGTGCGCCCTATGCGGTGAATATGTACTTGCGGATCCGGTGATAACTCGAAGTTGATTACGGACTGTAAATCCTTGATATCCAGTCCACGTGCAGCCACATCGGTTGCCACTAGAATAGAACTGCTTTTATTCGCAAACTGCACCAATACCTGGTCACGTTCTTTTTGTTCAAGATCGCCGTGCAGGGCCAGCGCATGGAAACCCTGTTGCCATAAAGCTTCTGTCAGTTCCTGGCATTGTTGCTTTCGATTGCAAAACACCAGGCAGGACTCGGGCCGATAATGGTGCAGCATGGCAACCAGCGTTTTTGTTCGCTCGCCTTTTTGTATTTCATAGAAAACCTGCTTTATTATTTTATTGTCATGCAGGCTTTCCACGCGAATATCGACAGGATTGCTCTGAATGGCGTCACTGACTGCTCTTATTTCACCAGGGTAGGTGGCAGAAAATAACAGGGTTTGTCTCTGACGTGGCGTTACGTCAATAATACGCATAATGTCTTCATGAAACCCCATATCCAGCATGCGGTCGGCCTCATCCAGCACCAGAATATTTAATCCATCCAGTTTTAAACTACCTTTTTGCATATGCTTTAATATCCGCCCCGGCGTACCCACTATGACATGCGGATTGCGCTCCAGTGAGGCCAGTTGCGGACCTATCGGTTTTCCGCCGCAGATGGTAAGAATGTTGGTATTGGGTATCGCGCGCGCCAGACGCCGAATTTCCTTGCTTACCTGCTCAGCCAGTTCACGCGTTGGGCACAGCACCAGTGCCTGCGTCCGGTAAGTATCCGCCTTTAGTTTGTGTAGTATGCCAATGGCAAATGCGGCCGTTTTACCGCTGCCGGTTTTTGCCTGCACCAGTAAATCCTTGCCTTCCAGGATAGCAGGCATGCTTTGTGCCTGAACCGGAGTCATTGCCTCATAATCCAGAGACTGAATACTGGCTAAAAGCTCAGCTGATAAGGCTAGTGATGAAAAGGATGTTGTGATCACGTGGGTTTGTATTAGTTGGTGGTCATTGCTAGCTTAACAGTAAATCATGCAGTCAGACTCCATGGGTTCGCTTTGATGGACGATTAATATGTGAAGCTTCTGTAATCAGGGTATTTAGTTTGTTATAACGGCCCTGTGGATAACAAAACACTCCTGAAGCGACCCTAATATTACTATGCAGGTGTATTCAGGCGATCGCCTGTTACAGCAAACAGTAGTCAAAACACCAAACGATTGGCGCATTAAGTCAAGGGTGGGTCTTTGCTTGGAGGTACGATGGGGGCTTATCCAACATATAGTTAAGGAGATATGGAATGTTATACCTGGAGCAAACACGCAGCAGGTTTATATTCATGACTGCTTCAACGATTGCGACTGCTGCATTATTGGCAACAGTTCAGGGGATCAATGCAGTTGGCA
This sequence comes from uncultured Gammaproteobacteria bacterium, assembly GCA_937998645.1. Lineage (GTDB taxonomy): Bacteria > Pseudomonadota > Gammaproteobacteria > SZUA-229 > SZUA-229 > JABDQW01. The sequence continues at coordinate 7,797 of CALLCZ010000189.1, forward strand.
TTCTATTAACGACCGCAGTTATCAATATACCCGTGTACTATGCGCTACCAGACAGCTACAGCAAGGCCTACAGGCAGAAACTTCAGAATCGTTTCAACTGATTGCTTCCCGGAAATGATATTGCGCCCATAGATCTCTGGAACCTGATTCCCCTGGTTTGTTACGATAAAGCAAACTGGCCAGGGTGATATATTTTGTTTTTATGCCGGCACTTCAAAAAGGCACGTTGATACCTATAAACGGCCCTTTGAAGTTGACATGGATGATAGATTCATCCTCTTCAACATAATAGTTATATTTTAACCAGCGGTAACCACCCATAACTTCCAGGTGCTTGAAGAGTGCGTAATTGAGTTTCAGATCAATTTCACTAATGCCCGTCAAATCTGGTCCAAGGCTGAATGCCCAGGTTCCTCCGCCATATAATGATGGCACTATCTCGTAATCGGTGCCAACTTGCATGTACAGTTCAGTTGTTCTGTCATTGCTTGTATAAGTAGTGCCTTCATGTATCAATGTGAGATCCATGTTGGTCTGTGCAATGCCGACATACATCAGGCCACGCAATTTCGACGCCATAGCTGGATTATTAAACACGCCATCAGTACCAATACTGACCGATGCATACGTAAGATCGGTGCTTCCGTTTACCTCGGTGGGCCCACGAATTTGAGTATCCTCGATCAGGATCATCTTTCCATCGGGTACTGTCTGGCTATAGTCTCCACTGGTTCTGGAGCCTCGCAGTTTTACCTTCAGGGTTTCCTGGCTGTTTACCGGGAAGGACGTTTCAAGCGTTGTGAAAGTCACGCTGTCTTCTGATTCGATGCTGATCACATTGTCGGCACAGGCATTCAATAACATAACTGCCAGCAGACATGTCAACCATCTGAAAACTTTCAAGCCTGCCTTATACATAACCAACTCCTTTACTTACTGGATATCACATATGCAACACATGGACATTGATTATTATCAAGTTTCAGAAACAGGCAGAGTCAGACGATGGCTTTCATCAATAATTAAGACAGGTGCCTGGTAATTATAGTGCCGGACACGGTGGATCGTTATGATCGTACCGGTTATTATCAACATACTTATAAACAACCGCTGACTAAACCATGGAATACCGTAAACTTGGTCATACCGACATCGACGTCAGTGTGATTTGCCTCGGCAGCATGACCTGGGGTCAACAGAACACAGCCGAGCAGGCGTTCGAGCAAATGGATTATGCCTTGTCGCAGGGAATAAACTTCTTCGATACCGCAGAACTCTATGCCATCCCGCCAAGGGCCGAAACCTATGGCCGCACGGAAGAAATCATCGGTGCGTGGTTAAAGGCACGTGGCAAGCGTGAACAGATCGTTTTAGCCAGCAAAATTGCCGGGCCTGGGGAAGAGTGGATACCGCACATACGCAATGGCAGGACAAGGTTTAACCGGGCCGATATAAACGCGGCCGTGGATGCCAGCCTGCAGCGTTTGCAGACCGATTACCTCGACCTTTATCAATTGCACTGGCCACAACGTGAAGCCAACATCTTTGGCAAGCTTGGCTTCGAGACACCAGCGCAAGAACATATGACACCAATCATGGAAACCCTTGAGGCCCTCGGCGAGCTGGTAAAGGCAGGCAAGATACGGCATATCGGCCTGTCGAATGAAACCCCCTGGGGTGTGATGCAGTTTCTGCAATATGCCGATCAGGCGGATTTACCGCGTGTTGTCAGCGTGCAGAATCCATATTGCCTGCTCAACCGTACCTATGAAATCGGCCTGGCAGAGGTTTCCTGGCGTGAGAAGGTCGGACTACTTGCTTATTCACCGCTGGGTTTCGGGGTGCTCTCGGGTAAATACCTGGCCGGCGCCAGGCCGCAGGGTGCACGCCTGAGCCTGTTTCCGGATTACACCCGCTACAGCAGTGCAGCCGCGATCACCGCAACGGAAAAATATGTCGCGTTAGCGCAGCAGCATCGTCTGGATCCGGCACAAATGGCCCTGGCTTATGCGAATAGCCGACCCTTCCTCACCAGCACGATTATTGGTGCCACCACCATGGGGCAGCTAAAAAGCAATATCGAGAGTATCAATCTGACGCTGTCTGCCGAGGTACTGGAAGGAATCGAGGCAATACACGCTGAGCATTCCAACCCAAGCCCCTGAAATACGTCCAATCGTTTACAGTGAACACCGGAACATACGCTGACTGATTCAATTGCTTGTTAATTATCTTTTGTCAGCTACCAGCAATATCGCCGGCAGCAGCAGAAAATCCATCGCCAGCGCTATGCTGATGGTGATAGCTGACAGCAGGCCCATGTCAGCACTCATTTTGTAGTCCGACAGCATCAGCACCATGAAGCCGGCGACCAGTGCGACTGTTGTGGTCCACATTGCCGGACCGACGGTGATGAATGCATGTTGAATTGCCTCTACCTGGTTCATGTTGTAGCTGGATCTGGCCCTGAGGTATTTGCTGATGAAATGAACGCTGTCATCGACAACGATGCCCAGTGTCATCGAAACTACGACTGAAAGGCCAAGGCCTATTTCTCCAACCAGCAGGCCCCACAGGCCAAACGCCACGGTAGCGGGGATGATGTTGGGTAGCAGGCTGATCAGGCCAATATCGAGACGTTTCAGTGCAATGATGAGAATCAAGGAGATGGCCAGTAAAGCACCGAATGCAGCGCTGAGCATGTTGATGATGTTGCGCTTGGACAGGTAGGCAAACACGATGGAAATGCCGGTACCCTGCGAGAACATATAATCTGGAGCGTTGTGCCTGAGCCATGCCTGGGCCTGCAGGTCGAGGTCACTCAGTGCACGGGTACCAAGGTTTTTCGTGGTAACAATGAGTCGTGTCGCCGACTTGTCGACATTGATGATGTTGTTCAGATCCAGTCCATAAGGCAGTGACATTTCATACAGCAGCAGGTACTGTGCTGCCAGGTCATGCTGTTCAGGTAATCGATACCAGGCGTCATCTTCATCGTGCATAACCCGGTTCAGTTTTTTCATAACATCGATGATACTGGTCACCTGTTCCACCTGCGGGTGTGCGCGCAACCATTGCACGAATCTGTCCAGGTAGGCGAGAAATTCAGGATCATTGATGCCCTGTGGTTTACCTGCGCTGATATTATATTCGAGAAAATCCGCACCACTGATGCGCTGCTCCAGCACATCGGTAGCAACACGTACCGGTACATTTTCGGTGAAATAGTTGATCCAGTTGTCATTCAATCGATTTTGCGCTGCACTGATACCGGACACGATTGCCAGGCTGAGGGTTGCCAGCAGTATCGGTGTTTTATGCTGAATGACCAGCCTGGCAATGGTTTCCATGATACTGAACTGCCGGGGATAGCGCTTCACATGTAAGCTTACCGGCAATACGGAAACCAGGGCCGGCAGAAAGAATATGGAATAAAAAAACGCTGCAGTAATACCGATGGCGACGATGTTACCGAGGTTATGGAAGGGCGGCGCATCAGAGAAATTCATCGTCAGAAAACCAACTACCGTAGTGAGACTGGTAAGGAACACTGCCTGCAGGTTGAATTCGATCGACTGGATGATGGCTTCATGCCGGCTCATGCCCTGGTTCATCAGCCGGTACATGATAAACAGGATATGTACACTGTCGGCCACTGCCAGGGTGAGGATAATTGTGGGGGCGCTGGCTGATGCCGGGTTAATGGCGATGCCGAGCCAGCCGGCCAGGCCCATCGCTGTGCCGGTAGCCATGATGATGATGCTCAATGTCACCAGTGTGGCGATGACGGTACGGAAGATCAGTCCGACCGTGACTACCAGCACCAGCAACATCAACGGCACCAGCGTGGTCATGTCTTTCTGTCCAACCTCTGAAAATGCGGTATCGAACATCACGCTGCCGGTTAAATAGAATTCGATATGCGGGTATCTGCTGCTGTACTCATCACGCAGCTTGCGTGCGTGTGCCGAAATGGCGCTGATGATTTCGGGATTTTTCTCAACGAAGTTGATAGTCACAATGATGTTGCTGACGGCGCCGTCTCGAGAAATGGTGCGGTCAAGCAGGATCGGTTCACGCAGTGCAATTTCCTTTTGCTGCTCGATATCGGATTGTGACAGGGCATCAATGTCATCGAACAGGTCTTCCACGATGAGATCGTCACCCTCGGCCCAGGTATGCTGGAAATTGGTTATAGAATCGACCCGGCTTGATGCAGGCGTCTGCCACAGTGCAGCGGTCAGCTGCTGGATGACTTTCAATACCTCCCGACTGAAAACCTGGTTGTCTTTCGGTGCGATGACCATCAGGATGTTTTCATTCTTCAGGTAGGTTTTCTCGACGGCCTCCAGTTGCAGCAACTGCGGATTATCCTTGCTGAAAAACACCCTGAGATCACTGTCGATGGTGAGCCGGGACAGGCCCATGCTGCTGAGCAGGAACAGGGTGACTGAAACAGCTATGACAAGCCAGCGATGTGCAAGTGTTCGGCTTATCAGTGACGTGGAGAGGTGCGTCATCAGGTGATTATATATGTTGATAAACAGATAATAGTGAATAGTTAATAGTTAATAATAAGTAATAGTCAGGATTCAAGCAGACAATGAGTATCATATTAAATCAAACGCCGACTATGATTTTTTATCAGTACAGCCGGGTTTGGCCAGATCGAATATGCTATAGAACAAACTCTCGCGGAGGCGCAGAGGGCGCAAAGTAAGATGAATAGAAGATATTATATTTGCAAAAGCACATCACACCTCTGCGAGAAACCAGGCTGTTAAAACTCCAAGGCAGGCGGATTTCACTGTGATGCGACAATCGGCAACAACTGTCTGGTCAAGCCTAAACTACTACAAATAATATTTGCAGCTGAAGCCGCTCTCGCTTGTTAATGCAATTACTTGACTCATTCCAGATTCAATGACATCCGATACCAGAGCAGAGCGTTGCTGACTTTCGAGTAGATGTCAGAATAATTTACACTAGGGCACGATTTTCGAAAAATCAGCGAAAGTACCGACATCACTGGCTTTGATCCCCATATGGCAGCCAAACAGACGTCGGCAATATTTACAAACGCTTCATGTCTGACATTTTATCTATCTGATAGTAAAGGAATAAATATTCTGGTACGCATTTTGCTTCTGTTTTATGAATAGTACGAAAAATGGAACTGGATATGGATTTAATTAGATGCTTGCTAGCAACCTTTCTTCTGGTTTTTTCCAGTCAATCGCTGGCGTTATTTATGCCCGATGGATTCAAGGTAGATACTGACAATGCTGCGGAATCTGATGGTGGCTGTGGCGTGATAGTTACCGAAGTAAAGGTGTTCGGAGAAAGTTAAGCCAATCCGACTGCTGTACCGATGACTAACGCAATGTCTGTCATTGCTAAAGCCGCTGCTACACGAAGCCGTCTGATCCGCATAACAGGCCGCAGAGTTTAACGCCCAATCTTTTGTGAAACGATTTCCACCTGTTTCCAGAACCACTGCAGCAGGCGCTTGTACCAGCTGCGTCGATACCATTGTTCATAGCTGAATTCGACGCTGTTTGAAAAATCCTGTTCGAACACTTCCCTGACCTGTCCAGCCAGGATTTCGTCTTTTATTTCCTGGTTCGCTTCCAGGTTCCACCGCAGGTTCCAGCGATCGAAATTACTTGAACCTATCGCTACCCAGTCATCGCAGAGCACGCTCTTGGCGTGCAGGAAACGTGGCTGATATTCAAATATTCGCACGCCGTTTTTCATCAGTCGGCCGTATAAACGGTGGCTGATGTAACGCACACCGGGGTGGTCGGTAATCGGGCCCGGCAAAAGCAGGCGGACATCGACGCCCGCTTTGGCTGCACGTTTCAGAGCACGCCTGATTCGCCACCTTGGCACGAAATAAGCGGTCGCGAACCACACCCTGTGTCTGGCATGGGCAATATGGCTGGTAAGAGAAAGCATCACCTCGCTGTACCGTTCAATATCGTTGACAGTGATGCGGCCGCGTTGAGCGTCAGCATGTTCAACGGGAATCACATCCGGCAGGCTTAACACTTGCGCTGTGCTCTGATTCCAGGTTGTTGTAAACAGCTGTTGCCAATCTGCCACCACGGGGCCCTGTATCCTGATCATGGTTTCGCGCCATTGCATTTCAGGATGGCCGGGCGGGTCGAACTCATCAACGAGACCGGTACCACCGACATAGGCAGTCTGGCCGTCTAGCAGTAACAACTTACGATGATTGCGATACAGAGCATGCTCCTGACGCAGCAGGAATATTCGATAGAGGTTGTGCAGGGTGCTATGCGAGCGCAGCCTGTTGTAATAGGCAATATGTATATTCCTGTGTTCAAGGCGTTCACGATCACGCTGTTTCAGCCCGATCGCACCATAGTCATCCAGCAATAGGTAGGCCTGCACATCTCGTTCAGCAGCATCGAGCAAGGCCGTGATGAAACGGTCTACCACAGCACCCGACTCGACCAGGTACATCTCTAGCAGTATCGTCTCACGGGCAGAATGAATTGCATCGAGCATGCGTGGAAGGAAATTCGAGCCATCGACCAGAATTTCAAAACGATTACCCTCACGCCAGGGGAAATGAAACCGTCGAGATGTATCAGATAATCCATTCATATATTACTAGGGCCAGGTTCAGTAAAGATCGAGTAGTAAGTTCAGTAGCACCATGAATTTCAGACTCTTTGTAGTCAGGCGGATCAGGCAATCTAAGTTCATGGTTTTATATTGTTATGTTTGCGTGATAATTCTGTGAGATTTGCCGGCTAAAAATGTATCCAGCATCGGTTGCCAATAACCGTGCCTATAACCCATGGCATTCAGTCATGACACTAACAGTTAAATTACCAGGAGTAATATATGACTACCAGAAGAAAATTTACCACAATCGCAATGGCCACAGCAGCGGCTGCCATATTTTCTGCTGCACCCATCACCGCAGTACAGGCGGGCAGCGATGCCAATGTTCATTGTTTTGGCGTCAATAAGTGTAAAGGCCATAACGACTGCAAAACGGCTAGCAATGCGTGTAAAGGCCATGCCTCATGCAAAGGCCAGGGTTTTGTATCGATGTCTAAACATGCATGTGAAGAAATTGGTGGTTCGGTTGATAAACCACGGAAGTAATTATACCCACGGCAGTTAATTACTTCTGGAAAGGCCGGTGCCTGCCAACCATGGAGGCACCTGTCTTTTCCAGCTCACATTAGCGCATGGCGAGATTACTCATGATTACAAACGAGCATTATAAAAATCGTCCCTACCTGGGTTACGGGCTGGGATTACGCAAGGAGCACTACGAAACGGTATTGACTGAACGCCCCGATGTCGACTGGTTTGAAATTATCTCCGAAAACTACATGGTGGATGGCGGCAAACCACTGGATTATTTAACACGCATACGCGAGCATTACCCCATGGTGATGCACGGTGTATCGATGTCCATTGGCAGCACCGAACCGCTGGATTTTGACTACCTGAAACGACTCAAGGCACTCATCAAAAGGGTGCAACCGGCCTGGTTTTCCGACCACCTGTGCTGGACCGGCGTAAACGGGCTCAACCTGCACGACCTGATGCCATTGCCCTATACCGAAGAAGCGATACAGCATGTCGCCGACCGCGTCAGCCAGGTACAGGATTACATGGGTCGGCAGATGTTACTGGAGAATGTCTCCAGCTATGTCAGCTATAGCGCTTCACACTTGTGTGAATGGGAATTTCTACGGGAAGTCGCCGAGCGTGCTGACTGCCTGATCCTGCTTGACATCAACAATATATACGTCAGTGCCTACAATCATAATTTTGATCCCTACACCTATTTACATGCCATACCGGCAGAACGTGTTTATCAGTTGCACCTGGCTGGCCATACCCATGAAAACAATTTAATTATCGATACCCATGATCACCCCATTGCCGACCCGGTATTTGAACTGTACGCCGCCGCAATACAACAGTTTGGCCGGGTATCAACCATGATAGAACGTGACGACCATATCCCGCCACTCCCCGAATTACTCGCCGAGTTGGACCAGGTACGTCACATCGCTGAACATCAGTTAAGCGATCAGGTCGCCTGAGTAATCCCATGACACCGCTCGCTAAATTACAACACAGGTTTCAGGAGAGTGTATTAGACCCCGGTAAGGCCGTATCCACCACATGGATCAGCGCCAGTGGCCGTGCAGCTCCCGATATCCAGTTATCAATCTACTGCCATGCCTATCGTGCACGCTTACGCGAAGTATTAGCCAACGATTACCCGGCCACACAAACGGCCATAGGTGATGATCACTTTAACGCACTGGTTACAGACTACATCGATACACATCCGTCACACTACTTCAATCTGCGTGATTTCGGCCAGCATCTACCGGGCTATCTGGCTGATCGGGTGCAGTACGACGCAGGCTACCAGGAGATGCACTGGCTCGTTGAACTGGCCGAATTTGAATGGACTCTGGGACTCGCTTTTAATGCCGCTGACGTCATTCTGTTTACCGAGCAGGATATGGCTGAAATCCCTTTCGAAGCCTGGCCAGAGCTGAGATTTATCGTACACCCCTCACTACATCGCCTTGAATTTGAATGGAACACCCCCGAAATGTGGCTGGCATTAACCGCAGACCCGCCAACACCGGTCAGTGCCGTGCACAACCAGGCTGGCTCCTGGTTAATCTGGCGTGAACAACTCGTGACCCGGTTCCGATCCATGCCAGGCGACGAACAACAGGCACTGGACAAGGTGTGCATGGGCGGCAGTTTTTATCAGATATGTGAACAACTGGCCACGCTAATGAACGAAGAGGAAGTACCCCTACGGGCCGCTGGCCTGCTCAAGGCCTGGATAGCACGGGGATTAATTCATAAGGCATATCTAAATACATGAGAAACCATGGGCATGGAGGTTCAAGACAGCTGATCCCGTGGCATGTTCAGGGACCTTGTCTGCGTGATTGTGAATCTTTTGTGATATTTCAGGTCTAGAATTTCAGGTCTGGAAGACCAGCAGGCGTACTCAGCGAACCAATACCAGCAGCCAGTCTATATTATGAACAAATCAACATCTCATTTTCAGTCCAGCGACAAACATATTCTGGTTGTAGAGGATGATCCTGACATCAGTCAATTGCTGGAAATCAATCTCAAGGATATTGCTTTCCAGGTTGATGTCGTCAATAACGGGGTAGATGGTCTCAACCGGGCGAGCAATCATGATTACCAGTTGATTGTGCTGGACCTGATGCTGCCGGGCATGGATGGTCTTGAGCTATGCCGTCGTTTACGCAGTCAATCAGTCAATATTCCGGTGCTGATGCTAACCGCCAGGTCCTCTGAGCTGGATCGCGTGCTTGGCCTGGAACTGGGTGCCGATGACTACCTGACCAAGCCGTTTTCCATCAAGGAATTACAGGCACGTGTAAAAGCCATATTACGCAGAGTCGAACTCTCGGCAAAACAGCTGGCGTCAAATCCTGATGAAAAAATTGAAGTACAGTCGATGGTTATCGATGTTTCCGGTCGTAACGTATTCATTGATCACCAACCGATTGAGCTTACCGCCAAGGAGTTTGATCTGTTACTGTACTTTGCACGCAACCCGGGGCGTGTATATAGCCGTGGTCAGTTGCTCGACTATGTGTGGGGTTACAGTCATAGTGGCTATGAGCACACCGTCAATTCACACATCAACCGTTTGCGCAAGAAAATCGAGAAAAATCCGGAACAATCCCAATACATTGAAACTGTATGGGGTGTAGGCTACCGCTTCAGAGAGCATGTGTCATAGAAAACATGTTTAACAGTCTCTACACCAAACTGGTTCTGGTGCTGTTTTTGCTGTTTATAACAATCGGCGGAATATTTCTTGCTGCTGCCATGTATACCGCTCCGATGTACCAGCAGGAAGTCAGCCAGCAATTGAATCGTGATCTTGCCATGTACATTGTGAATGAGCATGTACTTATAGAGGATGGCAAGATCCGGCAGGACAATCTCGGCGCTCTGTTCCATAAAGCGATGATTATCAACCCGAGCCTCGAGCTTTATTTGCTCGATGCAAAGGGACGTGTGATGGCACACTCGATGTCAGCTGACAAGGTAAAACGCAAGCAGGTTTCACTGGTGCCGATTAACAGCTTTCTATCAGGCAACAAACACGGCCTGATCATGGGTGATGACCCCGGTAATAAATCTCGTCAGAACAGTTTTACAGTGGCACCGATTGACTATGAAGGCAATCGCCAGGGTTACATTTATGCCATCCTTGGCAGCGATAAATTCAGCCACATTACCGAAGTTTTACAGCGCAGTTTAATCATGAAGTGGAGCGCCAGTGCTGTAATCACTGCACTGGTATTTGCATTTATCGCAGGACTGGTTCTGTTCTTCTTCCTGATGCGAAAGCTTCGTGCCTTGAGCCAGTCCATGCAACAGTTCAAGGACAGAGGTTTGCAGGATAACAGCACAGTGACGATGAGCGAAATAAAACCACGGGATGAAATCGATGCGATGGCATTGACCTTCAAGGCGATGGCCCAGCGCATAGATTTACAGATGTGTCGTTTAGAAGAAACCGATACGCTGCGGCGTGAACTTGTTGCGAATGTGTCGCATGATTTGCGAACACCATTATCCTCACTGAGTGGTTACCTGGAGACTTTGTTACTGAAATCATCAGATCTGACCGAAGCCGAGAGGCAAAGTTATTTAAAAATCGCACATGAGAATGCAAAACGCCTGTCTGTCATGGTTGAGGAATTATTTGAGCTGGCCAAACTGGATGCAAATGAAGTGCGACCACAGCAAGAGCGGTTTTCCCTGTCCGAGCTGGCGTTTGATGTGTCGCAGAAATTCCATTTACGCGCTGCTGAGAAAAACATCCAGATGGATGTCGATATCGACGAAACTGTCCCATACGTGACTGCTGATGTCGGCATGATAGAACGTGTACTCGATAACCTGATTGATAACTCAATTAAACATACACCCGAGCATGGGTGTGTGCGCCTGCGTTTAGCAACGGAGCAGGGAAAGGTTCAAATTGCCGTCTCGGACACCGGTTACGGTATCGCCGAAGATGAAATACCGCACATCTTCAAGCGCTTCTACAGAAAACCCGCGAACACTGATGACAACAGTGTTCATACAGGCTTAGGTCTCGGCCTGGCAATAGCATCGCGTATCGTGGAATTACACGGTAGCCGCCTGTCAGTGAACAGTGTATTGCACCAGGGCACAACTTTTCAGTTCACCCTGCCTGCACCCGGGTAATTTGATTTCCACCCGGGGCATTATAAGTTGATGTGATACTTTTGTTATAAATTAGTGAACAGCATGTGATTTCAGTCCCGCATAGTCATTCCTCGTTGATAGGCGTTATTTGTTTATCACGATAAGTATGTAACCAATACCGGTTACTCAATTCAACCAGGAGGAATACCTATGTTTAAACCCATGCGTTATGCGCTTACCGCCGCTGCTGTTAGTGGCCTGTTGCTGTCTTCTGCAGCTGTATCGGCAAACGGCAATATTTCTTACCACGTTACTATTACCAACATTACGAGTTCTATCAATTTCACACCCATACTGGTAACCAGTCACCGTAAAGGTGTGTCATTGTATGAATTGGGGTCAGCAGCAAGTGATGAGCTCACAGCGATTGCAGAGGGTGGTGATATTGCACCGCTAAGCGCTGTTTTGCTGGATGATTCACGTGTTGCCGATGTGCAGGATTCCGGTGATCTGCTTGGACCGGGTGAATCTGTTACAGTTACTGTCAGTGCAACACAAGGTGCACATAACATCAGCATGGCTTCGATGATGTTGCCCACCAATGATGGTTTTATTGCGCTAAATAGTGTCAAAGCACCGCGCAAGGGAACAGTCACCTATTATTCACCGGGCTATGATGCAGGTACCGAACCGAATGACGAGCTATGTATCAGCATTCCCGGGCCTACCTGTGGTGGTGAAGGACTGTCACCAGGCGCAGGTGGTGAGGGCTACGTGCATATTAACCGGGGCATTCATGGTATCGGCGACCTGGCCCCCGATGTGTATGACTGGCGCAACGCGGTAGCCAAAATCACAATATCCCGTATAAATAGTCATTGAACAGCTGAAATCACCTGGCAGGGCCGGTTCAACCGGCCCTGTTTGTTTACCGGTTTTCATATTACATTAACGCTGCCTTATGATTTCAATTTACCGTGTGTAACTGATAGACTCGCATCTTCACCAACACAACGGAAATAAATAAATGGCCACAACAAATAAAAAGCCGGTTACTAAAAATTCTGTTATCGCCAAATCTATCGAGTCCTCAGTTTATAACCTCGAGGTTGCGCTTGATACGGCAAACAAGGCGGTGACTGCAAGGTCTGCTGAATCCAAAAAGCTACTGAACGAAACACGTCGCTTGAGAAAACGTCGTGCTACTCAAATGGGCAAAAAGAAACGCGCCATAGCTGCTGACAAAAAGAACTCGACAGTTGATTCACGCAAGACAGTCAGAACCATCACCTCTGAACTGAACGCAACCAGCAAGGCACTGGAGAAAGCGACTGCGAGCCGTCAAGCCGTGCTGGAAGAACTCTCTGGTCTGAAACAGAGCCAGAAGATGCTGAATGGCTATGTTAAGGGTATTTATGCCGCTGACCGTGCAATAGCCAGATCCAGCAAGAAGAAAAGAACTAAACGCACTAGTTAAAAATATCCATGCCAGAGAGCAATTTGTTCAAATATTCGAAGCATTTGCTCTCTGGCCTGCATCAACAGCGAAACTGCAAATAGTAACTTCGCCATTAATGACATCACAGTCAGTTGAGCTTGCGGTGGTTTTGTAATGGCCCTGTAAAATGCTTTGCGCGTCCAGTATCAATCCTCCAGCATTGCACGGTAAACCACCCGGGCTGTAATGCTCGACTCTATGCAGGTCAGTAGCATTTGCATCGATTCCTGTCCGGCTATTTACGCCGGGTCTTTAAAATGTATCACCTGCTGCAAACGAACCTGACAGTATGTTATCTGGTCTATACACGTATCTTTATATAAGCAAACTCTGATATACTGCGCAGCCTTCACGCTGTTAAACTCCTTTGGGTCATTTATGTTCAAGCTAGGCTGCGCCAGCCGCGTATGCGTTAAAAACGAGATTCTGTCGGGTCTCACTGTTGCACTGGCCCTGGTGCCGGAAGCGGTGGCCTTTGCATTTGTAGCCGGTGTTGAGCCCCTGGTTGGACTGTATGCCGCCTTCATGGTGGGCCTGCTTGCTGCAATCTTTGGTGGCCGACCCGGCATGATTTCAGGTGCGACCGGCGCCATGGCAGTCGTGATGGTGGCCCTGGTCGCAGATCATGGCGTGGAGTACCTGTTTGCTGCCGTGGTTCTGACCGGCCTGCTACAGATGGGGGCCGGCGTGCTACGGCTGGGTAAGTTTATCCGTATCGTACCTCACCCGGTTATGCTCGGCTTCGTCAATGGCCTGGCGATCGTAATCTTGCTGTCACAGCTACAACACTTTCAGGTGAGTTCATCCGAAGGTGTGATGGAGTGGATGAGTGGTGAACCATTGATGATTTTCGCTGGCCTGGTCCTGCTCACAATGTCGATAATCCATTTTCTGCCGAAGTTGACCGGGGCCTTCCCGGCATCGCTGGCGGCGATAATTTTAGTAAGCCTGCTCGCGCTTGGCATGGATCTGGATACCACAACCGTGGGTGACCTTGCCAGTATCAAGGGTGGTTTACCTGCTTTTCACATTCCTTCAGTTCCGTTTAATTTCGAAACATTGATGATTATCCTGCCGTATTCATTCATCCTCGCAGCAGTCGGTCTGATTGAATCCTTACTGACACTCAGCCTGATCGATGAAGTGACCAATACACGGGGACGTGGCAACCGTGAATGTATGGGGCAGGGGATTGCTAACACGGTAACAGGTCTGTTCGGGGGCATGGGTGGCTGTGCCATGATTGGTCAGAGCATGATTAACGTGAATTCCGGCGGCCGCCAGCGTATGTCTGGAGTTGCTGCCGCCCTGTTCCTGTTGATATTTATCCTGTTTGCATCACCTCTGATCGAACGCATACCCATGGCGGTACTGGTGGGTGTGATGTTTGTTGTTGTGATTGCCACCTTTGAATGGTCGAGCCTGCGCATCATCGGCAAGATACCTGCAAGCGACGCATTTATCCTTGTGCTGGTTTCTGCTGTGACCGTGTTTACGGACCTGGCGGTTGCAGTTGTAGTGGGCGTGATTGTCTCGGCATTGGTGTTTGCCTGGGAACATGCCAAGCACATTAATATCAGGACCTATGACGATGACCGGGGCTCACGTGTGCATGAACTCAACGGCCCGCTATTTTTTGGCTCTGTGAAAAATTTTCTCGAACTGTTTAACCCCGAAGACGAACCGAATGATGTGATCATCGAATTTCAGAACTCGCGGGTTGCGGATCACTCGGCGATCGAAGCAATCGACACACTGGCTGAGAGATATATCAGGGCAGGCAAAACCCTGCACCTGAGGCACTTGAGTGAAGAATGCCGTCAATTACTGAAGAAAGCCGGTGATCTGGTGGAAGTGAATGTGATGGAAGACCCGCGTTACCGTGTGGCAGATGATCAGCTGGCTTAAATGCAGTGAATAGCTAACAGTTAGCAGTTCGCAGTGAATGACATTTTCGCAGTTAACTAAGCTGCTTACAGTAACAAGTCTTCATCAACAGGATGATAGATGCTGGCGGCATCAATCAGGGAATTGGCGGTGAGTGCCGGCACACCGTAGACTTCAGCACTGACGGCATAATCCTTTCTGACCTTGTCCAGCAATAGATCGAAGTCCCCATCACCGGACAGCAATACTACGACATCAACGTCTTTTGCTATATCCATAACATCAATCGCAATACCCACGTCCCAGTCACCCTTGGCAGAGCCGTCACTGCGCTGAATATAGGGCTTGAGTTTGACGGTAAAGCCGATGTGCTTGAGTGCATCCTGAAACTTGAGCTGTTTGTCGTCGCTGCGATGGGTTGCATATGCGATTGCAGAAACAATATCGCCTTCAGCACCAAGTCGTTGCCACAGTTTCCGGTAATTGAACTGACGGCCATAGGCCTGACGCGTGGTGTAATAGATGTTTTGCACATCGGCGAAGACTGCAATTTTTTTCATTCAAAGAATAAGGCAAGTATTTACCGCAGAGGCGCGGAGGCGCAGAGAAAACTTTTGATTGTTAAATACTTTCATAATCATAATGCGCATGCTCTATGTTGGCATTAGAAAATAATATATTAATTACTCCGCGCCTCTGCGCCTCTGCGGTGAATAAAATCTCTATTACCCGGTCGCGGATTTATTATTCACATCCTGACTGCGCAGGTAATCATCATAAGTGCCATGAAAATCGACGATACCGGTAGGCGTCAGTTCGATAATGCGTGTAGCCAGTGACGACACGAATTCGCGGTCATGGCTGACGAAAATCAAGGTACCAGGATAATTCTCCAATGCCAGGTTGAGAGATTCAATCGATTCCATATCCAGGTGGTTGGTGGGCTCGTCCATTAACAGAATATTATTGCTCTGCAACATCAACTTGCCGAACAGCATGCGACCCTGTTCACCACCAGAAATAACGTTAACGGACTTTTTAATTTCATCCTGAGAAAACAGCAGGCGCCCCAGTGTTCCGCGGATGACCTGCTCATCATCGCTTTGTTTGCCCCACTGACTCATCCAGTCGAACAGGTTTTTGTTTTCTTCGAAATCCGCGGCGTGATCCTGTGCGTAGTAGCCAAGCTGCGCATTTTCAGACCACTTAATGCTACCTGCTGTAGGTTCCAGGTCGCCAACCAGACATTTCAATAATGTCGATTTACCGATACCGTTAGGGCCGATCACGGCAATACGTTCGCCCACTTCGACCATCAGGCTTAGATCTGCAAACAACTCTTCATCGAAACTTTTAGCCAGACCTTCCAGCTCCAGCGCCAGGCGATGCAGTTTTTTGTCCTGTTCAAAACGGATATACGGGTTCTGCCGGCTGGATGGCTTCACTTCCTCCAACTTGATTTTGTCAATCTGTCGGGCGCGGGATGTCGCCTGTTTCGATTTCGAGGCATTTGCCGAGAATCGGCTGACAAAAGACTTAAGCTCGGCTATCTGAGCCTGTTTCTTGGCATTCTCAGACTGCAAGCGTTCGCTCACCTGTGTCGAAGCGATCATGTATTCATCGTAATTTCCTGGATAAACACGTAATTCACCGTAATCCAGGTCAGCCATGTGGGTGCAGACGCTGTTGAGGAAATGGCGGTCATGGGAAATGATAACCATGGTGCAGTTACGTTCGTTTAACACACTTTCCAGCCAGCGAATGGCATTGATGTCGAGGTTGTTGGTAGGCTCGTCCAGCAGCATGATATCCGGGTCAGAGAACAGAACCTGCGCCAGCAATACGCGCAATTTCCAACCGGGCGCCACTTCGCTCATGGGGCCGTTGTGCTGTTCGATGGGTATACCGACACCCAGTAACAACTCACCAGCACGAGACTCGGCGGTGTAGCCATCCATTTCGGCAAATTCAGCTTCAAGTTCACCGGCGCGAATTCCATCCGCTTCGGTCATCTCCGGTTTGGCGTAAATCGCATCGCGCTCTGACTTGACGGCCCACAGCTCTTCATGACCCATGATGACGGTATCGATCACACCGTATTCTTCATAAGCAAACTGGTCCTGTTTCAACTTGCCGATACGTTCGTTCGGGTCTTTTGAAACATTGCCAGAGGAGGGCTCCAGGTCATTGCCCAGGATTTTCATAAAGGTTGACTTGCCACAGCCATTGGCGCCGATCAGGCCATAGCGATTGCCTTCGCCAAATTTAACTGAGACGTTTTCAAACAGTGGTCTGGCGCCAAACTGCATGGTGATATTTGATGTTGTTAGCATTGTTTATTCCGAAAAAAATAGTTAAAGGACATCAATATGTATCGTTTCTAGGCTGCGCGTTGAGTATTACGACGACGGCTCTGGGACTGATTGCGTGATCGATTCTGATTGTTTGAACGTCCCCTGGAAGATTGACGCTGATTGCTCCAGGGTGATGCATTTTTATCACCGCCTGGTCTTTTTTGTCCCGGCCTTGCTGCCTTCTGCTGTTGCTTGCCACGTCCCCTTTGGATTGGCTCGGCCTTGATTGCAGGATCGGGTTCATAACCCTCGATCACATCCCTGGGAATGTCGCGTTTAATCAGGCGTTCGATATCTTTCAGCAAATTGTGCTCATCGACACACACCAGCGACATAGCTTCACCTTCATTGCCCGCGCGTCCGGTGCGGCCAATGCGGTGAACGTAGTCTTCCGCGATATTGGGCAATTCATAGTTCACAACGTGCGGCAGCTGGTTAATGTCCAGTCCGCGCGCGGCGATATCGGTTGCAACCAGCACACGCACCTTGCCGGTTTTGAATTCCGCCAGTGCACGGGTACGTGCACCCTGGCTCTTGTTGCCGTGTATCGCGGCTGCCGTAATGCCATCTTTGACCAGTTGCTGAGACAGTCGGTTGGCGCCGTGTTTGGTACGGGTAAATACCAGTACCTGTTTCCAGTTATTGGAACCAATCAGGTAGGACAGCAGTTCACGTTTACGGTTCTTGTCGACCGGGTGAATGACCTGCGTGACCAGCTCCGCAGTGGTATTTTGCTGTGCGACTTCTATCAAGGCAGGCGACTTGAGCAAACTATTCGACAGTTTCTTGATTTCATTTGAAAAGGTCGCCGAAAACAGTAATGTCTGTTTGTGCTTCGGCAACAGCGCGAGCACCTTGCGGATGTCATGAATAAAACCCATGTCGAGCATGCGGTCGGCTTCGTCAAGCACCAGGATATCCACTTTTGACAGATCAACCGATCTCTGGCCGACGTGATCCAGTAATCGGCCTGGTGTTGCTACCAGGATATCTACGCCTTTGATCAGTTTCTGTTTTTGCGGGTTGATACTGACGCCGCCATATATCACGGTTGAACGAAGCGGCAGATGTTTACCATAGACAACCACGCTTTCGTAAACCTGCGCTGCCAGTTCACGAGTGGGTGTCAGCACCAGCGCACGCACAGGACGACGTCCTTTTACCGGTTTCTCGGATGACATTAATCGCTGTAACAACGGCAATGTGAAACCGGCAGTTTTGCCGGTACCCGTTTGCGCGCCACCCATGATGTCGCGACCTTCGAGCACAGGGGGTATTGCCTGCTGCTGTATTGGAGTAGGGGCACTGTAACCTTTTTCAGATACAGCACGAAGTAATTCGGCCCTGAGACCGAGGGATTCAAATGACATGCTACGATGTTCTCCAGGATCGGCCTACCCAATACACCTGGTATGGGACGGTCTAGGCGGAAACGCTATATGTTACGAGGTGAATCGGGATGGATTACCGCGGTGAAAACAGGTGCAGACCGAAGTGCACCGGAAGTTGCGCCTGATTATACCTGAAGTTCTGCGGTAAAGCTTGTCAGGCTGCGATATTTTCTTATGGTACTCTGATTCATGCGTCAGTGAACTAACCCGGATATTGCACGGAAACTGTGTTATGTGAGTCAAACGCGCCAAAGGACTTGCATTGATGTGAACATTTCAACAGCAGGGGCTTGTATTTCCATATTTATGCCCTATATATGGGCATATGTGGTGTTATTGGTTTAAAAAACGGTTACACTTACATCGCACTACATTCTATCCTGGTTCTTGTCAGAAGTTCTTTTCTAAGTTTTCTCCTGTTAATTTCCTCGTAAGATTTGTGACGTTTTATATTTTAATTATTAATGAGGTAATAATCATGGCAACAGGAACCGTTAAGTGGTTTAACGAATCCAAGGGCTTCGGCTTTATTGCGCCATCTGATGGCAGTAAAGACGTTTTTGTTCACTATTCTTCTATCGCCAACCAGGGTTTTCGTACACTGGCTGAAGGCCAGCAAGTGACCTTCGACGTGGAGGACGGACCAAAAGGCCCGCAGGCAACTAACGTACAGGCCTGAGCAGGTCGTTCGTTTATTGCCCCGAGTAAACCCCGCGGAACTTCGCGGGGTTTATTTTTTATATGTGAGAAAAGGAGCTTATAAGTGAAAAAACTATTTGTTGGCGGTTTGCCGCCCACTACCACTGAAAAATCCCTGCAGGCACTGTTTTCACCCTACCGCACAGCGCGTTCGCTCAAACTGGTAAAAGACCTGTTTTCAGGTGATTGCAAAGGATTCGGCTTTCTCGAAATGGAAGGCCACGAGGCCCGCGCCGCCATTGCTGAACTCGATGGGAAATCGTTCGAAGGCAGCCTTCTGAAGGTCAAATTCGAAGAAGAACGCGGCAAAGGTCACAAGGGAAGGCGCCGCTAAGGCCTGTTCCAGCTAACTGTTTATTGAACAGAACATTGACAGGCACCACTTCTGGACGTTATAAATTCGCATTCCGGCTCATTGAAAAGGGCTCAGGTAGATAGATATCGCCAGTAATTAGGGCTAGTCAACACAAATTTAAATAAATTTTTCACCATAAATTAGAAAAATACTGACCACTCAATAGGAGAAAAACGAAAATGTTAACAACCACTAGAAGCCTGGCTATTGCCGGACTTATCACTTTAGTATCAGCGGGTAATGCCCTGGCAGAACGTGTTCAACCGTTTATTCTTGGATCATCGAGTGCCGGTGACTTTGCCGGTGCCGTTTCTGATACCAAGAGCAAACTGTCTGGCGCAGGATTTGATGTTGTTGGTACGCATGCACCTTACAGTGGTGCCGAGATCATCGTTTTTACCAGTGATGAATTAAAAGCGGCTGCGACAAAATCAGAACGCGGCGGTTATGGTGCAGCTTTGCGTGCTTCAGTCACCGATAACGGCGGCAACATTGAAGTTGCGTATACCAACCCGAAATACTGGGCTAACGCCTATCGTATGAATGATCAGCTCGATGCTGTTTCAGCCAAGCTTGCAACAGCACTGGGTTCAGAAAAACAGTTCAGTTCAGGCGACAAAGAGCTGTCACCGGAAGACCTCCGTAAATACCACTACACCTTCATGATGGAATATTTCGATGACCCAAGCAACCTTGCTGATTATGGCAGTCATGCAGAAGCGGTTAAGACCGTTGAAGCCAACCTGGCGGCAGGCAAGGGTGCGACCACCATGGTTTATAAAATCAGCCTGGGTAAAGACACTGAAGGCGAAGAAATGACCCTGTTTGGCGTTGGAATGAAAGGCAGCAACCCGGAAGACTGCAGTGGCGATCAATACATCATGAGCCGTATCGACAAGGATACACCTCGCTCGACTGCCCATCTGCCATATGAATTGCTGGTATATGGCGATGAAGTTGAAGCCCTGTACGGTCGTTTCCGTATCGCACTCAGCTGGCCGCACCTGCCGATGATGGCAAGCGAAACCGGCGCTACCTTCATGAGCATTATGTGCTCGCCAGACGGTATCAAGGATGCGCTGACTAAAGCTGCTGGTGGTAAATCTGAAGATTTCTAAGTAAAACTTCAGACAATGAAACCAGAAAAAGCCCCGCATTGCGGGGCTTTTTTGTGGATGGAGATTTGTTGGCAGTTGGCAGTTGGCAGTGAATAATTTTGCGGTTGAAGCCGCTTTATGCAAATGCAGGTAGCCTGGATGTAACGAAGTGACTGAATTGTAGCAGTTCAGACAGTTGCCGTTGGTTTTTATCAAGCCTGTGCTCGAGATTCAGCGACTTATGCTCTCGCAGAGGCGCAGGGCGCGCAGAGAAAATATAGATTGGTTTCTCACAAAAAATACAGATCCATC
>CALLCZ010000190.1 GCA_937998645.1 uncultured Gammaproteobacteria bacterium
GTTTGACGGCATATAGCTGATTGCGCCCTCGATAAAGCCGATTTCGACAGCGAGCCGGGTATATCGTGCAGGCATGACCACGCTGATTAATATTCATAACTGATTCCCACTGTTAATCGATAATCGTCTGATAGCGGAACACTGCCGTCATCGGCCGCTGTTGGCTTGCTGGTATGGTCCCATATGAAAGAAACATCAAAATCGAAAGACCCTGTGATTTCGCTTTCAAAGGTGGTCACCATGTGGTGTGTATAGCCACCCGATTTGCTATCGACCCATGTTATGCTGTAGTTGTATACAAAGTCGAGTTTCTTGGTTATTTCAATATCATAATTTGTAGTAAGAACCAGGGCCGGCGTAGTTTCCTCGATATTCTCTCCTTCCTGCACCGAAACAAAACGCGTCGCCTGGTAGCCCGGGCCACCGGTAAAATCCAGGTTGGTCCTGCTGGTGTCTATAACCGTATAACCTGCACCGGCGCCGACCGTTATTCTTGAGTCGATGTTCAGAAACGGATCTCTGTAGTATTCACCGAAGACGGGGCGCCAGAAGAAGTACCGCGATACAAATCTGTCAGCCGTGAAGGATATGCGATGGTTGTTGATTGTCTCAACATCCTGGGTATTCGAAATATTGCCAATATAATCCAGGATAAATCTTGAAAATGAAGTTCGACGTTTAATATTGAGTTTGGCGTTGTAATCGATCTGGTCGGTGTTACCGCTTCTGACGATCAGGCCAAAGGTGAGCTTTGCAGACCAGTAGTCTGACTCTTCCTCTCCACCGGTGATGAATGAAACCAGTCTTGACCGGTCATACTCCTTTGGTTCACCACCGTTGGTGACGATTATTTTTGTATTATTGATTTTAAAATAACCATATACCGTACCATGACCTTCGATATAGGCGCTGCCGGGAATGTGGGTTTCAACATATTTGACGTCTTCCCAGTCCAGTGACAGCAAATCGAGCTTGTCGCTGTCGAATTCGAGGCTGTCCTGATACAGGCCCTTGATCTCGCCCTTGAGCCATTCGCCCGAAACCAGCTGCACCCAGTCAAAATCGGTGGCTGTGGGTGTCGAGGTTTCCCATCTGAATACATCGGCATCGAGTTTCTCGTCAGTGACAGCCGCAGTAACAATGGCTGTTTGCCCGGCTGATGCGACACCAATGATGGCGAGACATAAACCAACTAGTACGAATTGTAGTGGGTAAAGTGCTTTCACGATTTATTATGTTGGGCGAAAAAATATAGCTTATTCTACAAGATCGTCCAGTTGATCTTCCATGTGCATTTCAGTCAGCTCGCTGAAACCGCCGATCCATTTGCCGTCGATTGCGATCTGCGGCACAGTGCGTGCACCGTTGGTGATGCGGGTAAACTCGCGGCGCGCAGCTATATCGGTGTCGACTCGTACTTCATCGTAGGGAATGTTCCACTTGCTGAGCAATGATTTGGTTTTTTCGCAGATGGGGCATATGCCGGTGCTGAATACTTTTACTCTGGCCATGGTTATTGCCTGGTTTTTTGCATCTCTAATAGGTTGTTTCTAATGAAATTATATTGTGTGAAAATGAGGCGCATTTCCAGCAGGACAGATTCTACATGAGTTTCAGGGTAAGCGTGCCGGCTAGCGGCCACAAATTTGAAGTCGAAACAGGCGAGACCATCCTTGAGGCGGCACTGCGCCAGGGTATCGGCCTGCCTTATGGCTGCCGCAATGGCGCCTGCGGTAAATGTGCCGGCGAACTGATATCGGGCGAGGTGAGTTATGCCAAGGAACTCGGCAGTCTTGCTCTGGAACAACAGCAACAGGGAAAGACCCTGTTCTGCCAGGCATGCCCGCAAAGCGATCTCGAAATAAAGGTTCGCGAGATCAGTACCAGTCGCGACATCGAAATCAAAACGCTGCCCTGCCGTGTCGAGTCAATGCGGTTGCTGACCCATGACATCATGAAAATCGAACTCAAACTGCCGGAGACCGAACGTCTGCAATTTCTAGCAGGTCAGTACATCGAGTTCCTGCTCAAGGACGGCAAGCGTCGCGCCTTTTCCATTGCCAATGCACCTCACGATGATGCCCTGATCGAGTTGCACATACGCCACGTACCCGATGGCCAGTTTGGTGATTACGTGTTCGATGGCATGAAGGTCAAGGAGCTGCTGCGGCTGGAAGGGCCCCTGGGTAGCTTTTACCTGCGCGAAGAATCCAGCCGGCCGATTATCATGGTCGGCGGCGGTACCGGCTTTGCACCGCTCAAGGGCATGCTCGAACATGCCTTTCATATCGGGCTTAACAGGCCGATACATTTGTTCTGCGGTGTGCGTGCGCTCAGGGATCTTTACATGGATGAAATGGTTAAAGGCTGGATGAAAGAGCATGGCAACCTCCGGTACACACCGGTACTGTCAGAGCCGGATGACGGCGACAGCTGGCAAGGCAGGACAGGCTTTGTTCACGACGCCATTATTGAAGAATACCCTGATTTGTCTGGTTACGATGTTTACATGAGCGGCCCGCCACCGATGATCAAGGCAGGCATGGATGCGTTTTATGCGCATGGTTTGCCTGAGAGCCAGATCTATTCCGATTCATTCGAATACTCGGACGACGCACTCAGGGCGATGGGGATCACCAAACCTAATCCTGCTGCATGAA
>CALLCZ010000191.1 GCA_937998645.1 uncultured Gammaproteobacteria bacterium
ATGCCAGCGTATCACCATCATCGCCTCGGCCAGCGGCGGCATGGATATCGAGGAGGTCGCTAAAACCGATCCGGAAAAGGTCGTGCGTGAAGCGGTTGACCCGTCCATCGGCCTGCCCGAGTTCCAGTGCCGCAAGATTGCTGCACGTATCGGCCTCACCGGCGCATTGATGCCACAGGCGGTGAAGCTGATGCAATCGCTGTACCGCTGCTTCCGCGACAAGGATGCGCTGATGGCGGAGATCAACCCGCTGGCCATCGTCGACGGCGACAAGCTGCTCGCGGTCGATGCGAAAATGTCGTTTGACGGCAACGCGGTCCACCGCTACCCGGAAATCACCGGCTACCGCGACTTTGATGAAGAAGACCCGAAGGAAGTCGAAGCCACCGGCCACGGTCTCAACTATATTGCTCTCGACGGCAACGTCGGCTGCATCGTCAATGGCGCCGGACTGGCGATGGCGACCATGGATGCGATTACGCTGCACGGCGGCAGCCCGGCCAACTTCCTCGATGTCGGCGGTGGCGCCTCGCCGGAGAAAATCGCCAATGCGTTTCGCATTGTCAGAAAAGATCCGAATGTTAAAGCCATCCTGCTCAACATCTTTGCCGGCATCAACCGTTGCGACTGGGTCGCCGAAGGCGTGGTCCAGGCGATGCAGAAACAGGCCATCAGCGAACCGGTCATCGTCCGGCTTTCCGGCACCAACTATGAACTGGGGCAGGACATTCTGAACAGGTCCGGCCTGCCCTTTATCAATGCAGCCGATCTCGACGACGCGGCACGCAAGGCCGTCGATGCGGTCAACAACCTGCAATCAACATAAAGAACAAAATCCATGAGCGTATTTATCAACAAAAACTCGCGCGTGATCTACCAGGGCTTTACCGGCCAGCACGCAACTTTCCACGCTGAAGAAGCCATCAAGCACGGTACCAATATCGTTGGCGGCGTAACCCCGGGCAAAGGCGGCGCCAAGCACCTGGACCGACCTGTTTTCGATACCGTTTCCGACGCGGTGCGCGAGGCCGGCGCCGATGTTTCCGGCATTTTCGTGCCGCCACAATTCGCCGCCGACGCCATCCTCGAGGCCGTCGAAGCCGGCATCAAAACCATTGTGGTGATCGCTGACGGCATTCCGGTACAGGACATGGTCAAGGTCAAGCGTTATGTGCTGGACCACGATGCTGTCATCTTCGGCCCCAACACCGCCGGCGTGATCACGCCGGAAGAGTGCAAGGTTGGCATCATGCCGGCCAGCATCTATAAACCCGGCCGTGTCGGCGTGGTCTCGCGCTCGGGCACGCTGAACTACGAAGCCGTGGCACAGATGACCGCGCGCGGCCATGGCCAGTCCACCAGTGTCGGCATCGGTGGCGACCCGATCAATGGCGCCAATTTCCTGAATGTACTGCATGCTTTCAATGAAGACCCTGACACCGACGCCGTGGTGCTGATTGGAGAAATTGGCGGCACCCAGGAAGTCGATGCGGCGGAATGGGCGAAAAACAACATGGATAAGCCCGTGATCGGCTTCATTGCCGGGGTATCAGCCCCTGTCGGGCGCCGCATGGGCCATGCCGGCGCCATTATCTCGGGTGAAGCAGATACCGCCGAAGCAAAAATGAACCGTATGGAAGAACTGGGTGTCCATGTAGTACGTAACCCGGCTGATATCGGCGAGACTGTCGATAAAGTTTTAAAGCAGAAAACAAGCCCCGCTCATAGCAGCAACAAAACCGGACAAGGTGAGCCTGTTGAATCATGATTTCCATAGCGAAGGGCACTTATGGCACGCATCATAATACTTCTTGCGGTTATCGCCATCGGCCTGTTGCTCTGGTACAAGATCTCCAATGCCCCGGCGGATAAACGCAAGAACCTGATCTTCTGGAGCACCGCGGGGGTCATCATCGGCACCCTGGTGGTGCTCGCTGCCACCGGACGCATGCACTGGCTGTATGCCCTCGGCGGCAGCATCGCTGCATTCATGCCGCGCGTGATCAGTGCCCTCAGATACCTGCCGCTGATCAACCGGTTTCGCCAGCAATATACCCAGCAAAAAGGACAGCAATCCAGCCAGCAATCGGCTAGCAGGACCAATCCAGGAAAAATGACCACCGCCGAGGCACGTGAAATCCTGGGTGTAAAGCCCGATGCCAGCAAGGAAGAAATTATCAGGGCGCACAAGCGCATGATGCAGAAGGTACACCCCGACCGCGGCGGCACCGATTACCTCGCCGCCCAGCTCAACCAGGCCAAGGACACGCTGCTGGGTTGAACCGAGTTTTGCTCACCACAGAGGCACAGAGGACACAGAGAGTTTTTGTTGTCAGACCCAACAGAAAGATCCGGATCCACAGGACACCACCATTTGTTCTGCCGTTACTTCACTCGTCCATGGGTTACGCCCTGCCCTTCTCAATGAGGTAGAATTGCGCTTCGAATTCGTGGCATCTTAAATAGCACAAACACACTGGAACATTTTAAAAACGCCACGGTCTGACAAAACACCTGAAAAGTCACCATGCCAATATCAGAAGAGAAAAAAGCTGAAACACGAGATCGTCTCAACCGCGATCCTGACTTCCGTGAAGCCTTCACCGTCGAAGCACGCAACATGTACATGAAAGCACTGAAGTACAACCCCGATCTGGAAGATGAAATCAACCGCTTCGAACAAATACTGGGCGCCGATCCTGACAGCTATGAATTCGATGAAAACGAAATGGATGAAGTCGATATTTTCGAACAGATCCTGAACGCCTACGATAACCAGGTACTGATGGAAGAAAAAAACAGCAGCACGATTAATTAATCAAAGTTAACAGCAGGCAGTCTGCAGACATTAGTAGACTGCCGTCCACATTTACGATCCCATGAAAAAGCTACTCATACCACTTTTACCAATCCTTGTTTCTGCCTGCATGCATCAGGCAGACAGCCCTCGCGAAGTCGCCCATCAATACTGGCAGGCGCTGAAAATCGGTGATACTGAAACAGCAAGAAAACTGGTATCAACAGGCAGCCAGCAGGATTTTGACACCTACATGGCAAAACCGGCAGACGAGAAGACAGCCATCGGCGAAATCAACCTGGGCGCTGAACAGACAACGGTTGTCACCCTCATCTACCCGCAAGACAGCACCCCGGATGACTACAGCGCCTTTGACACCACGCTGGTTATGGAAAACGGCAAGTGGAGGATCGATGCCGCACAAACGGTCATACCAAGGCCGCCACCCAGTGACCGCGAACTCGAAGAGCTCGCCGATCAGCTCTCTGAATCCATGGAAGATAATATCGAATCAATCGAGGACGCCATGGACGAGGGCATGAAACTGCTGGATGAAGCCTTACGCGAAGGCTCCAGGGACATGGGCGAATCCATGCTCAAAGGCATGGAAGAAATGAACCGTGCACTGCAGGAATCGATCGAAGAAATGCGCAAGCGCCGCGAGGAGCAAGATACAAAACCAAAACAGGAAGGTGAAGGACTGATTTAACGGCAGTGAACAGCCAGCTACCTGGTGATGCCGATATACGCCCAGGTGAGTATAAAAGCAAACACAATACCAACCATACCCAGCACCACTGTCATACCATCATTTCTTTTCCAGCCGCGTGAAATCCAGTAGGCCTGCAGGCCGGAAAAACCGGCCGCTGCACCCACCACGTATAGCAGGTCCTTGTTCTCAAATTCCATCGGCAGCAGGAAAACAAAATAGAAAGTGAAAGCAATGCCCAGCGGCGTCAGTGAAAAAATCCACGTACTCATCTCCGCAGGATCACGCTCACCCTCAAACATTTTCTTGAATTTTTCACCAAAACCCATGGTAATCCTCGCTTGTCATTGACGCTGTAAATATCATTGATATTTCAATAATCAGTTTTTAACACAGCTACAGCATATTCGCCAATTAGAAAATACTAATGGTGGTGTCTAAAAATCGAGCGGACTTCTCACTCCCCTGCCACCCCAGAATCATGGGGTCAGACTCGTTGATTCATCTCAGAAGAATCAAGAATCATGGGGTCAGACTCGTTGATTCATCTCAGATTAATGGAATCATGGTAAATCGTGGAGTCTGACCCCATGATTTTCCAATCGTGGAGTCTGACCCCATGATTTTCATAAATCGTGGAGTCTGACCCCATGATTTTCCCTGGAGAGAAGCCCTACAAGATGTGCTACGTCGAAGATCCATTCGGCCTCATCTTCGAAGTCTATTCACATAGCTATGAGTTAACTTATTCACAAGGTGCGTACTAGAAAGTTAACAAACGCATGCAGTCGGACAAAGTGCCCGCTACGCGCTCACTTTGCCGCTGATGCGAAACGTTAGGCATAATAATGCGTCACGTACATATCATATTCCTACTATTTTATACGGTCGTGAATGTCTCCGCGGAGGAGTTACCAGGCATGGAGGAATTCATGATCGACATTAATAATCAACATTTTTGCAATAATGATGAGTACACTAACTGCATGAAAATAACAAAATCCACATGCACAGAATCATTTACAAAAGCTATACGTTTATGCATTGCACAAAAAGATACAGATTCACTGGCACCAAGTCCTGTGTGCATAACGAATAACTACATAAAATACGCTAAAGTAAAAGACACAATAGCAAAATCCTGTGAGCATATTTCAGCTGATATAGCAGCAAAAGTCATACCAAAATACATGCCTAACAAGGCACTCAATTCGGACGCTGCGCAAAAGACGCGCAGCGCCCATTAGCTAGAACGTTAGGGCTGCTTGACATTCAGCAAATTGTACATACAATGTACATATGATCGAATTCGAATGGGATGCTGCAAAGGCTGCATCAAATAAAAGGAAACATGGCGTCTCATTTGAAGAGGCTAAGTCCGTGTTTTATGATGAATTTGCTGTCCAGTTCTTTGACTCTGAGAATTCAGAGCTCGAAGAAGACCGGTTTCTAATGCTAGGTTTAAGCTCTGAATCCAGGATGCTACTCGTATGCCACTGCGAGAGAGATTCAGGCAATACCATTCGTATCATATCTGCTAGAAAAGCGACTAATAATGAACGTAAGTTCTATCAAGGTGACCTGTCATGAAAAAAGAGTATGATCTTTCTAAAATGAAATCCCGTAAAAATCCTTATGCGTCTAAATTAAAAAAGCCTGTCACTATGAGGCTTAGCGAAGATGTCATTACCTACTTTAAAAAAATGGCAGATACATCAGGTGTCCCATATCAAAGTTTAATAAACTTATATCTACGAGATTGTGTAGCGCAGCATAGAAAAGTTGATATATCCTGGCATAAGCAGCCCTAACAATGCGCTCGTTCGGACGTTCACTACGCTGCGCTTCGTTCACGCCGCGCAGCTCAGACGTTAGATTCATATAGAGAGAAATAATGACATACTTATATTTAGCCTTAGCAATTATTGCAGAAGTTGCAGCAACCAGCGCTTTAAAAACTTCAGAAGAATTCAGTCCCAAGCATAATTGTAATTGCCGGGTATTGCGTCGCTTTCTATTTGCTAACTCTCGTTCTGAGAGTAATCCCTATAGGCATAACTTACGCTATTTGGTCTGGTCTTGGCATCGCATTGGTAACCATCGCAGGTGTTTTCTTATATAAACAAACGCCTGATATACCGGCAATTATAGGTATGGGTTTAATTGTTTCAGGAGTGATAGTAATCAATGTATATTCTAAGACTATTATTCATTAATACTAACAAGTCGTTCAAGCGTGACCTCCGCTTCGCTTCGACCACTTAACTCGAGCGTTATGCCATTCAAAATAAAATGAAACTCATATACAAAGCAAGCGATATTAATGAAGCTAATATAGTTTCTGGTATGCTTCGTGCTAATGGTATAGAGGCTCATGTTGGTGGTTTTTATCTACAAGGCGGCGTGGGAGATTTGGCGGCAACGGATTTCGCTACTATTCACGTTCCTGACGAAGACATTGAACTGGCTAGATCTTTAATAGCAGAGTACGAAAGCGCATATATAATCAATGATATAAGTACTGCAAAAAGAAAAAGAGCTAATTTCTTATTAAGTGTTATTTTATTCGTAATTATTATTATTGCTATATTTTATTATTTCGTCGGTTATTAAAGTGGTCAGAACCATTTACTGAATCCAGATAATATTATTTAAACCCGAAAAATGAATCTGTCCTTTTTACCACTTTTGCACTTACAAACAAAGGTAATATAATCGGGCAGCTATTCCGATGCTGCGAGAAAATATATGAATCCGTACTTGTATTTGATGCAAGAAGGCTGGCTAACAAATTGTTCAAGTTGAGGCCTCGCTCGACCACTTTATTCAACCGTTAGGCTTAATCGATAGATTGCACGAGGATTTAACTGAAATAATGGAATTATTCCAGGTTACTTTGATTGCTGCTACATTTCTGTGCTCTCTTGTATCAGGCTTCCTGTTTGCGTTTTCCGTTGTGGTAATGCCTGGTATTAGAGGTCTAAACCACAGAGAATTTATCCGGGCGTTTCAGGTGATGGATGGCATAATCCAGAACAATCAACCAATTTTTATGGTTGTCTGGCTCGGGTCGATTATTACGTTAATTTTTGCAGCCGCACTTGGCTTCGAACACTTGCTTTTGTCAGAGCGTTGGCTTTTAATTTTCACTGCTCTTGTCTACCTTCTCGGAGTTCAATTGCCTACCTTCACCATCAACGTCCCCCTAAACAACAGGCTCCAATCTTTAGATGTCGATATCATTGATGAGCCCTCCCATAAAGCAGCTCGCGAGGATTTTGAAGCGCGCTGGAACCGCTGGAACAAAATCCGGACGGTTTTATCGTGTCTCGTATCAGCACTACTGATAGTTTTGGTGTTTAGGTATTGAAAATTGATAGTGAATCGTAGAATGCCTGACAAATTGCTCATGGAACGCGACGCGCTAAACAGCGCTCCTTAGCTCAACCGTTATACATGATGAATCCAATTAAAGTTAAAAGAGATGATGTAAAAAAATTAACTGATCTGCCTAATATTGGTAAAGCGATGGTAAGGGACTTACACAAAATTGGAATCATCAAGCCCGAACAGCTTAAAGGCAGGTCCCCTTTCGATATGTATGAAGAGCTTTGCTCTAAAACGGGCTGCAGACTTGACCCTTGTGTAATTGACGTATTTCTTTCGATAACCCGTTTTATCGAGGGTGATAATCCTCGACCATGGTGGGAATATACGGCGGAAAGGAAAAGAGCCATGAATGGATCATAAATGCATCACAGGTATTGTAAACCCACCCTGTCCACAAGCAGGATTAGATAACGGCTGTTACTAGTATTAGAAATATCTGCGATCTCGCCCTGGTGTGTATTTGACCGTAATAATGTATGGTCGAAATTGCCGCAATAAGCGATAATTCCACAATATTTAACAACCAGTTTACTGTGACAGGTTGAGCTATATAAGATTGACCCGGTGAGATGCGCACACTCTTGTTTAAAACCTTACATTCCTTTAAGCATGGCATATATAATTAAACTTAATAAACCACTTGAGATAGTGAATGTCATCTACACAGATAAAGTAAGCCTTGACATGAGGATGCAGGCCGTCGAACAGGTATGCAGCAATTATAGTCATCTAAAACCGCTGAGAATACTCGTGGATGTACGTGAACTGTTCATGGACCTGTCTTTTGATGAACAGCAGACATTTGGAAAGCAGCTGGCAAACAATCCTGCATTAACCTATGCCAGGGTAGCTGTGCTGCACAAACCCGACTTCAATCCTAATGCAATAATCGATGACAGCGCATTTAACAACGGGTATATTCTTGCCCAGTTCTCATCACCTGCTGATGCTGAATTATGGCTATTAAATAAAATTTAACAGGCATCTACAGAGTACGCTGAGCAGTAAAAGAATGAATCTAACGCGCATGATCAGCTGGCCAGTGGTGATAAAATTCGATGGTGACGACGAGCTGATATATATCGGCTCCGAAAAAGATTGGCAGCATGATGCCGCAGCACTCTGCTACAACCACCAGGGCGATGATTGCCTGGTTGACAGCAACGGTCATATTTTCAGGCTTGAGCATATGCATGACGACAGCATCCATGTTGAAGACACCGGCAGGCAGATTACGCTGCAGGACTTCATACGACTTGTGCGCATACATGCCTCCAGTGCACACCACTGCTGTATTGAAAAGATAAGTTTTCGTACTATTGCGGATGGAATCGAACTGGTCGCAGGTATGGATAACTAATACCAGGCTGTCCGGCACCTGCAACAGCCTGGATCATAAATGACAGAACCTGGATAGTGACACTTACCATGAGATATTCAGAAAATATTCCCGCAGAACAGTTAACGGTAAACGCCAGTGACAACATGCTGTTATTCACTTCCGCGCTGGCAATCCTGATCGGGATCATCCTCACCTTCCTGGGCCATAAAGGCAGACAACTATGGATGGTGACATGGAGTATCGGCCTGATCATATGCAGCATCCTGATGGCTGTGTCGCTGCTGATTTAATGAACCTGCATTATGGAGACATTTATTATCGCCGGAGCTTTCTACACTATTGGACTCATTGTGCTTCATTTGTTGTTCTGGCGATTATTAACTGGGAGCAGAAGTTGAACCGGATTTCTTTTTTAAACAGGATGGCGACGCAGGCACTAAATATCAGCCGATGAGCAACGGACGAATTCTGCCACCGATGTACTTGTTTACTTCCCTTGCATGCATGGTATTGCTGCAATTCTTCTTACCTGTTTACCAGTTGATCTCTTATCCCTGGAACGCTATAGGCATAATACCGCTGATGCTGGGAATGACTCTTAATATCAGCGCTGACAGGGCTTTTAAAAAAATCGGCACCACCGTCAAACCCTTCGAAGTGTCTACAACGCTGGTCACATCAGGCGTATTCAGATACAGTAGAAACCCGATGTACCTCGGGATGGTAATGATTCTGACTGGCGTGGCATTTTTACTCGGGGCACTCAGCCCCTTTATAATAATTCCCATATTTGCAATCACCATGGACAGAGTTTTCATCGTTTCCGAAGAAAACATGCTTGATCAGCGCTTCGGCGGCAAATGGCAGCAATATAAGGAAAATGTCAGACGCTGGATTTAACAACACCCGATTATTTTCATATGCATACAACAAGGAGATACACTTATGACTAGCAGACATGAATATATAGATAAACTCAAGGAGAAACTCGATGAATGGGATGCAGATATCGACGAACTCGAAGAACGCGCTCAAAAGACAAAAACAGAGATTGAATTTGAACTCAAAGATCAGATAACCACGCTCAAGCTCAAGCGCGACATAGTGAAACTGAAGCTCTCAGAAATCATGGACGCTAGCGAAGAGGCCTGGGAAGATATAAAAGCAGGCGCCGAGGAGGCATGGGCTGACGTCAAGGATGCCATGGAAAAAGCAAAATCGCATTTCTAACAGAGCACAGGTGGATAAACTACTATATTTCTCTTACGGCTCGAACATGTCGACACCGCGTATAAACCAGAGAATTAACTCGGCAACTGTGGTGGCTACTGCACGACTGTACCGACACTCATTGCGGTTTCATAAAAAAAGTGTCGACGGTTCAGCCAAATGCGACATCATGCACACGAAGAGCCCGGAAGATATAGTGCATGGTGTCGTATTTGAGATACCGGCCAGCGAAAAACACATACTCGATCAATACGAAGGCCTGGGCAGCGGCTACAATCAAAAGCGGGTATCAATTATTCTGCCGCATGGCGAATCGATCAGGGCGGTCACGTACTATGCAACACATCTCGATTCATCATTATGCCCTTATCACTGGTACAAGGAGCATGTTCTTAGAGGTGCCCGCGAACATGCTCTTCCAGCTGAACACATTGCAGCTATCGAGGCCGTACCGTCGGTCGCCGATCCGGACTGCAACAAGCATATTGAGGAATTATCTATCTATTCGAATTTATAACAGCAGTTTGCGTTTAGGTTTTTGCTGCTAACGGGGATATCAAGCTGCCCTCTGCTTCCATACGTTTCCAGGATTCTGTTATGGTATTCAGCAGCATGCAATTCACTACAGCAGGTACCCGAAAAAATTCTACTGGATAATCCAGGTTGATATCGCTTGCTAGTATTTGAGAGCGAGGTAGGCCTGCAGCCCGCTGTATTCGTAAGTCAGGGTGTTGAAGAAAACAACGCCATTATGCCTGACACTGACGCTAAACAAGGCCAGCGCAACGCCCGCGCCGAAATGTTTTGTAAAATAATATTCTGTAGACAGGTTCAGGTTCAGAATACGTCCTTCGATATCACTGATGGTTACATCCAGGTAGCGTGCTGTGGCGTGCGCTTTCCACTGTTGCATAATCTCATAGCTCGCGGTGAAACCTATTAGTGGCAACGGCGCGATCAGGCGCTGGCTAGCCTCGTAATCCGAGCGGAATTCGGGCACATCCTCCCCTTCGAAAACGATCTCGCCAGCAGCCGTCAGTTCTGCCAGCGAGTTCATCCAGTAGATACCCGCGGTAAAACCAATCTCGATGTCCGGGCGCTTGAAAAAACTGTATATGTATTCGATATCGAACACGTGTGAATTGACAGAAGAATCCAGAAATGCACCAGCCTTGATGGTATTACCGCCAACATCGATATCTTTACTCGTGGTGAGTTCGGATGTACGCCTGATAGGTATATATAAAACGCTCAGCCTGTGGCGGTCTGCAATGCGCCATCTGCCGTTGATCCAGCCCAGGCGCACTTCACTGTCAAAGCCCAGCTCATCTTCTATATCGATCTCATTGTCGATGGAGTCATCACGCGAGTTGATTCTCAGTTTCGTATCAAATCCCGCGACCGAACCGCCGACGGTCAAAGAATAACGCTCGTCGAAGTCCGGCCACGCGGGCGTAGCAACAAACAACATGACAAGCACAACGAGCAGGGCGCATCCTGAACGAACCGGATAGCTGCTTACCCAGGAGTTATTCGACAGCTCCAAGTACACTGCAAATGCCATATCTAGAAACGGTAACCCACACCGAGGCTAAATGCATTGATCGCGAGATCAAACGGATAAGCCGTATCACCTTCGAACACATCGAGCTGCATAAAACGACTGATTTCAAACAGTACGATGAATTGCTCGGTAACATAATGGGCAGCACCCAGGCCCAGGTAATAACCGTAGCCGGTGTCAGTTGCAGAACTCGCGCCTTCGGGTATCCCCTCTCCAAAATACTCCTCGACTTCCAGCTCCGTACGCCAGTACTGCAGGCCCAGGCGGCCGTAGAATTCATACGGGCTTTCAAGCCTGTATCGAGGCTTGACGCCCAGCAGCAATGCCTGCGTCTGGATATTGGTACGATATGCACCGACAATATCCTCGCTGCTTTCCTCCAGCGTTTTGCCGGACAGCAGCAGGCCTGCATCGGCGGCCAGCCAGTTATTGAAGTAATAGTTATAGTGCAGGGTAATAGCCCTGCCACTCTTGAAGTTGTCAGTGCTTCCTGCGTCCATGCCTGTCAGCAACAGGTTGCCATCCAGCTGTTGCTTGCTGTCAGCATGCAGCGCAACTGAGATCAAGGAAACAAGTACGATAAAAAGCGGCCGTCTACAAAGACGCATAAATGTCATTAGTTAAATGCTGCCGGCGGTATATAGGATAGCGTTATTTCAGCGCTGCTGCTGGCGGTTACTCTACCACCATCGAAAGCCGCATCAAACTGCCCCGGGCGCTGGCGTTGCAGAAACAGACGAATTTCACATGTGCTTTCGATCGGGTTGGCTTCGCGCTGCTTCAACAGAAAGTCAGGATCGATGTTGCCCGCACTGAGCTGATTGAGCGTTTCCTGCAGCAGCACCAGAGCCGCATCAGAGATAAACTTGAGTGTGTCAGAACCGTCATCGAGGTCGTAAATAAATTTATCCAGGCTTATCACCTCATTGCCATCGTCAAGATCCATGTCAAGCTGTACTTCGTTATCCACGACGACACCGTAACTGGAAGTTGCAAGCCCGTCGGTACATTCAACTGCAGCGAGTATCCGCATCAAGTCGCCTGCACTGACCGGGTTCCAGCTGATATCGATAATATCACTGATGCTGGTATAGACAGTTTGCGACAATGGTGCGATCGTGACCGCAGGCGGGAAACTGACCATTGCGGATTTTCCGACCAGTTCGCCGGGTCCGGGGTCTGTATTGAGCAGATCGATGGGATACCAGCGATCTTCCCTGGCCTCCACGGGCAAGTGCACGACATCCAGAAACACATCCTGCACACTGTCATCGACCGGCAATGATGCAGCATAACTCCCGGTGACAGGCCCAGCCTGCTTGAGCAATACCCGCTCCGTCACCGTGCGCACCTCGAACAGGTCGCCGCCAACCAGGTTGACCGGCTCACCGTCGTTGAACACCGCGGCTGCAACCTGTGCAGAATCATCGCCCTCATGCCGGTTGACATCGGCAAGCATGAACAGGCCCTGGTCAGGCACGCGCGGCAGGTTGTCACCGCCATCGATGTCACAGGCAGTGAGTAAAAAGGCAGTAAGGATGGCTGCAGATACGTTTGAAAGCCGGCGGGCTATTGTAGCGTTTGATGTCACGGTGATTAAATATGTAAAGTCTGCAAAACACAAGGTTTGACCATTATATACGCTATACATTCAATTGATCTATTCATCAAAATATCAATAGCTTAAATCCATGCAAACCATGTTACTCCGCTACCTGCTGGTTGTTTTTTCGATGCTGCTTTCACCCTGCATTCTGGCCAGTGAACCCGTCACATGGACGAGCGCTCAGCACAGCGGCGAAACCCGGGTTCACCTGTACTTTTTCTGGTCACAGAAATGTCCTCATTGCCTCAAGGCAGTCCCGTTCATCGACTCTTTACAGCGTGATTATGCCTGGCTTGAAGTGCATTCGGCTGAAGTCAGTCAGAACAGGCAGAATCTGCAGCGCTATGTCGAAATGGCCAGTTCACTGGATCATGAGGCCCGTTCAGTGCCTGCTTTTTTCATCTGCGGAAAATTGATCACCGGCTACGATTCGCCCGAGGGCGTTGGACAGCAAATACTTGATCATGCACATGCCTGCCGACAGAAGCCTGCAATGGCATTTTCAGCAGCAGATGACGCGACGCTGCTGCTGCCATTTATCGGGACGGTTGACCCGAAAAGCAACTCCCTGCTGATATTCACCCTGATTATTGCGGGCATGGATTCGTTCAATCCCTGCGCATTTTTTGTATTACTGTTTCTGTTAAGCCTGATGGTGCATGCCAGAAGCCGAACGCGCATGCTGCTTATTGGCTCAACCTTCGTTGGTATTTCTGCATTGATCTATTTTTTGTTCATGGCCGCATGGCTCAATCTTTTTATGATGATTGGCGCTGCTCCAACCATCACATTGATTGCCGGCATGGTCGCGATCATCATCGGCATTATCAATACCAAGGATTATTTTCTTTTCAGGCAAGGGCCTTCGCTTTCGATACCCGAATCCGCCAAGCCCTCTCTGTATCGCCGTATGCGTGAACTGATCAAGGCCAATAATATTGCCACCATGTTTCTGGGTACGGTTGCGCTGGCAGTTGCCGCCAACAGTTACGAACTTTTGTGTACCGCGGGGTTCCCTATGGTTTATACACGCCTGCTAAGCTTGAACGAGCTGAGCAGCCTTCAGCACTATGCTTATCTCGTGCTCTACAATTTAATCTATGTCATCCCGCTAATGATTATTGTCGTCGTTTTTTCATTTACGCTGGGCGCCTATAAGCTCAGCGAACAGCAGGGACGCTTTCTGAAATTATTATCGGGTTTGATGATGCTTGGACTCGGGCTGATTATGCTGTTCGCACCTGACCTGCTGGTCACAGCGATCTGGCCCGGTTTTACTCTGCTGGTAGCCGCCGTAGTCGCTTCGGCAGGAATACACTGGCTCACAAAAAAGACCTGAACATTGCCAGGCAATGGCGATCCAGTTTGAATCAGGCCCTGTACACCTGGTACAGCTGCCTGCTCAGGGCACCGACACCCACCAGCAGAACTGCCCAGTTGAGCAGGCTACCCAGCAGCGGCACCAGGTTGATAGCAGCAAGAGCAAATATCGCTATCGCTAATGCTATAGCACGTAGCACTTTACTGACCTCGGTTTTTCGCAGCAAATCAAGCCCGGTATTGCCCACGAACAGGGCACCGACAAAATAACCCGCCAGCAACATCACCAGGTAAATCGCCAGCAGGATTAACGCCAGCCATACGCCAAGCGCCGTGGAGAATAAAATAACACCCAGCAACGGCACCCCGGCGAACACCGCAAGTCCCACACCCAGAGACAGCCACGGCTCATTACGTAATGACTGGCAGACGTGCAATGAGAAATCCGGAAATAGCAGATACAGCACAACGGCTGTAATTATGATGCTGAGCAATACTGCGAGAGCGGCAAAAACCACACTGGCAACGACGGGTTTCATATCAGTCTCTACCAGAGTATGCCTGACTTCACCCTCTATACGTGCGCCACTGGCGATGCTTGCTTCATGTGAACTTTTATAATGCAGATTACCGCTTATCACTGCGGTCTCTTCAATCACGACCTCATTAGCCCAGAGTTCAACGTTTCCGTTAACAACACCGGTAATCACCACCCTGCCGCCACTGGCACGCAGCTCTTCGACGACCCGGCCATCGATACGAAGCTCGCCGCCGCTGATCCAGGCACGACCACCTATACTTGCAACGGGAGTTATATGAATACGGCCTCCTGCGGCTACCAGGTCATCGCCTACCCGGCCTGCAACACGAATTTCACCCCCAGCCAGCCGCGCATCATCGGCAACCGGGCCACGCAAACTGATTGAACCACCGGCAGCAACTAAATCCGCGTTGATATCGCCTTCAAGATTCAATTGCCCGCCTGCGATGACGGCATCACCATTGACGGTGGCATACAGATCCACCTGGGCACCTGCAAGGTATAGATCGTCATCTACCATGCCACGCTTGATGACGACCTCACCTACCTGTTGCGCATAAGACAGCACAGGCATAAACGTGGTCATTACGACCAGTAAGGAAATAATTCGGCGAAACAGAGCGCTGCTGATCATGTCCAGTCTCCCCTATGCATACATGTTAGACAGCGATGCTAGCAAAAGACCTGGTTGAAATATACCGGGAAACTGGCACAGGCTCGAGCATCTGAACAACGCCGAGCCGTGTCAGGTAAAATCAGGGAAGTTCCGAATAATTCATCCATGAATTATCAGAACACGAACAGGATTAGTGCAATTTTGTCTTTTTCTTCATTTTCAATGGCTTATCGGCAACTGAAAATGGCAATACATCTATGTGTTGCGGAAACTCTGAAGTAATCAGAGTTTCACTAGGCCATGGATGTCTTGATGGCTTTAACCAGTGCTGCACAGGCATCTGCACAGTCCTTGCACTCAAAATGCTCGTCATGCTCCCGGCATACTTTTTCACAGTCTTCGCATGCTGATATACAGATATTTGCATATGCCTTGGAATATTCAGAATTTGCCGCCAACAGGTCAGAAAATGTTCCGCATATAGTCTTCATTTCATGCACCTTGCTCGCGCACTTCGCCAGCTCGGTGTCACCTTCGACGAAGCTGACAAGGCAATGCGCAATGCAGAGCTGCCCGGTTTCCGTGCACGCATTGGTGGCATCAAGCACCGCCGAGTGCTGGGGCTTATGCTTGCTGTGATCATGTCCGGGCATGGCCGCTGCTGCTGAACCCGTATAAGCTGCTGTGGCTACGACCCCCATCGCCAACAGGACTTCACGGCGGTTCATGCCGCTCTGTGGCTCGATATTCTTCTGTGGTAGTGAATCTTTATCTGTCATTGTTATGATCCTGTAATAAATTAACGGGTAAAATACTGCCCTACTATAATCAAAAATCTGATTCTAATAAATGCATCTCAGGAACAATCATTAGAGCACTTCAAGTCATAAATCAAGAGATATAGTCACATCATGCAGCTTCGTACCTTGTTTCAATCCATACGGCCATCCTTTCTGATCCTGTCACCGATTTGTGTCTTCCTGGGCACAAGCACTGCGATTGCCTCCCAGATCACCATAGACACCAGCATTCTTTTACTCGTCATCACAGGTGCGCTGTGCGCACACATTAGTGTAAACACACTCAACGAGTATGCCGACTTTAAAAGCGGCCTGGACCTGGTAACGGTGAAAACACCGTTCAGTGGCGGCAGCGGCGCCCTGCCGCGCGAACCAGCCATGGCAAATACGGTACTGTCGGCAGGTCTGGTCACTTTATTTACAACAGCGGCAATTGGAATATATTTCGTTAAGCAGCATGGGATGCTTGTACTGCCCATCGGCATTATCGGACTGGTAACAATCCTTACCTACACAAAATGGATAAACCGCTGGCCGTTATTGTGCCTCATCGCACCAGGACTCGGTTTTGGACTACTGATGGTTACAGGCACCCACCTTGTATTAAGCAGCCAGATTTCCTTGACTACCTGGCTGGCAGCCCTGGTTCCTTTTTTTCTGGTTAGCAACCTGTTGCTGCTCAATCAATATCCTGACATCCAGGCCGATAAAAGTGTCGG
Organism: uncultured Gammaproteobacteria bacterium; assembly: GCA_937998645.1. Classification (GTDB taxonomy): domain Bacteria; phylum Pseudomonadota; class Gammaproteobacteria; order SZUA-229; family SZUA-229; genus JABDQW01. Next base: position 16,635 of record CALLCZ010000191.1, read on the forward strand.
CCGGAATCACCTTGCTATCGCTTATGGCACCCGTATCAGCAGCTATGTATACGGCATCTTTTTTATAGCCGCTTACTCAACCATCCTGATCGGGATTTATTATGGATATTTTCCCGGCTTGAGCCTGATAGCACTAATACCATTTGCACTTTCAGCATATGCATTCAAAGGCGCATTGAAACATGCCGAAAACATCGGTGCGCATACTCAATACCTTGGCGCTAATGTAGGCGCCACTCTCCTGACTCCATTGCTACTGGGTATTTCTCTCACGTTCGGTTAACTTTAAATCAACAGCATTGATTAATACAGCATGCAAATTCGTAAAGCGAGCAGGTCTGAAGCTCATGACAATGCAGAGCCAGCCTTGTGCCGGTGAATGGTAGCGGAAATAACCGGCTACAGAAGCACTGAACATGCAAGATGCGGATAATTTGCCTGTCATACGTTTTTGCCTGAAAATACGCATATATTAACTTAGTGTGAGAATTACTATGACAATGTCTGTAGAACGTACCTTATTTGCCTTTGGCGGCACAATGGTAATGGCAACCAGCCTGCTGGCCCTTTTCCATCATCCCTACTGGACCTGGTTCACCCTGTTCATCGGTTTCAACTGCTTTCAGAGCTCGTTTACCGGCTTCTGTCCGCCGTCATGGTTGATGAAGAAATTCGGCCTGAAGACCGAGGCGGAGATTGCGCTCGGGCAATAGCCCCGATCCCGGAATCCGCTGCGCTTCATCCAGGCTACGAAACTGCGAAACTGTTTTTTACCGCAGAGGCGCTGAGGCGCAGAGAAATTCTATTGTTTTACAGAAGCAGCTTTAGCCGCGAATTGTATTTATACGCAAGATTTGTTCGCGGCTGAAGCCGCTCCTACGCTTACCTTGAATCATCTCTGCGTCTCCGCGTCTCTGCGGTGAAATATTTGTGTTCTGTTCTATCGTCCCTGTAGCCTAGACGGCTGCACGTGATGCGCGTTTGCGTTCGTGCTCCTTGAGGAATTTCTTGCGCACGCGAATGGCGCTCGGGGTTACTTCGACCAGTTCGTCGTCATCGATGAACTCCAGTGCCTGCTCCAGAGAGAAGCGGATTGGCGGTGTCAGGATGATGTTCTCGTCAGTTCCGGCAGCCCGTATGTTGGTCAGCTGCTTGGCTTTGAGCGGGTTCACCACCAGGTCATTGTTGCGGGAATGAATGCCGATGATCATGCCTTCGTAGACTTCTTCACCGTGGCCGATCATCAGCTTGCCGCGCTCCTGCAGATTGAACAGCGCATAACCGAGCGCCTTGCCCTGCCCGTTTGAAATCATCACGCCATTGTTGCGCTGACCAATGCTGACATTCAGGAATGGGCCATAGCTGTCGAATATGCTGTAGAGCAGGCCGGTGCCCGATGTCATGGTTAAAAAATCCGTACGAAAACCGATCAGGCCACGCGCAGGAATCACATAATCCAGCCTGACCCGGCCTTTGCCATCAGGCACCATGTTTTTGAGCTCGGCCTTGCGTTCACCCAGCGCTTCCATCACGGCGCCCTGGTTTTGCTCCTCGATATCGACAGTGAGCTGCTCGTAGGGCTCCTGTTTTTCACCATCAACTTCGTGAATGATCACTTCCGGTCGACCGACAGCCACTTCGTAACCTTCACGGCGCATGTTCTCGATCAACACCGACAGGTGCAGTTCCCCGCGGCCGGAAACGCGGTAACGCTCGCCTTCGAGCTGCTCAACCTGAAGCGCAACATTATGTTTCAGTTCCTGCTGCAGACGATCCCAGATATTGCGACTGGTAACATACTTGCCATCCTTGCCCGAAAACGGTGAAGTATTGGGTTGAAAGGTCATGCTGATGGTGGGTTCATCGACCGAAAGCGCCGGCAGCGCTTCGACATTGTCCGGATCGCACAAGGTGTCGGATATATCCAGCGGATCAATACCGGTAATCGCAATGATATCGCCGGCCATGGCCTCGGCTCTTTCGACACGCTCCAGGCCATGGAAACCCAGCACCTGCAATACGCGCCCGGACCTGACCTTGCCTTTACGGTCAATAATTTTTACCGGCGTATTGGTTGAGACCTTGCCGCGCTTGATGCGGCCGATGCCGATAACACCGACATAGCTGTTGTAATCCAGCGTCGAGACCTGCATCTGGAACGGCCCTTCATCGTATGCGTCCGGAGCCGGTACCTGCTCGACGATGGTTTCGAACAGGGGTGTCATGTCACCATCACGTGTATCCGAGTCCAGCGATGCGTAGCCATTAAGGGCCGAGGCATAGACCACCGGAAAATCGAGCTGCTCGTCGGTTGCGCCGAGGTTGTCGAACAGGTCGAAAGTCTGGTCCAGCACCCAGTCCGGGCGAGCACCATCACGGTCAATCTTGTTGATGACAACGATCGGCTTGAAGCCCATGGCAAAGGCTTTCTGTGTCACAAAGCGTGTTTGCGGCATCGGCCCATCGACCGCATCGACCAGCAACAACACGGAATCCACCATCGACAGCACGCGCTCGACCTCACCGCCGAAATCCGCATGCCCGGGCGTATCCACGATATTGATATGGTAGTCACCCCAGGTAATGGCCGTGTTCTTCGACAGAATCGTAATGCCACGCTCTTTCTCGAGGTCATTGGAGTCCATCACCCGTTCGGTTGGTGCCTTGCGGCTGTCAAACGTGCCGGACTGCTGCAGCAGCTGGTCAACCAGGGTGGTTTTGCCGTGATCGACGTGGGCGATGATGGCGATATTGCGTAGTTTTGCGCTCAAGGTAATTACCGCTAGTAAAAAGGCCGGTATTATATAGTGTCAGGGGGTGAAATACCCGCTTTAACGGCGTTGCTGGCGGCAACGTCTATTCGTCGCTGAAGCCGCGAATAACGTCTGATCGAGCGTATCTGTTTGTGCTCTTGCCGTGATGCGTGTAAATCTGTCGTTATTTTCACGTGTAATTAAACCTTCGGTTTCGCCCTTTTGGGCGAGTTACTTTTCTTTACTTGTCTAAAGAAAAGTAACCAAAAGAAAAGACACCCCCGGTCAGCTTGCCCTTCGGGTTCCCTCGGCATTCGCCTTTGCCAACGGGCCACCTTGACTCGCCGTCCGGGCTCGACAAGGCTAAATCGGACATCCCTGTCCGATTTGCCCTACCAAAGCCGAATACCTCGGCAAGCCTAAAGGGGGCCCCAGGTCGCCAGAGGCTAGCGAGTGGGCCCCCCTTAAGCTCGCCGAAGACAGCTTTGCTGGTAGGGTCGATTGGCCATGGACGGCCAATCGAGTCGCGTCGAGCCCGGATGGCGAGTCGCGACGACCCGTTGGCAGCAAAGATGGCTGAGGGTATGCGAAGCACGAGCGCTTGGGGGCGTGTTTCTTTGGTTACTTTCTTTGCACGAACAAAGAAAGTAACTCGCTCCAGCAGGAGCGAAATCAAAGGTTAATTACACGTGAAAACAACGACAAGGTAATACGCATCACGGCAAGAACTATAACAGTTAATCACGATCAAGCGACATTCGCGGGTAAAAAGCCGCGAATCAGGTAGCTGATTGGATTTCGGCCGCGACCGTCTCCAGGTCTTCGTGGCGTACATCCTTGCCCTTGACCAGGAAAACCACGTAACCGCCGATATTCTTCGCGTGGCCGCCGATGCGCTCCAGCGCACGCAGTCCAAGCACGGTTTCAACAACATGACCAACCACCCTGGAATCTTCCATGATGAAGGTCGACAGGCGGCGCAGGCAGCTTTTGAACTCGGTATCGAGATCCATATCCATGCGAATGGTTTCAAGTGCAAGCTCGAGATCCAGTTCATCGTAAGCGCGTATCGCCTTGTCCAGCATGCTGTCGACGAAATCCGATAATTTGACAATATCACGCAGTATGACATCGCTTGGCGATGTGGTGTTGTGATCGTAGAAATGGACACACAGGATTGCAATCTTGCGCGCCTCGTCTCCACATCGCTCAAGATCAGTCACAATTTTACCGACTGTAAGTATCTCACGCAGGTCCTTGGCCATGGGCTGGCGCTTTGCAATGATGTGAACCATTTCGTCATCGACCTGTATATCCAGTTCGTTGACCAGCCGGTCTCTTTCAATAACTTCCCTGGCAGCATCAGCATCTTCGTCTTTGAGTGAATCGACCGCACGGCTCAACTGATCACGGACCAGCTCACCGATTTGCATCACGTGCTGATGCAACTGGTTCATTTCATCGTTAAAACTTTTTACGGTATGGCCGTCTGTCATTTTGTTCATGCTAAATCCTTACTCAGTGTTAGCCGAAACGGCCGGTAATGTAATCTTCGGTCAGCTGGTGTCGTGGATTGGTGAATATCATGTCCGTATCTCCGACTTCGATCAGGTCACCCAGGTGAAAGTATGCGGTGCGCTGTGACACACGCGCCGCCTGCTGCATCGAATGGGTAACAATCGCAATCGTATAATGCTCGCGCAATTCATCGATCAATTCCTCGATCTTCGCCGTAGCGATCGGGTCAAGTGCCGAACAGGGCTCGTCCATCAATACCACTTCCGGGTTAACCGCTATCGCCCGCGCAATGCAGAGACGCTGCTGCTGACCGCCTGACAGGCCTGTACCTGGCTCTTCGAGATAATCTTTTACCTCATCCCATAAACCGGCTCTCTTCAGTGACGTAACCACAATTTTCTCGATATCGGTCTTGCTTGCGGCCAGGCCATGAATTCGGGGACCGTAGGCAACGTTCTCGAAAATAGACTTCGGAAACGGGTTTGGTTTCTGGAATACCATGCCGACCTGGGCACGCAGCAAAACCACATCCATTTTTTTGTCATAGATATCAATATCATCCATCGTAATGTCGCCGGTGACGCGACAACTGTCAATGGTGTCATTCATTCGGTTAAGGCAACGCAAAAAAGTAGACTTGCCACAGCCTGAAGGGCCAATCATTGCGATGACTTCGTTTTTACCAATATCGAGACTTACATCCTTGATCGCATGCTTGTCACCATAATACACATTCACATTACGGCAGGTCATGCGTGCATCCACATGTGTAATTTTACCGACGGTTTTACGGTCGTCGCGGTTTACTTTTGAATAAGCATCCGCGGAAACAGATTCTTTCACAATATCAATCTCCCGTTCAGGCAGGTCTGTTCCGCTATCAATTTGAAATGTCATCTCTGTAGTCATCCTGGTTTACCAGCGACGCTCAAACTTCTTGCGTAATAACACTGCCAATGCATTCATAGTGATCAGGAACATAAGTAATACCATGATGGCAGCAGAAGTTCGTTCGACAAAAGCACGTTCGGGGCTGTCTGCCCATAAATAAATCTGTACCGGCAGCACCGTTGAGGGATCCATAGCACTGGTAGGGATATCAACGATAAACGCGACCATGCCAATCATCAACAGAGGGGCCGATTCACCCAGCGCCTGAGCCATGCCGATAATGGTGCCGGTCAGCATCCCCGGCATGGCCAGCGGCAATACATGATGAAATACCATCTGCATTTTAGATGCGCCGATACCCAGTGCCGCCTCGCGAATGGATGGAGGCACGGATTTCAATGCCGCACGGCTGGCGATAATGATGGTCGGCAGGGTCATCAACGTCAGCACCATACCACCGACCAGTGGTGCCGAGCGTGGCATGCCAAAGAAATTGATAAATACCGCGAGACCAAGCAATCCAAATACAATCGATGGTACCGCCGCGAGATTATTGATATTCACCTCGATCAGGTCGGTCCACTTGTTCTGCGGTGCAAACTCTTCCAGATAGACGGCGGTCGCAACCCCCAACGGGAAGGCCAGTAACAATGTCACCACCAGGGTAAAGAACGATCCTGTCGCTGCACCCCAGATACCGGCCAGTTCAGGCTCGCGGGAATCACCGGCGGTGAAAAAGGTCTTGTTGAAGCGACTTTCTACCCGTCCCTGGTCTACCAGCTTGTCAACCCAAGCGATCTGGTTGTCCTTGATGCGTCGTTCTGCCTCTGGCTTATCACGATCAAAATGACCTTTCATCAGCATATCGACATCATCGTCGGCTGGCACCCAGAGCTGTATGGTGCTGCCAATCTGTTCCGGATTCGCCACGACGTAATCTTGCAGGTAATAACTCGCGCCGCTACTGACGAGGCGATAAAGCGTGCGTTTGTCGCGTCTTCCGCTCACTTCAGGGTACATGTCACGTAATGACTTTTTGACGATACCGCCAAAGTCCGCAGCCGAGATAATCTCCGGGTCTCGCGTCCTTTCCGGGTCTATAACACTCGCATCCAGGTGAATTTCCAGCTGCACAAAAGTCTGCCAGAAAGCGGTGTAGCCGTTACCAATAATGCTGATGAACAGCATCGACAGGAAGATCAGCCCCATGATGATCGCAGCCAGGCCCATGCGACGGAAACGCGCTTCCTTTTTGTAGCGCTTTTCCAGGCCGGCTCTGACGATATGAGTTGTATATTTATGTGAATTAGCCATGGTTATCAATCCGTTTATTCATACTGTTCACGGTATTTGCGTACAACGTGCAGCGCAATCACATTCAGGATCAGCGTGACCACGAACAGCAACAAACCGAGCGCAAATGCCGCCAGCGTCTTCGGACTATCGAATTCCTGGTCACCAACCAGTAATGTCACGATCTGTACCGTTACGGTTGTCACGGCTTCCAGTGGATTAGCCGTGAGGTTGGCCGACAATCCCGCAGCCATCACGACAATCATGGTTTCGCCGATGGCGCGTGACACCGCCAGCAGAATACCGCCGACAATACCCGGTAACGCCGCCGGAATGATGACCCTCTTGATTGTCTCGGACTTCGTTGCACCAAGCCCTTCCGAGCCATCACGCATGGCCTGGGGTACGGCATTGATCACATCATCCGATAAAGAAGAAACGAACGGAATAATCATGATGCCCATGACAAGACCAGCCGCGAGTGCCGATTCGGATGAGACATCCAGTCCAATGAGCCCACCGCTGTCGCGTATGAACGGGGCCACCGTGAGGGCAGCGAAGAAGCCGTAAACCACGGTGGGTATACCCGCCAGAATCTCGAGCAGCGGTTTGGCCACAGCACGGACTTTCTTGCCTGCATATTCGGCCAGGTAGATCGCTGACATCAAACCAATTGGAACAGCAACCAGCATGGCAATGAATGAGATTAACAAGGTGCCGGCAAACAGGGGAATTGCACCGAATGCCCCCGAGGAACCCACCTGGTCTTCACGAATCGCCATCTGCGGGCTCCATTCGAGTCCAAACAGGAATGACGTCAGCGGCACAGTCTCGAAAAAGCGGATCGCCTCGAACAAAACCGAAAGTACGATACCAATGGTGGTAAAAATTGCGATAGTTGAGCTCGCGATCAGGAAAATCTTGACGATTGATTCAACCGCATTACGCGCACGTTTCTCACGTCGTATTGTGCGCATGGAAAGCAAGGCACCCGCGATAGCCAGCACCAGTACCAGCACAGTGAGCGCAGCCCGGCTGATATTCGAGAGGTGAATATAATGATCAGCTGCAGCGCGCATGCTTGGATCGACTTCAGCTGATACGATGTTGCCTGTAACCAGGTTCTTGATGTCGTTAACAACAAGGTTGAGCCTGTCAGGCGTCAGGCTGCGTATATCCTCAGGCAAACCGGCGACGACGAGATGAGTAATGATGCTGGATTCAAAAAACATCCATATTGCCAGCACAAACAGTGCCGGAATCCCACACCAGATCGCTGTGTAAAAACCGTAATAGGAAGGCAGCGAGTGCAGTTTCCAGGCTTCACCATTAACAACAGCAAATGAGCGTTTGCGACCAAGCCAGTAACTGAATACAGCCAGCAAGGCCAGGGTGAATATAAGAGCAATTGCTGACATTAAGTATTCCTGTCTGCTTCGGCATCACCAACGCCTGTCATGCCTGTGCATAACCGTATCGAAACAGGTTCAATGGCTATAGCTTGTAAAGTCAGATTAAACATTTGAGTGAGTTAAAGAAACAGTAGAACGGCGACCACCTGGAAGCAGCCGCCGTTCTATACTGGTGTATTACATCTCCAGGTTCTTCATGTTTTTGATCGCTGCAGAAAACTCATCGCGTTCTGCCTTCGGCATAGGAATCAGGCCCTTGTCAGTCAGGTAACCTTCATCACCCCAGGTACCTTCCCTGTCCCATTCACCAAGAAACTCCTTGATACCAGGCACCTTGCCGATATGGGCCTTCTTCACATAGAAATACAGTGAGCGGGATACCGGGTATTTACCGCTGGCGATCGCTTCGAACTCAGGTGCAACACCGTCAACCAGTGAACCCTGAACCTTGTCAGTGTTCTGGTCGAGGAAGCTGAAGCCGAATACACCCAATGCATCTGGATTGGCTTCCAGCTTTTGAACGATCAGGTTGTCGTTTTCGCCGGCTTCGATATAGGCACCGTCTTCACGAACCGTGTGGCAGATCGACTTGTACTTTTTCTTGTCCTGCTTCTTCATTGCCTTGATCCAGCCGATCTTCTTGCAGCCGCCTTCCATTGCAAGCTCGGCGAAGGCGTCACGCGTGCCTGAAGTCGGCGGCGGGCCCAGTACTTCGATCTTGCTGTCTGGCAACGCCGGATTCACGTCTTTCCATGTCTTGTATGGATTTGCAACCAGAGTTTCGCTGCCATCCGGATTAGGTACATCTTTCGCCAGTGCAAGGAAGATATCCTTGCGGCTCAGCTCTAAACGTTTTGATTTTTTCGAATTTGCAACCGCGATGCCATCATAGCCAAGCTTGACTTCGATAATGCCTTTGACGCCGTTGTTGTGACATTTTTCATATTCAGATTTCTTGATACGGCGTGATGCATTGGTGATATCAGGATGCTCGATACCGACGCCGGCGCAGAACAGTTTCATGCCGCCACCGGAACCGGTCGATTCGATTTTCGGTGTCTTGAACCTGGTACTCTTGCCAAACGTTTCGGCAACCACAGTCGCAAACGGATAGACTGTTGATGAACCGACGATAGATATGTAATCGCGAGATGCCGCATTGGCAAACGTTGAAAAACAGATTGTCGCAGCAGATACCAGGACAAGATATTTTCTGTTCATAATTTCCTCTGATAATTAGATCACATGATTGTGAGCGAGGATTATGGATGCGGGATATGAAGAAAGTATTACGGAAAAATAACAATAAAATGACGGTATTGACGGCCGAAATTACCCTGGAAAGTTCTGATAATTACCGGGTTCACCCCGTGTCGGACCCGTTGTTAGAAACCGATCCAGTTACTCACTGCTTCGCGCGCTATGGCATTATCGGGCCGCGCCACCAGGCCATTGCGGCTGATGCTGATGCTGTAACGGGCTGCATCATTCATCGGCAAAAATACGGCACTGCCGTAGGTTGCATCCACCATGCTCAACCAGTTTTTGTATTCATTTATATAGGACCACAGATCAATGCGTTGTTCTGTTGCCAGGCCATGTACCGTACGCAGATTACTGCGCTCTTCGTTTATGTCAGTATAGCGTCCGGATAAACGATGCAGTCTGTAATAGGAATCCAGTCCGAGTAAATTCGCATAACCATGCCAGGTCAGTATCTGTGCATCCAGTTGCCACTCGTCACCACGTAATTCATAGAACCAGCTTTCTCCCGAACCCAGCTCCTCTAATTCAACACTGAAATATTTAGGCGAAATTTTATGAAAACTGATATTCGCAATCGGCTGTTCAAAAACCAGGCGTTCATAGGTATGGATATTGGATGACACCAGGAAGAGCATGGCGGCAATAGATAGCAGTACAATACCGGTGATCTCGTACCTGACACTGCTCATCAACAATTTTTTTGTGAGTTTGGCGATACCAAGCACACAGAGCAACAGACCGGTACTACCAATAACGATGCTGGTTATAGTGAGCGCTTGCACTGGTTATAACAACTGACGGGCAGGAAAATATTAAATCAGTTATCAGCTTGTGAAAGCATTTCTCTTGCTTTATTCGCACCTGCCGAATCACCGGCGTCTTCACAAATATTGACCAGTCTTTCCAGCACACGCTCGCTGTTGTCATCTTGCGCCAACGCTTTCTCGCAGTACTCACGCGCTTTGGCAAGATCGCCGAGAGCATGATGTGCACGTGCAAGACCCAGATAAGAGTATACATCTGCGCCGTTTTTGAGGCTGGATTCGTAATGTGCAATCGCATCCTCGACCCTGTTCAGGCTTAACAGGGCATCACCAACACGCGTCCACAACGCCTGGTTTTCCGGCTCATGTTCCAGAATTCTGTCCCACCATTCCACGGCCTTTTCCATGTTCATCTGGCCACGATAACAGTCACCCATGCCAAACAGGGCAAAATTATTGTCCGGCTCAATCTCAAGGGCTTTCTCGTAATTATCCATAGCGCGATCGAATTCCTTTCTTCTGCGATAGATATTACCTGTCATGGTCATGACCACCACGTTT
>CALLCZ010000192.1 GCA_937998645.1 uncultured Gammaproteobacteria bacterium
CGTTAATAATGCGACTGGTGCCCGTTTGAAAGCGTTTTTCAGCGACCTGATTTTCATTAGTTTGTGCTACAAACTTGCGGGCATCTATCTATTGGACTATGAGTAGGGAATGACGGGGCTTTTTTTAGCGCAGGCCTCTCATGAGTATATTTTTAAATGTGAAGAACAGTAATTCAGGGCTTTCTTAGTCTTACAGCAGCTGCTTCCGGGATTCAGTCTGGATGCGGTCAAGCCACAGGAGACATGGGTGGGTAGGCGCCAACCGTGTCGTGGCATGAATGGATCTGGGCGGTCTATTTCATAGCTGTGATAACAAGTGCCATAGTGCACGACATTATAACGATTAAGTTATTGATTCATATGTTCATTACAGGTTAAAGATATGCATTCACACGCACATAAAATCTTCCGGCAATTCCTGTGCATTGTCTTCGCAGCGTTATTGTCATTTGTAGCCAATGCAGACGAAGTTTCACGCGAGCAGATCAAGGGTCTCGATGAGCAGGTTCAGGACATCAAGAAAGATGTGCTCAATCTGAGTTCAGAGCTGGCAATGCTCGAGGAAAAATTACTTTTTCCTTCCAACACCCAGGTCTCACTGTTTGTTTCCATGCACAAAGGTGATGATTTTCGTCTCGACTCGGTGCAACTCAAGCTCGGCGAAAAGGTGGTTGCCCAGCACCTGTATTCTTTTCGTGAACTGGAAGCGCTGCAGAGTGGGGGTGTACAGCGGCTATACCTGGGTAATATTAAAACCGGTGAGCACGAGCTTGTTATCAGCTACTCCGGCAAGGCGCCTGCAGGTGGAGAGTACAAGCGCAGCGGTAGTTACCGCGTAACCAAAGATGTAGGTCCGAAATTTGTCGAAATAAAAATCGCCGGCCCCGAATCTACCGAACAGGATATACAGTTCAGGGACTGGTAGCGCATGAGTCTGCGTTTTTCAATAGCAGCATTGCTACTGCTGCCCTTATTCGCGCATGGCACTGTCAGGCCACATCAGGAGATGCGTGATATCTTTTATGGCGAGATTCTTTATCACGCCTATCAGCATGATTATTTTGAAGCAATTTCACATCTCGATATAGAGCTTGGTCAGTACTATGCACTCGATGAGCCTGATCTGGACAGCCTTCACTGGCATCGTGGACAGGCTGAGTTTGCTGTCGGTGATCTTGAACTTTACTACCGCATGCATCAACGGGCTGGTCGTGCGATAGAGGCCGTATTGGGAAAAAACGTAGCTGAGTCGGAGCGAAATGAAGCTGCTTTCAGACTGGCGCGTCTTTATTATCGTAAGCAGGATTATGTCAATGCACTGCATGCGATAGAGCTGATCAAGGGCGAAGTTCCGGAAAAAATTCGCAGCGATGAAGCCTTCATGCGAGCACAGATTTATGTTTCTGTCGGAAAATTCAATGATGCAATAACAATTCTAAAAGAGCTCAAAGGCGATGAAACATACCGGGGCTATATCGAATATAACCTTGCGATGGCCTACCTGCAAACGGCACAGACAGAGCTGGCGGTTGCCATGCTGGATGAGCTGGGGAAACTCGATAGTGACGAAGAAGCGGTGCTGGCGCTAAAAGACAAAGGTAATCTCAAGCTTGCTAATTACTATGTCGATGCCGGCAATGCAGAACAGGCCGCAAAATATTTTTCACGCATCAGGCTGGATGGTCCGTTTTCCAATAAAGCCTTGCTCGGTGCAGGCTGGGTAGCCGTAGCGCAGCAGCGCTATGATCGAGCGCTGGTGCCATGGAGCCTGTTGCACGAGCGTGAGCAGACCAATATTTCCGTGCAGGAAGCCATGATGGCGGTGCCGTTTGCTTACAGCAAGCTCAATGTGCACGGCAAAGCTGCGATCATGTATGGCAAGGCGATGGATGTGTTTGCCAGTGAGATCGATAGCCTTGATGCATCGATTAAAAGCATCCGCGAAGGCAAGTTTCTAACTGCGCTGGTTAGCAAACAGGCGGAGCAGGACGAAAACTGGGTAGTCAACCTGCGCAAGTTACCGGACAGCCCGGAAACCCGCTACATCATGGAATTAATGGCCGCACATGATTTTCAGGAGTCACTGAAAAATTACAAAGACCTTGCTGACCTCAGGCAGCATTTGACGCTATGGCTTGATGGACTGGCAGTTTATGAAGACATCATAGAATTGCGCCGCCAGTATTACGAGCCTCTGTTGCCGCAAGTCGAGAAGAAATTCAAAAAGCTTGATTCACGAATACGTCTTCGCATCGAACAGCGAGACCGGTTAAATGAACGCATTCAATCATTGCTGGTTTTGCGCAGGCCTGTATATCTTGCGACGGCGAATGAACGTGCAGATATCGATCGACTGGCAAAAATAAAAGTTGCACTGGAGGCCAATCCGAGTCTGGCGACTGAAGAAACTCTGTATCGTATGGAACGATTGTCGGGTGTGCTCGACTGGCGCATCGAGTCGGAATTCGATGATCGCCTGACGACAGCCTATAAAAACCTGAAAGACCTTGATGGTGTGATTGATGACCTCAACAAGCAATACCGTGCTTTTGTACGCACTCGCCAGGCGGCAACACAAAGTTATGAGGGTTACACAATACCTATTCAGCAGTTGCGTACGCGCCTGCGTGATACCCAGGTAAAGCTCAAGGGCATAATGGCCAGGCAGGGAAGGGTGCTGGAGCAGATGGCAATCAACGAACTCGATAAGCGCCGCAAACGACTGGAAGAATATCAAATCAAGGCAAGGTTCGCGTTAGCAGAAAGTTATGATCGCGCCACCAAGGAGCAGGAAAAGAAATTACTGGAGCAGTCCGCGATTACCCCTGAAACAACGGTCACTACAAAAGCTGAAACCGCAGATACAGAAGCATCAGCAACAGCAGCCACAACAACAGCAAATGCTGGAGAAGGGGCGACGCCATGATGCGCTCATTTTCAACACAGATGATTTCAGTCTTGATGGCTGCTTACGGACTTTCTGTTACGGGATGTGCGACCTATAACACGGAAGGTACGCTCGGTAGTTTGAACAGTGTCGATATTGAAATCAAGGAAGAAGTGATTGTAGGAAGCCTGGAAAAAGCCCTGGAAAGCTACCAGCGTTATCTTGAAGAAACACCTGAGACCGAGATGACTCCGGAAGCAATTCGTCGTCTTGCTGATCTGAAAATAGAGAAGGAGTATTCGGCGGCAGCCGGGTATGACGCATCATCGCCTGTCATTGAAGCGACACAGGAAACTGATACGACCCCGGTAGATTCAACACCGCTATCAAGTGACAGTGCCGTTGCCGCGCAACTCGAGGCTGTGCACTCGCCACAGTCTGATGAGCTGACAAAGCCGGGTACCGGGGTGCTGGATGTAAAACAGGCAGAGGCCGCGATTATGGCCGGAGCAGGGAAAGAGGCAAGCAGTAAATCAGGTGCTATCGCGGACCTGTCAGAATCGGAAAAAGAATTTAGCGAGCGCGCAACGCGTGAGCAAAAAATCAAGACAGACAATTCTCCTTTAGCATCACCAACAGGCAAAGCGGAAGACTTGCAGACTGCCGGAGCAATGGAGGCGATTGAGTTATACAAAGGACTGTTGAAGAAGTATCCATTATATGAACGCAACGATCAGGTCATGTATCAGTTATCGCGTGCATATGAGGAGATCGGTCAGGTAGAAAAAGCCATCGAAACACTGGATGTGCTGGTGCAGAAATACCCTGATTCACGACATCTGGATGAGGCGCAATTCAGACGTGCAGAATATTTCTTCATGAGAAAACGTTATCTTGATGCTGAAGAAGCCTACCAGGTTGTGCTCAATATAGGGAAGGGTTCTGCGTTTTATGAACTGGCTTTGTATAAACAGGGATGGGCCTACTTCAAGCAGGATCTGTATGAAGAAGCGCTTAAGGATTTTATAGCCATGCTTGATTTCAAAATCGATGAAGGTTATGAACTTGAGCAGATCGATGACAAGATTGAGAAAAAGCGTATCGATGACACATATCGTGTTATCAGTCTGAGTTTCTCATATCTTGGTGGTGCTGATGCAATTGTCGATTTCTTTGCAATGGCAGGGCCGCGCACTTATGAAGCCAGTGTATATAGCCACCTTGGTGAATATTATCTTGAGAAGCGTCGCTATAATGATGCAGCCCTGACCTATAACAGTTTCGTTGAGCGTAACCCGCTGAATAAGGTTGCGCCGTACTTCAATATCCGTGTCATCGAGATTTATCTGCAAGGCGGGTTCCCCAAGCTTGTCATAGATTCCAAGAAGAATTTTTCGAACACCTATGGGCTGAATGCCGAGTACTGGCAGTTCTTTGATATACAGCAATTCCCGGTAGTGCTTACGTTTCTTAAAGCTAACCTGTCAGACCTGGCAAGTCATTATCATGCGTTATATCAGGACAAGCGTTTATACAAAAAGAAACAGGAAAACTATGTCGAAGCCATTCACTGGTACCGTGAGTTTTTCAGGTCATTCCCGGAAGATGAGCTGGCGCCGGAACTGAATTACAAGCTGGCGGCATTGATGCTGGAGAATGAAGATTATCGCGATGCTGCGCTGGAATATGAGAGAACTGCCTATAATTACCCAAGGCATGATAAGTCTTCTGAGGCGGCTTATGCAGCGGTTTATGCTTACCGCAAGTATTTGCCAAAGGCGCCACCATCTGACGTAGTGCTGGTCAAGCGCGAAATCATACGCAGCTCGCTCAAGTTTGTCGAAAACTTCCCTGATCACAAACATGCTGCGGTAATACTTTCAGCAGCTGCAGATATGCTTTACGAGTTAAAGAACTACTCGCTTGCTGTCAAGACCGGGCGTCAACTTATTCAGCAGTACCCGAATGCAGATAAGAAGCTGGTCCGTTCTGCATGGCTGGTGGTTGCACATGGTTCGTTTGATCAGACCAGTTATCAGGATGCCGAGAGCGCATATATCAAGGTGCTGAGCCTGACAGATGCTAAAGACGAGAGCCGTGAAAAGCTGACTGAAAATCTTGCTGCATCAATATACAAGCAGGGTGAGCAACAGAGGAAGCTGGAGAACCATCGTGAGGCTGCAAATCATTTTCTGCGCATTGCGACTGTAACACCAACGGCCAAGATAAGACCAACAGCGGAATACGATGCGGCTGCATCGCTGATTATATTAAAAGACTGGCCTGCTGCAGCGAATGTGCTTGTTGATTTTCGTAAGCGTTATCCACAAAGCGAACTGCAAACAGAGATCACTAAGAAGCTTGCCATTGTATACAAGGAAAACGGAGATCTGATGGCGTCGGCTGCAGAGTTTGAGCGCATCGAGACTGAAACAAAAGACGAATCGCTCAGGCGTGAAGCTCTGGATCAGTCAGCAGAGCTGTATGTTAAGGCAGGGTCGATGAAAGATGCTTTGCGTATATACACGAAATACGTAAGCGTATTTCCACGTCCTGTTGAGAATGCAATTGAAACACGGCAGAAGATTGCTGATATCTATAAAAAATCGGACAACAACAAAAAATATATTGCCGAGTTAAAAGCCATTGTCCAGGCGGATTCCAGTGCTGGTAATGAGCGTACTGACAGGACACGCTTTTTGGCGGCAAATGCTGCCCTTATTCTTGCTGAACCTTCTTTGACTGCGTTTTATGATGTCAAGCTGGTCAAACCATTCAAGAAAAATCTCGATAAGAAAAAGAAACGCATGAAAACAGCCATCAATAACTATAACAAGCTGATTGATTATGAAGTTAGTGAAGTAACAGCGGCTTCAACCTATCAGCTGGCAGAGATTTATTATCATTTCAGTCATGCATTGATGGAATCCGAGCGCCCGAGCGATTTAAACGCAGATGAGCTCGAGCAATATAATCTTGTGCTTGAAGAGCAGGCATATCCATTCGAAGAGAAGGCTATCGGCGTGCATGAGAAGAATATTGAGCTATTATCTATTGGTATTTATAACAAATGGATCGATAAAAGCA
Source organism: uncultured Gammaproteobacteria bacterium (assembly GCA_937998645.1). Classification (GTDB taxonomy): domain Bacteria; phylum Pseudomonadota; class Gammaproteobacteria; order SZUA-229; family SZUA-229; genus JABDQW01. The sequence goes on from CALLCZ010000192.1 coordinate 5,975, forward strand.
TCGAGAAGCTGGCAATACTGATGCCAGCGCGTTATGCCAGGTCTGAACAGGAAAACACTTTTGTCAAAAGCCTGACCTCGTCGGGTCAGCAGGCCAAAAGCGTGAAGTTAGAAGAGCAAGTAAAGGCACCGGACGCCACTGCAATGATTGGGGATTGATGTAATGAATGTCTATATACCTGTGCGTATACACATGGTGCATGTTGCGATTATCTGCCTGCTTGCGGCCTTGAGTGGCTGTGCTACACAGTCAGGCGTTTCCAGAGCTGCAAAGGCGCAGGACGTGGATGTCAGCAGTGACGTTCAACAAACCTTCGATCAGGCGCTGCAATTATTGCAGGAAGGGCAATACGATACTGCGATTACCCTGCTGAACACCGTAATAGAGCAAGAGCAAAGATTAACAGCGCCATATATTAATCTTGCGATGGCATATCGCCATAAAGGTAACGAAAAGCTGGCCGAAGAGAACCTGTTGAAGGCGCTGGCTATCGATCAGGCTCAGCCAGTCGCTAACAACGAACTGGGAATGCTCTATCGCAGGCAGGGCCGTTTTGACGATGCAAAAAAAGTCTATATCAACGCGCTTTCCGAGTACCCGGATTACTTGCCGGTAATCAAGAATCTGGGGATTCTATGTGATATCTATATGCGCGATCCTCAATGCGCGCTCGAGCAGTTTGAAAAATATCAGCAGTATGATCCGGAAGACAAGACCGTCAAGATCTGGATAGCTGACCTCAAAACAAGAATCTAGGTGAATTGTAGCGATGAAAGTATTCGTTATTACATGTGTTGCATTGATTATGTCATTTAGCCTGGCGGCGGAAGAAGTCAAGGAACTGTCAGGTATTTCGATTATAGGTAACAAGGAGGCGCCCAAGTCGCTTTATATTGTGCCCTGGAAAAATTCACAGGTCGGTGTGGAAACAAGTCTGAACTCCGGTCTGCTTGATGACAGTAATAAATTAATTGATAAAGAAGTGTTTATGCGTGAGCTCGAATTTTACGAGCTTAGCCAGATTCAAGAATAAAAAGTAACCAGTAAGAGGATAGTAAGATGGGTTTTCTAGAAACATTAGTCACATTTTTCCAGACTGGTGGTGCATTTATGTATCCCATTCTGATTGTGTTTGCGATAGGTGTAGCTATTGCAGCAGAACGTTACATCAAGCTTATGACGATAAGAAACCAGAACCAGAAGGTCTGGAGTGATGTACATCCCATATTGCAAGAGGGAAACTTTGATCAGGCTCGAGGAATCCTGAAAGAAGATGAATCAGCCATCGGCGGATTGCTGAACATGGGGCTGTCGCGACAGGGCTCGGTGCGCCGACGTGATGATATCGAGATAGCCATGGAAGAAAGCATGATGGAAATTATTCCTCAGCTTGAGAAACGTACGCCTTATGTGGCGCTGTTCTCCAACATTGCGACCTTGCTGGGCCTGCTCGGTACGATTATGGGCCTGATCGAGGCGTTTACTGCAGTAGCAAATGCAGATCCGGCTGAAAAAGCCGATTTGCTGTCAGCCAGTATTTCAGTTGCGATGAATACCACCGCTTTTGGTCTGATGGTGGCGATTCCGTTGCTCATTGTGCATGCCAATCTGAGTTCCAGAACAACAGAAATTGTCGATAGTCTGGAAATGGCGTCGGTGAAAACGCTCAACCTGATTGCGGATTTTGCCAAACGTCAGGCAGAACTGGCATCAAAACATGGCTAGATATCGTCGCTACAAGCGGTTTGAAAAAGAACCGCCTGAGCTGAATATCACGACCTTCCTGAATCTGATGGTTGTGCTTGTACCTTTCTTGCTGATAACGGCAGTGTTCTCGCGAATTACTATCCTCGAACTGAACCTGCCGACAGGTGCCGGCGATGCAAGCAAGGTCGACAAACCAAAAATGGCAGTTGAAGTCATCGTGCGTGATAAAGGCCTGGAGATTGGTAACGGCAAGACTATCCTCGTCCGTTTTCCCAAGGTGGATGATGAGTATGATGTAAGGACGATGTCTGAATATCTGTTAAAGATTAAATCAAATTACCTGGACAAAAAGGATGCCACTATATTGATGGAGCCAAACATCGAGTATGCGAACCTGGTTCTGGTTATGGACGCGATGCGAGTCGCGGAAGTGGTCCAGGGGGATGATCCTGAGCTCCAGGAGATTGAACTGTTTCCCAATATTTCCATCGGAGATGCGCCATGAAACAAAACAGACGTATGAAGCGCATGGCGCGTGCATCAAAACAGAGAAAACCTACGTTGAACCTGGTTTCATTGATGGATGTGTTTACTATCCTGGTATTCTTCTTGCTGGTGAACTCATCATCCAGTGATGTCATGGAGCAGCCCAAGGGCATCAAGTTGCCGGAGTCGGTGGTCGATTCAAAACCGCGCGAAACAATCATTGTTCTGGTTACCGAAGACAATGTTCTGGTGCAGGGTGATGTTGTCATGACGACGGCCGAAGTGATCGATTCAAAAGAGTCTGTCATGCAGCCTATAAGAGACCGTTTGCTACAGCAGCAGAAGAAAGTAATTGGCTTCAACACAAAAAAAATTGCTGAAAGCAAGGAAATAACTGTTCTTGCGCACCGTACATTGCCATTCAAGTTACTCAAGAAAGTGATGTCCAGCTGTACCAGTGCGGGTTACGGAAAAATATCTCTGGCTGTCGTTCAGAAAGCATCACAGAGTGGTTAAAAGGTTCTCGTGAAAGAAAATATCGAACATCGCAAGGTAGAGGTCAGTCAGGAGATTGACCAGACCTATGGGCAGCTTGCCAGTCATCAGGATAAGCAAAAGGCGCTTGATGCTGAATTGCAGGCCTTGCTGACTGAGCGCGGCCATTATTCCCTGTTAAGTGAAATCAGTGACCGCCTGGACCAACTGCACAAGGAAGGTGGCGCACAGCTGTTCTGGGGTGATGATTACGATGCTGCTAAAGCGAGCCGGTTGACAGAGCAGGCTCGCAACAAGGTCATTGATTTTGATTCGCGTGTTGCTGAATTACAGCAGCGCTATGACGACGGCGAAGAAAATATCCAGAGCCTTGCAGCTCGCGTCAATATCCTCAATGAACAAAGTCTTGAGCTGGAAGAATACGAAGAAGAAGCCAGGAATGAGTATGTTGTCGAACGCGAAATGGATGAATTGCCGTTTCGTCCTATGGTTATGCCATGGATGGATGACGAGGAAGACAAGAGGCGCTTGCGTCGGTCTCTTGCTGCCAGTCTTTTAGTTGCAATATTGCTGGGTCTGTTGATCCCGCTGTGGGATATACCGGTACATGATCGTCTTGAGCCAGTGAAAATACAGGAACGTATTGCGCAGCTTATCGTAGAGAAAAAGCCGCCACCGCCACCACCGCCACCAAAAGTCGAGAAGAAACTTGAGGAATCGACCAAAGAGAAAAAAGTGAAGAAAAAGGCGCCCGAACCTGAAAAGAAAAAAACGCAGGTGGCGAGAAAGAAAGCGGAGCGTGCTGGTTTGCTGGCGTTCAAAAATAATTTTTCCGAATTGATCGATTCGGGTCCTGAGAAAAAACTCGGTGCCAAGGCTCGTATCAGCACCAAGGGTAAAACAGCGAAGAGAACTTCACGTTCACTGGTTACTGCGCAGGCAACAAGCGGCAGTAGTGGTATCAGTACGGCATCTCTGAGCAGGGACGTGGGTGGCGCCGGCGATGGTATCAAGGGTGTCGGTTTTGAACGCGTTGAATCTGCAATAGGAAGTGACTTCTTTGGTGAGGAAAGACCACTGAGTGGCGGCCCCGGGCCATCGCGTACCGATGAAGAAATCCAGATTGTATTCGACCGTTACAAGGCTGCACTTTATAGGATCTATAACCGCGAGCTGAGAAAGAATCCAACCTTGCAAGGCAAGGTGGTTATACGCCTGACAATTGAGCCCGATGGTGCTGTATCGGCCTGCAAGATGGAGTCCAGCGATATGGATTCACCCGGGCTGGAGCAGAAGATCGTAGACCGTGTACTCAAGTTTAATTTTGGAACCAAGGAGGGTGTCCCGGCTGTGACCATACTGTATCCGATTGACTTCCTGCCGGCCTCCTAGGCCTGGCGGTAGATCTTCAGGTACTGGCGGGTGGCAGGAAAAATGCTTGCTGTTACAAAATGCAGCGTATTCAGGATTAGAGGATGGATTCCTGGCTAATGGAAATGAAGTGATTCTGGAAGGATACGAAAATGCTGGTTAATAATGTATCAGGGGGGTGAGAAGGTTTTAAATGCCTTTTGCAGAGGTTTCTAGCTGATCCCTCTGATTGAATAAATGAAATCCATTGATGCGCTGCATCAATAACAAGATTAAATCATAAATGAAATCGATTGAAAAAATGATATCAATCGATACGCAAATTCCTAAATGAAAATTGATTGGTGAACAACATCAATCAATACATAAATAATCCCTAAATGAAATCGACGGGCGACTAACAACCGTCGATACACAAAAACAAAAAATAATATGTTTGTAATTGTGGGGAAATTCCAAAACTCCTATGCGCCCGATGATTGTACTGTCTGGCTTTATATTACCTGTGATAAAAATCTTTTTTATCACTATCGGGCTCTTATTGCCTGCTGTTAATGCCCTGGCTGCACCCTGTGATATCAAGAACAGCACGCCTCCGTTCATCGATCATGATCTCACCAGTAACGCAGCGACCAGCGCAAGTTACTGCGAACTGTGTGGTTACGGTTATGTAACCATCGTGATTACCAATCCCTATGAGGGAGCGGACATGATCAATATGAGCGTAGTCGAAGATCTCGGATCTTCGGGACTGGTCTACGATCCGACTGCGCCCACCCCGATCAGATACACCATGAATGGTACCCCGTTTGTGGGCCCGGCGCCGACCGGTGCCGGCTCGGTTCTGACATTCAACCTCGCAGGCATCTCGCTCGACTCCGTAAACGGTAACAATAATGTTGGTGAGCTGACTATAACTTTTGCAGTCAGGCGCACTTCGAACGCAGAAGGCCTGGTCAGCGCGGACCGCAACATCCGGGCAAGCCTGACCTACAACACCACACAAGCTTGTGCGGTCACGCCACAAAACACCGGCTTTGATCTGTTGCCGCTGCGCGAACCCATTCCCGATGTTGACAAGCGAGGCAGAAATGTAGACGCCAGCCAGGGTGGATACTCCAACGGCGTGTTCGGCAACATCAATGACGATGTGATCTGGCGCATCAGAATCCGCAACAGAGGCCTTGCAGGATTGCAGGACCTTAAGTTTGACGACCTGATGCAGAACGGGAATTTCCAGATCAATTATGCCTGTCCCTCGGAAGGCGAAGCGAGCGCTATCGCTAACGCAGACGGCGTCGGTCCGGTGGGCGGCTGTGTTCCCTCGAGTAACAACATCAACGATTTTATTGTTGATAACCCTTTTGGAGAATCAGACACATCTTACGACGGTTTTGAAGTTGATGTTCCTGCCAACGACAGGACATTTATTTACCTGGTCGGCAAGATCACCTCTTCCTGCAGTCCCAACAGGACCAATACGGTTTCCAATATCGAATGGGGTTGTGAGGCGCAAGGTCCTACTGGCGGTATTTCGGTTACTTCCAGCGGCGTCTCGGCAGGAAGCGATTCGGAAACACTGAGTTCACTGGCGGAAAACGTCAACAACAACGACCTTCAGGTACGGCGATTCCTGACAGGACTGAATACCTCGCAACCCGTCGGAAGCCGCGGCTTGATGACAATTGAGTTAACAAATAACACCGGCGGCAGCATCAAGAACATTCATTTGCGCGATATCCTGCCGCCTGAATACGTTGTCGATTCGACCTTTACGCCGACGCTATCGATAAATCCCAGGTATGGCAATTATGATGGCATGATCAACAGGGTAACCTGGACCAATCCGGCGCCGAACACTTTCCCGCTGACCAGCAGTAATCCAGCCGAGCCATTATCCAATACCGCGCCAGAGTTTGATCTGTGGAGTACGACCACGCATCCGGATTATCCCGACCAGGTCAACATGCTGCGTCATGGCGATGTTGCGGTCGTCACTTTCCGTGTGGTGATGATTCCGCCGTCATATTACGATAACAATGCCAACCTCGATGTACGGGTCGAAAACACCGCCGATAACACCGACCCGGACAACAGCACGACATTGAACAACCAGCTGTTTGTCGATTTTGAAGACTTCTGTAATCCAGGCGTGCAACAGCATCCTAACTACCCCTTTAGCGATAATCCCCTTTCAGACCCGGAAGACCTGGATATCAATATCACCGGAAATGAACTGATATTTATCCTGACCAACAATCCTGCACAGCCGTTGCCGTTGCAGGTGGCGCTGACCAATAACGGTGGTCATTACGCTGACGACTATTACGCCTATATCAGCTTCGGCACGACCATGGAGGTGGTGTCGGCGCCGGGGTCATGCAGCATTGCCAGTCCGCCTTTGCTTGAAGTATGGGAGGATCCTGCGGATATCCCGGCAACGGCAACGGTGTATGAATGTAACAGTTCGGACGTCGGCACGGTTGCACCCGGCCAGACCCGAACGCTTGATTTCGAGGTCATCAAAACCAGTAATGCGGCGAGGCTGGCGGCGGATGATCTTTCGTTCCGCGCCGACGTGGTAGGTGAGATCACGCTGAGCAATGGCACGCCGTTGTGGTTTCCGACACCGGTAACTGCACCGATCGTCAACCGTGCCAATAACTATTCTCTCGACGGTGTTCGTGCCCGTGTGATTGGCTTCAACCTGATCAAGGACCAGGTTGGTAACTGTAGCGAGAACAATACGCCACCACCGGGATTGCCGGATCTGCAAATCCAGATCGGTGAAGAATGTACCTTCCATATCGAAACCGGTGGCTGGTTCGGATTCCTGACGCCAGGCTTCACCTATATCGCGGTACAGGACATTACGGTGACGGACCAGTTCCCCGATGGCCAGGGCTATATCTCTTCGACCGATCCGTATCTGACCAGTGATCCGGAAATCCTGAGCATTGCGTTGGCACCACAAACCAGCCCGCCTCTGCAGACGCTGGATGAAGGCTGGATCGACTGGAGTTTCAACCAGACCGTACCGGCTGAACGTATAACCGTGAAGGACAAGTGGTTCAGGGTTAACGTGACATCACGCCTGTTGAATGACCCGGTCGATCCGATTGATCCGGCCGATCCGAATAATGCGGCAGTACTGCCGAACCGGCATGCCTTACTCAGCACCAACGTACTCAACTCGGTTTTCCAGGCGGTATTCAAAAATGACGTCACCGGCCTGGAGGAAGTCTATGACCTGGGCCCGGGCACCATCGGTTATCCGCAGGAGTCTATCCGTCGTGAAGACCTGACCATTACCGAACCCAATATCCTGGTCACCAAGGAAGTGTGTAATGAAACACTTTATGGGTCGGGTACGGGATGTACAAACTTCGCCACCCTGGTTGATGACGGTGATACCCAGGATTCCTATATCTACCGTGTCACCCTGACCAATGAAGCTTCCAGTGTCAGCACACCGCGGGCACCGGCCTATAACATCACCTCGACCGATATTCTGGATGCCAGCGACCTGGTGCTGGTGGTGCCGTTTAATAACGATCTCCTGGACAACGACGGCGATGGTCTGATCGATGCGGCGGATACGGACGGCGAGGGCAGCATCAGTGACAACACCATCAGTAACAACACGCCCGCGACCATTACCTTTTCGCATACGCACAGCGATGGACTGCTGCGAATCAACCCCGGTGCCAGTGTCACGCTGTATTATCGCGTCGATCCCGATGATGCCGTCGCGCCACAGCAGCAATTGATCAATACCGTCACTGCCAGCTTTGACAGTCTTGAAGGTGATTCGGGTAACCAGACGGTGGTGCAGAGTGTGAACAGCACGATTGGCGGTGCGCGTGTGTATGGCACGGTACCTGCATTGGCAACTGTTCAGATACTGCCTTTGCAGACACAGCCGAAAGACATTATCGCCTTGTCGAATACGCCGCTGGCCGCGGCCCAGCCGCAGCCGGTTTCCATCGGTGAAGAAATTGAATATGAACTGCGTACCTATATCCCGGTGGCCAACCTGCGCGACTTTTATGTGCAGGATGAATTGCCTGCCGGTATCAGCTGTAAGGAGGCGCCGGTGGTCAATCTCGATGCAGCGCCCTACAGTGCCGCAGGCTTCTTCCCCGGCGGGCAGATCACGCCGACCTGTAACGACAACCTGGTTTACTGGTACTTCGGTGACCAGGAGCTGACCACGGCGAACAGCAACCAGCTGTTCGAGTTTCCGCTCCGTTTTATTGCCAGGGTCGATAACACGGCCACGGAGAATGATGGTGATACCATCAGTAACGGCGTGCCGGCGACCAATGCGTTTGTCAGTTATATCAATGAAGCAGATGCACAGATCACGCTCAACTTCGACCAGGCAGATCTGATTGTTAATGAGCCGCTGATCGCGCTGACAAAAACCTTCGAATCCAACATCAACGATGCCGGCGATGTGATTACCGTGACGGTGACCGCGACCAACAACGGTACGGCGAATGCCTACAACCTGCGCGTGTTCGATGACCTCGCCGCGGTCGATAACCTGACGTTCCTGGCGAACGTGGGCGGTACCGATCCGCCCGACAATGTCGATACCACGACCTTCGGTGGCAACCGTCCGGTTTTCTCATGGAATGCAGCAAACCCTGACTTTGTCATCGCGCCCGGCGCGACCATCAGTTTTACCTTTGACATATCAGCGGACATCGACGCCCAGCCGCTGGAGATTCTCGATAACACCATCCAGGCCAGCTGGACATCATTACCCTCACAATCCACCGCGCTGAACAGTGGTGGCTCCATCGGCATCGACGGCGATCCCGACGGCATGCGTATCGGCACTCTGCCAAATAATCCAGTTGATGTAATCAACGATTACGAGACCACGGCCACGGCTTTCACCGTCGTACCCGCCGTGATCATGAGCAAGACGGATCTGGTTCCAGCGCAGGCGCCGGAAGTCGGTGCCCACAGGAATTTCGAGCTTGTGGTGCAACTGCCGGAAGGTACTACCAGCAACCTGGTGGTCACAGACCAGCTGGATTTTGCCGGCGCAAGTTACGTGCTGTCGAACAATGCGAATTTCAACATTACCTATAGTTACGAAAACATTGTCTCGATCAATGGCAGTCCGCCCGACGAGTCCGTGTTTACCGCCTTCCCGGCAGACAACACTTCGGGTGCGGCCGTGTGGAGCATTGGCCAGGTGGTCACGGCCAGCGAGGATGATACCAGTGGTACCCCGTCCATTACACCGATCATTCGCATCAACTATTTTGCCCGTGCCAACAATGACCTGAACACCAACATCGGAACCGCGCTGCAGAACACAGCGACGACCACGTACAACAATGGTGAAACCGGTGCAGTCGTAACGATCAATGACAATACACCGGTCATCACCGTGACCGAGCCGTTGCTGACGGTATCGAAAACCGTCACCCCGGTGACGCCGCTGCCGATTACCGGTGGTGATGTGCTGGAATACGTGGTGACAATCCCGAATGGCGGCAATGCCACCGCCTATGACGTCAACGTGGTGGATACACTGCCGGCACGGCTGGGGCTGGATGCCAGCTTCACGCCGACGGCAGTCATCGGTGGCACACCCGTTGCCGGTTTCGTCGCAACACCCGCAGGTGCACCGAACGGGCCGCTTGTATGGGGCCTGGGCAATGGTGATGCCAGCCTGGATATACCTGACGGCAGCACCCTGGTACTGACTTACCGTGTTGTAGTTGACGCTGCCACTGAATCGAATATCACGCTGAGCAACAGCGTACTGGTTGACTGGACCTCGCTGGAAGGCGCCAGTACCTATGAACGTACCGGCGTCAACTGCCCGACGATAACAGCGCCGGATGATTACTGTGCCGGTCCGGCTGTATCGAGTATCAACACCACCGATAACAACAGCCTGACCAAGACGGTGGTGTCAGATACCTATGCCCCTGCAAACGATGCCATCGTGCGTGTCGGTGATACGGTCACTTACCAGCTGGCACTGGACCTGCAGGAAGGCACCACTCGCAGCGTGGCGGTGCAGGATGTGCTACCGGCGGGGCTGGCGTTTGTCGACATCGTCAGCATCAACGGCGATACCAGCGCGGATTACACGTCTCCGGCCAGTGGCGTCGGCAGCAATTTCAGTTATGCCGCGATAACCGCGGCAGCCCTGCCGTCAGCAGGAGCGACCGGTAGCCTGAGCTTCACGTTAGGCGATGTGACCAACGACCCCGCAGGTGACGCGACCACCGACACCCTGGTGATCGAGTACCGCGCACGTGTGGTCGAAAATGTGCTTGCACATCAACCCTCGATACTGCTGACAAACAACGCGACGCTGGCTTACATCGACGGCGCTGGCACGCCGGTTGGGCGGCAAAGCAGCGCCAGCATCACGGTGTGGCAGCCGCTGCTGAGGGCACCCACCAAGACGGATCGCAGCGGCCGCACCACCCCGACGAACGTCATCATCGCCAGCGACGTGATGAACTTCCAGCTGGAGTCGTGCAACACCACGGGTGAAGCGCCGGCCTACAGCGTCCGGCTGACCGATGTTCTGGCGACTCAGCTCGATCAGACCAGCATAGCCGGTCCGGTCAACGGCGCAGGCCAGCCGGATGTGATCATCAACGGCGCGCTCGCCACCGCCGGCGTTGACTACACTTACACGCCGCCTGCACGTGGCGGCGCCATGGTGTTCAACCTGACCACCGGCGTCAATCCCGGCCAGTGTGTCACGGTGAACTACGATATCGGCTTCCATACCGATTTCGGCCCCAACCAGAGCTGGAACAACAGTGTCACCGTGGACGAATACTGGTCGCTGCCGTTGCAGTCAGGACAGCTGTACACGCCGCTGGGTCCGGCGATCTTCACCATGACCAACGTCGCCACTATCGAGCCGGCCAGCAAAGCCATGCTGAGTCCGGTCAGTGCCGAGGCGACGGTCGGCGAGGAAGTGCTGTACCGGATAGCCGTGCCGAGTGTGGCCGCCAATGCCGCGCTGTATGACGTGGTCATCAGCGACACCCTGCATCCGAGCCTGGAATACATCAGTGCAACGGAAGTCAGCGGCACCGGCCTGGTGGTGACCAACAACACAGTGGCACCGGGTAATGTCAGCCTGGCGATTCCGCAGATCCCGGCTGGCCAGCAGGCGGTAATCGAGCTACGCGCCCGCGTGGCCAACAACGCCAGCGCGAATGCCGGCACCAGTTTCGGCAATACCGCCGGCTACACCTACGCCATTAGCGCCGGCGGTTCAGTCATCGTTGGCGGCTCGGCTACCACGGCGAACAGCCTGACGATTGTCGAACCGCAGCTGGCCATCAACAAGAACGTGGTCAACCTGAGCAATGCGGGTAATCCGCCGCTGGCGGGCGACATACTGCGTTACACCCTGGCACTGACTGCGGTCGGTACCGGTCCGGGGGATGATTTCACCGATGCTTTCGATGTACGCATTGACGACAGCCTCAGCCTGGGTCTGGCCTACCAGGCCGGTACTGCAACGGTAAACGGTGCCGGCAACACCATCACCGATCCGGGCATCAGCGGTGATGGTACTGCAACACCGCAAACCCTGGTCTGGGGTCTGGCCGGTGCCACTGCGGATATCGATGTAGCCGAAGGCGCCACGGTCACCATCACCTACGATGTCGTCGTGCTCGACAGCGCACTGGCAAACCAGGTACTGAGCAACAGCGCGGCGGCTCAATGGACAGGTCTGGATGGTATCAACGCGAACGAACGCACCGGAACCGGCACGCCAGTCGTTAATGATTACTTCACGGCACCGGTTACCGCGACCCTGACCATACCGGACAATACCGCGCTGGCCAAAGCCCGTCTGAATGATACCTACGGAGCTGCAGACAGCAATGTGCGCATTGGCGATATCGTTGAATACGAGCTGCGCGCCAGCCTGCAGGAAGGCCAGTACAACAGCGTCGTGCTGGCCGATACCCTGCCACAGGGCATGGTATTTGCAGGTGTTGTGCAGATCAACGGCGATACCGCATCGCCCTACAGTGCAGCTGCGCCGTTTGTGCATGCGAACATTGCGGCGCCCGTGGTCAGCGGCAATCCGCAAACGGGACCCAGCACCGTTACTTTCACATTGGGCAACGTCACCAATGTCAGTGATAACAACGCGGCCAATGACGACTTCGTCATCGTCTACCGGGCGCGGGTACTGGATAACGTCTTTAACCAGGTCAACACCACCACGCTGACCAACAATGCGCTGCTGAGCTACACCACGGCGGGTGGCGTGGCGACACAGGCTGCCACCAGCAGCGTCACCCTGTTGCAGCCGGTGCTGAGCGTTGCCAAGTCAGCGGCGGCTGCCGGTGGAGACACCGTCGTCGAGGCCAGTGAGCTGGTCACCTATACCGTCAATGTGACCAACAGCGGCCTCGCCCCGGCCTATGACCTGTTGCTGCAGGACACGATCCCTGTCGGCATGCGCAACGGTGCCGCCACCATCACCATGGTCAGCACGACGCTGGCAGGTACCGTACTGCCCGGCAACCCCGTGCCGGTCTATAACGCGGCCACCGGTCTTGCCAGCTGGAACCTGGATACCGGGGTTGCCAATGCCTATACCATCCCGGCAGGCGGGACCCTGCAACTGGTGTACCAGGTTCAGTCCGATGCCGATCTCGGTGCCGGACTCACCCTGACCAATACCGCTGTCGCGAGCCGGTATTACTCGTTTGACGATGATGCGGTGCCTGCACTGGGCGGCGTCAGCGGTGTGGCTGAAATCTATGGCCCCAGCAATATTGCCAGCACCACGCTGACATCACCGACACCGGGTGCCTTGCAGAAGGTCAACCCGGCTGACCTGACGGTATCCGTCGGTGAAACTTTCACCTACACCATTACCGTTCCGGCTGCGCCGTTGAACATTGCGCTGCACGATGTGCGCATCATCGATGATCTGGCCGCTTCTGCAGCCGACCTGAGTTTTGTCAGTGTCACCAAAGCCATCGGTTCACAACCGTGGACACCGGTTAACAGCGGTACCGCCACCAGTCTGATCATCGAAGAC
>CALLCZ010000193.1 GCA_937998645.1 uncultured Gammaproteobacteria bacterium
ATGGAAGACGAGTGCGCAGAGACGCTACAGATGTGCATGGAACGAAATAGCATCCCACCAGACAGGCTGTATTTGATTGAAATCGAGCTTCGGGTTTTCTAATCATGCGGTTACTCGGGTTGCGCAGCGGCCTGGTGAGAAATGCGGGTTTGCAGCGCGTGTTTTTTTCGAGGAGGAACTCACCCCAGGGTAACGCCATCCAGCGAGTGCGCATTGATGAAGTCAGATGCCGGCATTACGCGGCCACCTGCAGGCTGTACCTGTAGCAGCCTCAGCACACCAAGACCGGTGGCAACATCGATGCCTTCACTGGAACTCTGAATGACCACGCCGGGTTTTGCTGTGTGCTCGAGGTCGATGGCCCGGGCCAGCCAGATACGCAGGTTTTCTGCTTTTCCTTTTCTTTGCCATCGGGTATAGGCTACCGGCCAGGCATTGTAAGCGCGTACTGCGCGCTCGAGCTGCAGGGCATCGAGATTCCAGTCGATTTCAGCTTCCTGCTTACTCAGCTTGTCGGCATAGCTTGCCTTGTTATCGTCCTGGGGCTCTGCCTGTAGTTCACCGTTTTGCAGTGCCGGCAGGCAGTGTATTAATGTATCAGCTCCCAGCTGCATCAAACGATCGTGCAGTGAAGAGCCGGTATCGTCATCTTCGATAGCGCAAACGGCCCTGGCCAGCATGGCGCCGGTATCGAGGCCCTTATCCATTTGCATGATCGTGACCCCGGTTTGTTTGTCGCCAGCCAGAATGGCGCGCTGAATCGGCGCAGCGCCGCGCCATCGGGGTAATAATGAGGCATGCACGTTAATGCAGCCAAGCCGTGGAATCGAAAGCACCGCTTCCGGCAGCAGCAGGCCGTAAGCAACCACGATCATCAGCTCCGGGTTCAACGCCCGCAGCTGTTGCTGATCAGCTTCAGGCTTGAGCGATTCCGGCTGATAAACTTTTAAATTGTGCTGAAGTGCGAGTTGCTTCACCGGTGAAGGCCTCGGCTCGCGGCCTCGGCCGGCTGGCCTGTCGGGCTGTGTATAGACCGCAGCGATTTCGTACCCTGAATCGATCAGCGCCTGCAGCACCGGTACGGAAAAATCCGGCGTGCCGGCAAATACAATACGAAGATTTTCGGCCACAGTGTTTCTGTCTGGCCTAGATGATTGCTGCCTGTCGGCGCGCCTTCTGGATTTTTTTCTTCACCCGCAACTGTTTCAGTGGTGAAAGATAATCAACGAACAGGTTACCTGCCAGGTGGTCCATTTCGTGTTGAATGCATACTGCCAGCAGGCCGTCGGCATCCAGGGTAAATTCTTTTCCGTCTTTATCCAGCGCCTTGACAGTAACACGCTCTGCCCTTTCTACCGTCTCGAAAATGTCCGGCACCGATAGACAGCCTTCCTCGGTTTGCTCGACTCCTTCACTGTCGAGAATTTCCGGGTTGATGAAACACATCGGTTCATTCTTCTCTTCACTGAGATCCATCACGATAACACGCTTATGCACATCCACCTGTGTCGCCGCGAGTCCTATACCGGGTGCGGCGTACATGGTTTCCAACAGATCATCGACCAGGCTGCGAATTGAATCATCAACCACATCAACAGGTTCGGCGACCGTTCGCAATCGCTTGTCGGGATAATGCAGAATTTCCAGTTTTGCCATAACTATCTCGGTCGAAATTTTCGCAGAAACCGCTATCTCCGCTATTTCTTGCTACAATTTGTGCATACTTGCTTCAAAACGAAAGTTTATCAACTAAACTATTGAAAACCACGGATTATCCATAGGGATAACAATAATAATGAAAACATCCGTCGCCTCTGTTTGCGTGCACCCAATTAGAACACACATTTTAACCCTGTTGCTGCTTGCCGGGCTATTCGGCTGCTCATCGTCTTCAACAAAAGATGATGAGGTATACGCCGAACCTGAACCGCGAACAGGAACCATAGTTGAAGCCGAACAACCAGAACCAGCTGCCAGTCAACAGCAGGCCGTCGCAGCCAGCGTAAAGGTCAGTCACCCTCACCAGTACACCGTACAGAAAGGAGACACCTTGTGGGACATTGCCAGCCTGTTTCTGAAAGATCCCTGGTACTGGCCTGAAATCTGGTATCAGAATCCA
The DNA here is from genome assembly GCA_937998645.1 of uncultured Gammaproteobacteria bacterium. Lineage (GTDB taxonomy): Bacteria > Pseudomonadota > Gammaproteobacteria > SZUA-229 > SZUA-229 > JABDQW01. The sequence goes on from CALLCZ010000193.1 coordinate 2,120, forward strand.
CAGGTAGAAAATCCGCACCTGATATTTCCGGGCGATATTCTGACTTTAATATATGTCGATGGCCAGCCTCGCATCGTGAGAGCCCAGCCAGTACTGCCAGGTCAGGCACCACAACAGCAAACAACGGTGGTTTCTGATGATGCCGGCCCGCTACCTGTCGTCAAATTAGCACCTTCAATACGTACAGAATCCATACAGGCCAGTATTGATACCATTCCCGGAGATGCTATACGACAATTCCTGAACAAACCGCGGGTGATCACCAAGAAAGAGTTCAAGGATGCCCCCTATATACTCGGCAGTGACGATGAACATCTGATACTGGGCCAGGGCAATAGCGTCTATATCCGCGGTGAAATAGATAAAGAGCGCGTTCGCTACAGTGTTGTACGCGAAGGCGAAAAACTGGTAGACCCTGGTAGCGGGAAGGTTCTGGGCCATGAAGCGATTTATGCTGGAGAAGTACTGATCCACACCTACGGTGATCCGGCTGTCGGCGAACTCACCTTTACCGAACGTGAAGTCCTTTACGGTGACCGCCTGCTGCCGACTGACAAGAGTAAAATCGACAACCTGTACTACCCTCGACTGCCAGACCGTGATATCGAAGGCCAGATCATCCACCTGCCAGATGCCCTGTTCGGTGTCGCCAAGTTACAGATTGCCGTCATCAACAAGGGCAGCCGTGAGGGTCTTGAAACCGGCAACTTGCTGGCCATCTATACCAGGGGCATGACGGTGCGCGATCACTACAACAGAAGCAAAAAAGTCGATCTCGACCTGCCTGATGTCCGCAGCGGCCTGATGATGCTGTTCCGTACATTTGATCATGTCAGCTATGGCCTGATACTGGAATCCACACGCGTCATACACGAAAACGATATCGTCAGAACCCCGAAATAAGATACACTTTTCAAGGATGAAAAATACTGAAAACTGGCTCGCATTATTGCGAGCACCCGGCCTGTCGCTGCAGCAATACCATAATTTACTCAATATCTTCGGCTCACCGGAGAAGGTGCTTGCGGCCAGCGCAGGCAGCCTGGGCAAACTCGGCCTGAAAACTGACACCGTCAGCGCTATTCTGACCCCGGCAGCGGAACTGATCGAAGCCGATCTTGAGTGGCTGCAACATGACAATCATCACGTCATCACATTTCATGATGCACGCTATCCCGAGCTGCTAAAGACCATCCCGGCAGCACCTCCCCTGCTGTTCGTGCGCGGTGATCCCGATTATCTACAACTGCCACAGCTGGCCATGGTCGGCAGCAGAACACCGACAGCCTCGGGTAAAAAAACAGCCATGGAATTCGCCGCGCACCTGTCAAAGGCGGGCATTACCATTGCCAGCGGCCTGGCCAGGGGCATCGATGCCGCCTGCCATCAGGGTGCACTGCAGGGCATTGCAGGCACCGTCGCACTGGTCGCGCACGGACTGGACATTGTTTATCCGGCTGAACACCGCAAACTGGCTGAAGAGATTACCCGCAACGGGGCCATTGTCTCCGAACACCCGATTGGCACCGAACCGCTGAAAGCTTATTTTCCACGCCGTAACCGTCTTATCAGTGGATTGTCCCTGGGCACGCTGGTGGTAGAGGCCGCACTTAAAAGCGGTTCCCTGATAACGGCAAGACATGCTCTGGAGCAAGACCGCGAGGTCTTTGCAATACCCGGCTCGATTCACAATCCACTGGCGCGCGGATGCCATCAATTGATACGCCAGGGTGCTAAACTCGTGGAGACGGCAGACGACATACTGGAAGAGCTCGCTGCCCGCTTGCCTGCTGAACTGCCATGCCCGGTGAAGCCTGATGACGATACCCCGGACGGTAATCAATCTTCACAGGCACTTGACCCGGATCATGAAAAACTGCTCAAATGCCTCGCATATGAACCCGTGCCGATCGACGAGCTTGTCAATCGCAGTGGTTTTGCAGCCTCGGAAGTTGCTTCGATGCTGCTGATACTGGAGCTGGAAGGCTGTGTCGTCAGTGAAAGCGGACTGTATACCCGTGTGGCATAACGGCTGTTTTCGGGACTCAAGCATGGGGAATTGTGAACAATTCTCCAATTAAAGGTTAATAATAATGGTAATCAAACAATCCGTTGTCGACGTTCTTATGTTTTTGTTTGAACGTTTTCTGGGTGATGAGAACGAAACCCTGGATGAACGTGATGATGTGGCCACACGCCTTGAAGAGATGGGATTTCAAAATTATGAAATCGACAAGGCATTTGGCTGGCTGGAAGACCTGGCTACCATTCAGGATGGCGGGCACTATGTCCCGGTTACCCAGTCGAGCATCCGCGTCTTCAGCAATGAAGAAAAAGCCGTTCTAAATGACGAATCACTGGGTTTTCTGATTTACCTTGAACAGGCCGGTATACTAACGCCGGTCACTCGTGAGCTGATCCTCGATCGGGTCATTGCACTCGACAACGAACTGGATACTGAACAGCTTAAATGGATAGTACTGATTGTTCTGCACAGCCATCCTGGTGAAGAAAATGCCTTCGCATGGATGGAAAGTATTATGTTTGACGAATTTGTAGACTATATTCAGTAAACACAAACCATTCTCATTATCTCAGACGACAAGATAAGACTGCATGAGCACTAATCTCGTTATTGTCGAATCCCCCGCAAAAGCGAAAACCATCGAGAAATACCTTGGCAGGGATTTCAAGGTGCTCGCATCGTACGGTCATGTGCGCGACCTGATCCCTAAAAAGGGCGCTATCGACCCGGATCATGACTTCGCAATGAAATATGAAGTCATAGAAAGGAACGAAAAGCATATCAACGCGATCAAGAAGGCGCTGAAGAAAGCCGACGCACTTTATCTCGCAACTGACCAGGACCGCGAAGGGGAAGCCATATCATGGCATTTGTACGAATTACTCAAAGACGATGGTGTACTGGGTAAAAAAGATGTGCACCGCGTCGTCTTTAACGAAGTGACCAAGCGCGCCATCAAGGAAGCCATTGAAAATCCACGCGAATTGTCCAGCGACCTGGTAAACGCTCAACAGGCCAGGCGAGCACTCGACTACCTCGTCGGCTTTAACCTGTCACCCCTGTTATGGAAAAAGGTTCAGCGCGGCCTGTCGGCAGGACGCGTACAAAGCCCGGCATTAAGGCTGATTGTTGAACGTGAAGAGGCAATTGAAAATTTCAATGAAGAAGAATACTGGACCATAGCTGCCGATGTAGACAAAAACAACCAGGCGTTTATTGCCCGCCTGACGCTGTTTGCAAATGAAAAGGTCATCGACAAGCAGGTCAAAAAAGAAGGCGAAACAGCCCCGGAAAAAACAAAGTTCAGCTTCACCAATGAAAAAGATGCCCTGGCCGCCAGGGATGCATTATTAACCGCGGCTAACGGAACGCTTAGCGTTGAAGATGTCAAGAAGAAGGAAGCCCGGCGCAACCCGAACCCGCCGTTCACAACATCGACCATGCAGCAGGAAGCGGCGCGCAAGCTGCGCTTTTCTGCGCAGCGCACCATGCGCACTGCGCAGCAACTGTATGAAGGTATCGATATCGGTGGTGAAACGGTTGGCCTGATTACCTATATGCGTACTGACTCGGTCAGTCTCGCTAATGAAGCACTGGCAGAATTACGCCAGCTGATTGAAGAAAGCTATGGCAAGGATTATTTGCCTGACGCACCACGTACATTTAAAACCAAGGCAAAGAATGCGCAGGAAGCACATGAAGCCATTCGACCGACTTCAGCACGCCACCTGCCTGCGGAAATAAAATCGCATTTGAGTGCCGAGCAGGCAGCCCTGTACGAGCTCATCTGGAAACGTACCATGGCCTGCCAGATGATTCATGCAACCCTGGACACCGTTAGCGTCGACCTCGGCTGCGGCGAAGGCAACATCTTCCGCGCCAATGGCTCGACTATCAAGCACCCCGGCTTCATGAAGGTGTATACCGAAGACATCGACGATGACAGACGTGGCGAAGACAGAAATAAAATTCTTCCGGAAATGGAGCAAGGCGAACGCATCAAGCTGCTCGACATACGCAGCGACCAGCACTTCACGCAACCACCGCCAAGATTTACTGAAGCCAGCCTGGTGAAGACACTAGAAGAGTTTGGCATCGGCCGACCCTCAACCTATGCCAGCATTATTTCAACACTGGTTAACCGTGAATATGTCGAACTCGAAAGCCGGCGTTTCACCCCGACAGACATCGGCCGCATCGTAAATGGCTTCCTCACCGAACACTTCACCAAGTACGTGGACTATGAGTTCACGGCGAACCTGGAGGATGAACTCGACAGCGTATCGCGCGGTGAAGAAGACTGGGTTCCGTTAATGCGCAAATTCTGGGAACCCTTCATCTCGCAGGTAGAAGACAAGGATGCCAATGTCAGTCGCGCCGAGGTCGCACAATCGACTTTCATCTGTACTGACAAAAAAACCGGCAAGCCTGTCACAGTCCGCATGGGGCCATATGGACCATTCGTGCAGATTGGTGACAAGGACGATGAAGAAAAGCCGCAATTTGCCAGCCTGCGTCCCGGCATGAAAATGGTTGATGTCACCGAGGACAACTATCTCGAGCTGTTCGTATTGCCGCGAGACCTCGGTGAAACGCCCGACGGCGAAAAGCTCAGCACAAACTATGGCCGCTTTGGACCTTACGTAAAATACGACAACAAGTTTGTTTCCATCAACAAGGCATACCAGGAGCAGGGGGTCGACCCCTATAACATCACGCATGAACAGGCGATGGAACTGGTCAGGGCGAAAAAGGAATTTGATGCCAACAAGTACATCAAGTCATTTGAAGGCACTGACATCGAAGTACTCAACGGGCGCTACGGACCTTACATCACCGACGGGAATAAAAACGCAAAGATCCCCAAAGACAGGGAACCCAAAGACCTCAGCTTGCAGGAATGCGAAGAGCTGCTAGCCGCAGCGCCCGAGCGTAAAGGACGCAAGAAAAAGGCCGCGAAGAAAGCAGCAGTGAAAAAAGCGGTGCCAAAGAAAAAAACAGCCAGAAAAAAAACCACCAAGAAAAAAACCGTTAAAAAGAAAGCGGCTAAGAAGAAAGCCGCCAAGAAAAAGCTCTAGATATTTACTCTCGCAAAGCCTGTCCTGAGTTCATTGAAGGAGCGCCAAGCTCGTAAAGGAAAATTATGTATAATATTCAGGGCTCAATCAGACAGCCAGTGTCAGATTAACTCAAACCCTGACCATAATTTATTATCTACAGCCAGAATTGGTGATTCAGTCAAAGCTATAGATATTTACTCTCGCAGAGACGCAGGGAACGCAGAGGTTAATTATATGTAGGAGCGACTTTAGTCGCGAAGTGTCGATGTTCATGACTAATGTCGCTCATGCGAATACCTGAAATCTCTCTGCGTACTCTGCGTCTCTGCGAGATAAAATACTATAAACCACTAAACATAATGGCTACTGAATTTGCAATCCGCTTTGCTGTTCACTGTGTTCGCCATGGCGGCGTCATCGCATACCCCACAGACACGGTTTACGGGCTTGGCTGTGATCCACTTTGCGCCGAAGCTGTCACTGAAA
>CALLCZ010000194.1 GCA_937998645.1 uncultured Gammaproteobacteria bacterium
ATGGTCGACAGGGACGTCGAATTTAGTCCTGTCGAGCCCGGACGGCGAGTCAGGACGACCCGTAGGCAAAGACGAATGCCTCGGGGACCCGAAGGGCAAACGTTTCGGGGCGGCGTTCTTTTGGTTACTTTTCTGTCGCTGCTGACAGAAAAGTAACTCGCCAGCAAGGCGAAACAAAATATTAAATAATGCGAATCATAAGATGTTCGCGACTAAAGCCACTCCTACGATACCCCTGAGACCTCTGAGATAAACCCAAAAAAAAGCCACCTTGCGGTGGCCTTTCGTTTCAATCAGATTCGTGTAAAAACTTACACGCGTCCCATTGCTGCAAAGCTCTTGATAAAGGGTCCTGCCATACGCGGATCTGAAATCATGGCCTTGAAATCACCTTTCTTGAATTTCAGCTTGCCGGTAGAGAATGCAAGTCCCAGGCCGGTCATGCCAATTGTCTTGGCCAGCCATTTTTCCCAGTTTTTCTGCTCAGCACGCATGTCCCAGTTCAGCTCGCGGCCGTCATAAGCACCGGCTTCAACAATTTCACCGGCTTTTACATCAATAAAGCCCTGGCATGTATCGTCGCCTGGAAAACCGTAACCGATCACAGAGTTGAAATCGATTTTTGCGAGAGCGTCTTTCAATGCAGGTTCTGCATTCCACTGTTCCTGGAAACCTTTCATCCAGGCATCATCAAATAAAGCCATGTAAACCTCCGGAGTTGTTCTTAATCGGGCTATTTATGGGGCCCTGTCGTTATTGGCCCTGTTTTGGGCCATCACTAGAATCCAGTGTAAGTGATTGTTATTTGTATTTATTAAGTCACCGGATATAGCCGGCGGGATACTAGCACACAAAAATCTATATCGGAAGGGGTATATATGAGGCCGTGTGGGTGTTATTTCAGCTCCATGGGCATTGCATTGATGTTGTTGCGCTGCAGCAGATTAAGGTTCTGGTTGAGCTCACGGCGGCTGTTCACCGGGCCAATGCGTACACGATGCCACTTCTCATTCTTGATGGAAACCTGGTTGATACTGGCTTCCAGGCCTAGCAGGGCGACTGTGGCCTTGAGTTTTTCCGCGTCCTGCCTGCTTCTGAACGAGCCTGCCTGAAGGATGTAACGTTTACTGGTGCCATTGCTCAGCGTATCTTTGTTTTCCGGGGGTCTGGTTTCTTCTTCCGGGATCAAGACCTCGAGCTCGGGTAAAATTGTGTAAAAGTTGAATTTCGGTTCCTGTTTATCCGGTGTTTGCGCTTTCGGTGCCGTAGCGGCATTGTTCTGCTTGATCTTTTCAAGTTCGGTTTTAACGGCATCGGTAAAACTGATTTCTGATGCGGGCTGTTTGTCGAGATAGACCAGGAAGGCGATGAAAAGCCCGATACTCAGACCTCCCAGCATCCAGATAAAGCCGGGTAAAGGCTTTTTCTGCCTGCGGTTTGCGTGTGATTTGTAATCGGCAGGCATGGGATCACATACTCTCGGGAGCACTTACACCCAACAGGTGAAGTCCATTATAGATTACCTGGCTGGCAGCAGAAATCAGGTTCAGGCGTGCGTTGCGTATGTCATCATCTTCAACGATGAATTGATGCGCATTGTAGTAAGTATGAAACTGGTTCGCCAGTTCGCGCAGATAGTGCACAAGCAGGTGGGGCTCGGCATTGACCGCGGCTTTTTCAACGACTTCAGGGTATTTCACCAGTTGAATAGCGAGGTCGGTTTCGTGTGATTCTGTCAGCAGCGCCAGGTTTTCATTACCGGCTGCGATATCATGCGACATGTTCTTTTCTGCCAGCTGCCGCAACACACTGCATACACGCGCATGTGCATACTGGATGTAATACACGGGATTGTCATTGCTTTGTGACTTGGCCAGATCCAGGTCAAAGTCCATGTGCTGCTCACACTTGCGCATGACATAGAAAAAACGCGCAGCATCATTACCGACTTCTTCACGCAGTTCGCGCAGGGTCACAAATGAGCCTGAACGCGTAGACATTTGCACGCGTTCACCACCGCGGTAAAGAATCGCAAACTGGACCAGCAGAATATCAAGCTTGCTCTCATCTTCGCCCAGTGCCTTGATTGCGGCTTTAACGCGAGGTACATAACCGTGATGATCCGCGCCCCAGATATTGATTACGCGATGGAAACCACGTGCAAATTTGTCCATGTGATAGGCGATGTCGGATGCGAAATAGGTCGCCTGGCCGTTATCTCGAATGATGACACGGTCTTTTTCATCGCCGAAGCTGGTAGAGCGAAACCATAACGCACCCTTGTCTTCGTAGATGTGCCCGGCATCCTGGAGTTGCTGTACGGCTTTTTCGATCAGTTTCCTGTCAGCGAGTGTCTGTTCCGAATACCAGACATCGTAATGCACGCCGAATTCTTCCAGGTCCTCGGCAATATCAGCGAGAATCGAATCCAGCCCGGCTTCGAACATAACGCGGTAGCCATCATCACCAAGCAACAGTTTCGTGCGTTCGATCAGTGCGTCGATGTGTATTTCCTTATCGCCGCCATCGGGTTCATCAGCGGGGATGCCATTCATCACCTGTTTGGCTTCATGAGCATATACGCCGCCGTACTTGTTGACGAGTTCGGCGGCTATGTCGAGTACGTAATCGCCCTTGTAGCCATTCACAGGAAACGTGATGCTGACATCAAGCTGCTGCAGATAACGCAGCCAGACACTGACCGCAAGAATATTCATCTGCCGTCCGGCATCATTCACATAGTATTCGCAGTCCACGTCGTAACCGACAGCGCGCATTAATGAGCCAACAGTCGCACCATAGGCGGCGCCGCGGCCATGGCCAACGTGCAACGGGCCGGTTGGATTGGCAGAAACAAATTCAATCTGTACTTTTTCACCCTGGCCGACTTCACTGGTACCGAAGCGGTCGCCACGTTCGAGAATGGTGCGGATGATGTCGAGCGTGGTCTGCTGGTGAATGAAAAAGTTGATAAATCCCGGCCCGGCAATCTCGACCTTGTGTACATGCTCATTATCGGGCAGGGCGTCTATCAGTGCCTGCGCCAGGTCACGCGGATTTTTACCAGCAGGCTTGGACAGCATCATAGCAATATTGCTGGCGAAGTCGCCATGGGCAACATCGCGTGTACGCGTTACCTGGATATTCGGCTGCAAAGAAGCATCCAGCATACCTTGCTGCTGTAACTTGTTAATGGCCTGATTGATCAGGTCCTCGATGTTGTTTTTCAAGATGACTAACTTTTGAGTAACAGAATAATATTGCAGTCTTGTTGATGTGCCCGGTGCGCGATTTTACACGGTATCGCGTATAACTGTTAACTGATCTCAATAGGTATCGTAGGGATCGACATCGAGGGACCAGCGAACCTTGCTACCGGGTTTAAGATTAACCAGCGATTGCGTCCACGGCTGCAATGCCTGGTGCAACAGCTTGCGTTGACCAGACTGCAGAATCAGCTGCATACGGTAGCGCCCCGCACGCTTCTCCATGGGTGCCGGCAACGGCCCGAAAACTTCGATAGCCTCATTTTCGAAGCCCTTCAACAATTCTCGCGCAGATTCCATAAAAGCTGTGCCCGCTTCAGGCTTGATCGCTTCACAGCGTAGCAGTGCAAGATGACGGTAGGGCGGGAAGCCTGCCTGTTCACGTTCTGTCAGCGCGGCATGCGCAAAACCGTCATAGCCCTGATGCAGCAGGGTTTGCAGTAATGGGTGGTCCGGGTGGTGCGTCTGGATCAATACTTCCCCGGGTTTTTCCGCACGGCCGGCACGGCCGGCAACCTGGGTAATGAGCTGTGCGAGGTGTTCAGAGGCGCGAAAATCGCCGCTGTACAACCCCTGGTCGGTATCGAGGACACCGACCAGGGTAAGGTTGGGAAAATCATGTCCCTTGGCCAGCATCTGTGTGCCGACCAGCAATCTGGCATTACCCGTGCGCGCATGTTCAAGTTTTTCGTGCAACGAGCCCTTGCGCCGGGTTGTGTCACGATCAATCCGTTCGACGCTAAAGTCAGGGTATCGTGACTTGAGTAATTGTTCGATGCGTTCGGTGCCGGCGCCAATCGAGATTAATTCGCCGCTGCCGCAATCGCCACAGCTTTGCGGTACAGCGGCTTCGGCGCCACAGTGGTGGCATCGCAGCAATTGCCTGCTTTTGTGATAAGTCATGTGCGCATCGCAACGTCTGCATGAGATCGTCCAGCCACAGGCATGGCACATCAGCAGTGGAGAAAATCCGCGCCTGTTTAAAAACAGCAGGACCTGGCCCTGGTTATGTAAATGCATGTCGATGGCTGCGAGTAATTTTGGCGACAGGCCTTCCTGTAGTTTTTGTTTGCACAGGTCGACAAGCTCGATGCGCGGCATCTGACTGCTGCGGGCACGCAGCTTGAGGGTGTGCAGTTGGTAACGGCCGTTATAGCAGTTATACAGGCTTTCCAGCGATGGCGTGGCAGAGCCGAGGATAACCGGCACCCCGGCCTGATGTGCACGTACCAATGCCAGGTCTCTGGCGTTGTAGCGAAAGCCATCCTGTTGCTTGTAGGAGCCGTCATGTTCTTCATCGATGATGACCATGCCCAGTTCCGGCATCGGTGTAAATACCGCGGAGCGCGTGCCGATCACCAGTTGGGCGCCATTTTGTGCAGCCGTGCTCCATGCGCACAGGCGCTGGTTGTCATTCAATCCGGAGTGCAGTGATGCCGTGCGCACCCCCAGTCTTTTCCTGAAGCGGTCAGTCAGTTGAGGCGTCAGGCTGATTTCAGGCACCAGCACCAGCACCTGCTTACCGGCAGCAAGTACTTGCCGGGCGAGTGAAATATAAACCTCGGTTTTGCCGCTTCCTGTTATGCCGTGTATCAGGTGTGTCTGGTAAGCTGACGGCTGGGCATGGATCGTGTCGATGATCAACTGCTGTTCCGAATTCAGTTTCGGCCCAGCTTCAGCACAAGCAACGGCATCAGGTAAACAAGGCTGTTCGGTTTTGATGACCTGGCCTTTGACAACTAGTGATTTCATTGCAGTGCGCCAGTTCTCAAATGTCTGGTTTAGCAGTTCATCGCTGGCGCCGCCCTCATGCTGTTGTAAAAAGCGATAGAGTTGAAGTTGCCTGGGTGCGCGTTTGAATTCTGTGTCCGGATCAACAGGCTCTGATCCTGTTTTCCACATGGCCTGTCCACTGACTGAGGGTGGCTTGCCTTTTCGAAGCAGCGCCGGCATCGCGCTATGAACAACTTCACCAATTGGGTACTGGTAATAGCTCGCTGCCCATTTCAATAACTTGAGCAGTTCGCCTGGCAGTACAGGCTCGGCATCGAATGTTGATTGCACGGCTTTGAGTTTGTTCGAGGGCACATTTGTAGTATCAGAATGCCCGAGAATGACACCAATCTGAGAACGTCGGCCGAAAGGCACCTGAACACGGCAGCCGGGATGCAATGTATTCTCATCGGCATTATTCGGTAGCAGGTAATCGAAGCACGAATACAGCGGAGCGGGTACAGCGACTTGAACGAATTTTTTCAGTGGTTTCTTGTTGTGCCTGGAGTGTTGCATGCAGGCGGCACTATAGCTGATTTTTATGGTATTTAGGATGAATAATCGAGGTAAAAAATCGTCGTGCAGTTAAAATTAGATAATTGCTGATTTTGTCCACAGGATCTGTGGATAACTCTGTGGAAAAAAGTTTATCAAATGGAAAAATCCCGGTGTATAAAGCCGATTGTAATAAAATGGTCATATTTTGACCACATTAGTAATTTCATATAAAACAATTAGTTATAGGCTTTGATTCTATAATAATAGAGTAAAACTGTATTTGGACCAGATTTGATTTTTTTTAAAAAATGTGTGTGCATAACCTTCATCGATTTGTCTGCTGCTATGCTGAATTTATGCAATATTCTTCATGGCTTTTATATATAAACTCTATAACTTACTAATTTTCAGTACAAAAGTGATGTTGCGCACATTTTCTGTGGATAACTTTGTGGAAAAGATTTTTTTATGTGCAAAAAAGTACGTAAAAAATAGCATAAAATGCACTTCTGGTTAATAAATAACCAGCGAATGTTTCTTCAGTAATATCAATGCCTTAGTTATTGAAAACGTGCGCATGGTTAGACAAAATCCAACAAATTGAAATTCATTTTAAGCATATTATTGTTTAATAAAATACTTGTGTACAAGCCTGTTTGCCGTTATGCCTTGAAGAACAACAGCTTAGATATAATCTGTGTCCAGCTTGGCGCCCAAATCGAATTCGGTTAGGCTGTGCCACCTCGATAAATCCGACCTTCAACACATGGATATCTGGCAACACCTCGAACAGCAAATTACGCGGGTAACCGGCAACAGTTTTCGCATTCATAACAATCAGAGTGTCGGTGGTGGTTGCATCAACCCGGCTTTTAAAGTTACCGATAATGGCCAGAGTTATTTCATAAAAACCAACAAGGCCCGTTATGCATACATGTTCGAAGCAGAAGCAGAAGCTTTACGCGAAATGGCAGCATCAGAAACAGTGCGTGTGCCCGAGCCTGTCTGTTATGGCGAGTATGGTGATCAGTGCTATGTGGTGATGGAGCATCTTGAGCTTGGTGGCAGTCCAGATATGCGCGGGTTCGCCAGGCAGCTTGCCGAGATGCACAGAGTGACAGCAGACAGGTTTGGCTGGCATATCGACAATACTATTGGCGCGACACCGCAACCCAATGCCTGCAGCGACGACTGGATCGAATTCTGGCGTGAACAACGGCTGGGTTTTCAGCTAGAGACAGCAGCCCGTAATGGCTATGGTGGTGAACTGCAGCGACTGGGAGAGCGCCTACAGGCCGATATGCAGGCATTATTTGTAAATCATGATCCGCAGCCATCCATGCTGCATGGTGATCTCTGGGGCGGCAACTACGGTGCTCTGCATGATGGTACGCCGGTCATCTTTGATCCGGCGCTTTATTACGGTGACCGTGAAGCTGATCTGGCAATGACGACGCTGTTCGGTGGTTTTGGTGGACAGTTCTATGCGGCTTATAATGAAGCCTGGCCGCTGGATCAGGGTTATGAAGTACGTAAAACCTTCTACAACATTTACCACATTATCAATCATCTGAATATGTTTGGCGGCGGTTATCATGGACAGGCCATAAATATGATAGAGAGTGTGCTATCCGAGCTGTAACTTCGACCTGCTATCCAGGAATGATTTAAAGGTCTCATGGCAACGAGGCATGTAACTGTTATATTTGAATAACATTATTTGAGGGCCGTTCAATGCGTTTAAAAGTTACCATCTTTGTTTTGCTTTCATTGATTGCCAGCAGCGTGATGGCAGCATGCTTGACGATTCCGGAAAATAAAACAGTTATCCAGTTTCCAAGCAAGCTGGGCGATGTGACTTTTGCGCACAAGAAACATGCAGATCTCAGTATTACACAGTGCACGACCTGCCATCACAAGCATCAACCGACCGATACCGTAATGCAGCCTTGCCACGAGTGCCATAAGCATAAAGTTGATAAAGATGATGAAGCTGCGCCACCAAAGACCAAGACAGTATTTCATACACGTTGCATTGGTTGCCATGAATACACGGTAGCCAGCGGGGGGCAGGCAGGGCCGGTAAAGAAAAAGTGCAAGCTATGCCATGTGAAGTAGAACGAAGTGGCGAGGGAAGAGTGGCGAGTGGCAAAAACCAAACAGAATGATAATCGCCTGACCACTAAACCTTGCCCCTCGCCACTCGTCCCTGAGCACTATCAAGGCAGTCGTTAGTGTTTGATGCTGAAGCTATAACAGCGTTATTGAAACTTGTAACTGGCCGATACCGTGAATACACGCACTTCGTAATCCATGGTTTCGTTGCCGAGCAGCAGGGTGTTGGCAACCACTGCCGGATCGTAGGGATCGAGGCCATCGATTGCCCAGTTGTCTGCAAGGTATTCTTCGTACCAGTAGCCGAACTTGTATACCAGCCGCTTGCTGTAGTTGTAGTCGGTCCACAGCTTGATGCTGTACATCTCTGTCAGGTTATCAGGGAACTGGTCTTCCGTGATGGAAGGGTCCTCGTGTGTCATCTCGATATGGCCAACGGCCTTGCTATAGAGGAGGTCGGCTCCGATGTCCCACTTGCCGAGATCTGTCCATTTGGCGCCAACACCCACGGTATCGAAAGTATCGTCATAATCGGCCTGCCAGGGGCCCGTTGTAGGAATCGCAGTTCCTCCGCCTCCGCCTAATGTAGTCTCATCCTCTCCATTCTGGCTGGACTGTATGTTTTCCCAGGTGTAGTAGCCATAGGTGGTCAGGTTATCGACCGGCGTGTAGGAGAAATCAACGGTCACGGTCGGCTGGCTGGCTTCGGTCAGCCCAATCTCGGTATCGGTATAGTCATCCTCGCTGTAATCCGCGCGCGCGCCCAGGTACAGCTTTTCCGTTGCCATGTAATTGATCAGTGCGCCCAGCTTGGTGCGGTCGCGGTCAGCCAGGTTGTACTTGCGCATCAACGTGTTTTGATAATTGTTTACGTCGAAGATGATGTCACTGCCATCGCGGCTGCCTGCTTCGCCATAAAGTTCAAGGTCAATGGTTGAATGCGGCTTTAGTTTCAACTTGGCGAACAGCGTGTTTTCATCGGTGTCTTCACGTCCGGCATTGAAGTTGCTGCGTTCCATGGCGTTGTACTTGTAGCCGCCGCGCAGGCTTACAATGGCATTGAAACGGTAATTGCCGTCCAGGTTGAAGCGGGTTTTTTTATAGCTGTAGGGATTATTCGTTACTGCGCCACCAGGCACAGTAGAATCCAGCACGGTATAACTATAAGTCTCCACCGGAGTCTGGTTGTCACGTTCGTCGTAAATCAGATCCGCATTGAGGCGCAGCTTGGTAATCGGGCGTGATGACAGCTTGAGTTGACCATTCAATACCCAGACCTCACCGTCAAGGGATTCGTTGGTCGGTACTGTTCCACCGACAGAGTACGGCTGAAAATTCTGGTTCTGGGTCATGCGACCCATGGAGGCAACGCCTGTAAGGCGGCTGCGGTAGGGCAGCGAATAACCAGCGGTGAGTGATAGCTGGTGAAATTCGTTGTCAGGCGCCAGTGCCATGCTGCCTTGACCTGTTGCAGGGTTGAATGGATCCTGCCAGCTCAGTGATGCATAGGTGTTGTTGAAAAAAGACGCGTGATAAGTGAGATCGACCTGGCCCTCTTCACCGGCATAACTCAGCGTGGCATTGACCAGGTCCGTGTCCTGGTCGATGGGTTCCGGCAACAGCGAAGTACTGGTAAATCGCACCACATTAGTCGTGCCATTGTAGATGGCACCACCGATAACATCGACCCCCTGCTTGTGTTCGTGGCTGAAGTCGATATCGAACAGCCAGCGCTGTTTTGCGATAAAACTGGCGCCTGCCTTGATGCGTTCACGTTTGGTTTGCACTTCGAAGCCGTGCAGGTAGGTGTCCAGATCACCTGTGCCAGTATATCCTGATGGTAGCGTCAGATTGTCTGTGCCGACACCATCAAACGGCGTCTGTCCCGTATTATTCCTGTAGTTGGGCAGCTCGTCCCATTCGAGGAAGAACTTGTGGCTTCCCTGTTTACCGCCTTCGAGACGCAGGTAGCGCGATTCCAGGCCCAGGTTGGTACCTCGAACATTCCAGAAGCGGCCGTTTTCATTGAATTCCCTGACATCGATATCACCAACCAGGTAAGCCCCCTCGGTCTGCAGGCCATTATAGCGGCCAAAGAAGTAGGCATCATCCGCGACATAACCGATGCCCAGCTCGATGTCACTGTAAACCGGTTCGGAAATAAACGCCTCGGGAACGAGTGGTTCGCTGTCCTTGGCCGGTTGCTTGGATTCTTCCGTAAACGCTTCCGTGGCAGCATTTTCCTGGTCTGGATTATCCTGTGCGAACGTGTTGACGCTAACCAGTCCAGCGCTTGCAAGGGAAAAAATCAGCAGTGATGTTCTTGTTTTCATGCTCTCCTCGCTGTCTGATCAGTGCACATTTTGAGGCCTTATCGTTGCAATTTGGGTCCTGATGGATGATTGCTGCCATGAACCTTGCTGTGGCAGTTGGCGCAATTGGCGGCGACGACGAAGCGATTGACTCCCGGGTCTGACGCATTGCCGTAATCCAGGAAGCGGCCGATATGAGTACGAGCACCGCCGCCGGCCTGGGCAGAGTGGCATTGCTGGCACAACTGCGGACCCGGTTTGTTCAGCAACGCAGCATGATTCGAGCCATGCACGTTATGACAGAGTGTGCAGTCTTCGGAGGCCGGCTGGTGCTCCCACAGGAAGGGCCCGCGTTTTTCGGCGTGGCAGCTATAACAGTTCTCATTTATAGTGAATTGCTTCAATGAAGAAGGCCCTGCTGAACCGTGCGGATTGTGGCAATCGCTGCAAATCACCTTGTTTTCCCTGATCGGATGCCTGGATACACGGAACGTCTGTGCCCGGATGTTCTGATGACAGCTGTAGCACACTTCAGTCTCGGCGGTGCGTTCAGTAACGTCGTGCTTTTTGTGGATAGAATGACAGCTTACGCAGGCAAGGTCTTCTGCTTCATGCGTGCTGCCGGACCAGTGCATGCGTTTGCCACTCTGGTGGCACTGAAGGCAGATACCGTTGCGCTGTTCGACCGATTCGCCATAGCGGCCGGTCAGGCTGATAATACAGTTGCCCTCGGTTTCAAAATGCAGCATGCCAGGGCCGTGGCAGGTTTCACAACCCTCGCGACCGTAAGGTGTGCGTGCATCTGCCGCCTGTCCATGCGGGCTGGTCTTCATATTATCGACTTTATCCTGGTGACAATCGGCGCAGACATTGGGTCCGAGATAGTCGCCTTTCTCCATGCCTTCGCAGGGATTAGCCTGCATGAAAGCATGCTCTGCCTGTCCGGCTTCGATGGTATCTGCAGCGTCGATTTCAACGGGGGTTGGCTCGTCAGCGTCCGGGTCGTACCAGTCAACGGCCTTATTGGCCGGTGTGTCAGTCTCGGCAGCGATTAATAGTGTGCCAGGTATTAACAATGCAGCTGCCAATACCACCAGAAGCTTATGACTGTTTAGATTCATTTCAACGCCGGATAAATGGTTTGTAACTCAGTATATCTAAATAAAACCCTTTTTGAATTGTGTGATAATACTAATTGAAGTTTTCTTGCCTTATCTCAAGAAATAATGGCCTGTAGCAGTAGAATATGTTTTATAAATATTGTTAGTGTTGGTCTGTAGGAAATTCAAAAGCCTTTATGAAACTATCGTACATTCAACGGATTGCTGGCGCTGTACTCGGTTATTGCAGCCTGTTACTGCTCATGGCTGCTTTTTCGGGCACATCATATGCAGTGTCAACAGCTGATCACACCAGGTTCAAGGAGCTGCAGCAGGATTTCAAGTCCGGCCCGGAGGTCACCAGGGCCTGCATCAAATGCCACACAGAAGCTGCCAAGCAGATTCATAAAACCAACCACTGGACATGGGAGTTTCTAAATCCCGACAACAAGCAGCGGCTTGGCAAGCGCAATATTCTGAATAATTTCTGTATCACGCCGCAATCTAATTTTGCCTACTGCACGGCCTGTCATATAGGTTATGGCTGGAAAGACGAAACCTTCGATTTTACCTCTGAGGAAAGTGTTGACTGCCTGGTATGCCATGACAGTACGGGCACATACAGCAAACCGCCGGGCAAAGCCGGTCATCCAAAAGATACTGTAGACCTGAAGCACGTTGCACAACAGGTCGATAAAACCAGCCGTGATACCTGCGGCGCCTGTCATTTTTTCGGTGGCGGCGGCAACGGCGTCAAGCATGGCGATATGGATGATTCGCTGGCCGTGCCCGAGCGTGAACTCGATGTGCATATGGATGCGGTCGGCGAAGATTTCACCTGTGCGACCTGCCATCGACATGTAGAGCACGATGTTGCGGGTAGTCGCTATACGCCGGAGGCGGCCCATAGCGAGGATTACCATATTCATAGAAAACAGTTCGAGGAAGAAAATAATGCGCACTGCCGTGCCTGCCACGGCAACAAGCCGCATAAGAAAGTCGATAAATCCAGGCTGAATAATCATGCGAAAAAGATCGCCTGCCAGACCTGTCACATTCCCAGGATTGCGCGTGGCGGTGTCGCTACCAGGGTGACCTGGGACTGGTCCACTGCAGGCAAGCTTGATGAGAGCGGTAATCCTTTACAGCAGAGGGTCGATGGCAACCTGGTGTACCACG
Source organism: uncultured Gammaproteobacteria bacterium (assembly GCA_937998645.1). Lineage (GTDB taxonomy): Bacteria > Pseudomonadota > Gammaproteobacteria > SZUA-229 > SZUA-229 > JABDQW01. The sequence continues at coordinate 12,244 of CALLCZ010000194.1, forward strand.
GCAAGCGGGGTACATTCACCTATGCAGCGAATGTCGAGCCGGAGTACATCTGGTTCAATGGTGAAGTCAGGTACCTGCTGCTCAATGAGAAGGCGGTTGTCAACGAAGATGGTTACGTGCCCATCAACGATTTCGGCGGCAGTCCGGATGATGGCAAATCGCGCATCTGGCCGGTCAAGGTTTTTCGTGGTGTGCAGCCCTATGACCCGGTGATGGGGACTCTGGTGGTGCCGCACACAACCGGCTTGAACGAAGATGCCTACTGGAAAAATTTTGACTGGGAGAAAGCGATAACCGCGGGTATGCTCAGTGCCGGGCAGCCATTCTCGGGGAAAGTGGATTTCATCAAAACACAGATGTCCTGGCCGATTAACCACATGGTGGCGCCAGCTGAGGATGCGGTCGGCTGCGATGAGTGTCATAGCAAGAACGGCCGCTTGAAGGATATCGAGGGAATCTATATCCCAAGCCGTGATGCCAGCGTGAGGCTCGATACGGCCGGCTGGTTTATAACACTGTTGACCCTGGTCGGTGTTTTGATGCATGGTTTTGGGCGTATCGTCAGTAATTTATGGAGTAAGCGCTAATGACCGTCAGAGTTATGATATTCAAGCGCTTCGAGCGCTTCTGGCACTGGTCACAGGCTTTGTTAATACTTGTGTTGTTAATTTCAGGCTTTGAAATCCATGGCTCCTATGATTTGCTGGGGTTTGAAGACGCGGTAACCACGCACAGGACTGCGGCATGGTCGCTGGTTACCTTGTGGATATTTGCGATCTTCTGGCATTTCACCACTGGTGAATGGAAGCAATATATTCCGACATTGAAAAAGGTCGATGCCATGGTCCGGTACTACCTGCTTGGGATCTTTATCCGTGCGCCGCACCCGTTTCGCCAGACCATGCTGAAAAAGCATAATCCGCTGCAGCGTCTGGCTTACCTGTTTCTCTGGGTCGTCATCTCACCCATGATCTGGCTTACCGGCTGGGCCTACCTGTTCTATGCTAAATGGGATGACTGGGGCCTTGATCAATACCTGGCGCTGGAGCAGGTGGCGTTCTTTCATGCGCTGGCTGCATTCATGATGCTGGTGTTTTTAATCGCACACTTATACCTGATTACTACCGGTCGTACAGTCATGGCACACATGAAGGCGATGATTACCGGCAGGGAAGAGATTGATCCGGATGCAGAAGAAGAATGATTTTATTTTTACAGCTAACGCATAATTGACTGCCATAGTGTATAAAATTTTGCATGGGTATAAAGATATAACATGAAACGACATAAAAGCGTCTTCGCTGTGCTCGTTGTTATTTTGCTCGCTGTGTCACCGGTGGTTGAAGCGGCGAAAGGCAACTGGAAGAAGGGGCGTATCTATTATCGTATGGTCTGCACTGACTGCCATGTCAATCAGGCCGGTGGCAAGATTTCACCGGCGGAAAAAACCAAGGCGGAGTGGGCAGAATATTTTGAAAAAAATATCCACGGGCCTCAGGATGCGCCGGCAAAATATGCAGCCAGCTACTTTGTCAGCAAGGAATACCGCGAGAGCATCAAGGACACGAACAGGGCGGCAGCGAAAATGCTGAAAATTCCCGATGAGCAATTGCTGGAAGATGTAAAGGCGTTCCTGAATCACACTGCGAAAGATTCAGACCAGCCTTCACGCTGTGAATAGCTTCTTTAGTCAGATAGCTGTGCGGGCGATGTTCATTGAATGAGAGTGCAAACAAGCCGAAATGGTTGCATGGTTTCACGCAGGACTATCAGTCTGTATTTGTTGAGCCATGGTCCGCTTACACCGGTGCAATATTACTGGTAATCATTATGGCTGTGCTGATGGGCTCAGGACTGTTCTGGGGTGTATTCGGCGGCCTCAAGCTGTGGGGTGATTACCTCAACAATGCCATCGGTCTCGGTTCCGTGCTCGGCATCAAGGAGCAACTGGAAAGTCCGTTGATGCATCGCATATCACTAACCAATATTACCCTGGTGCTGGGCGCATTCAGCGCAGCCTTGCTGTCCCGTCAATTTCAAATCAACCGTCCACCTCCGCTTGAATACATCTGGGCCGCTGCAGGTGGTACGCTGATGGGCATCGGTGCAACCCTGGCAGGTGGTTGCACCACCGGTGGTTTCTTTGTACCACTGACATTTTCCTCGGCCTCGGGCTGGGCGATGTGGACGGGTTTGCTGGTCGGTGCCGCCATCGGTTTGAAGCTGCTACTCTGGACCATGGAACACATTACCTGGGGATGCTCACCTTACCCCGTGTGGCCGGCAAGATTAAAGAAATGGTATCCCTGGTTCGGTGCAGTGGTTGCCATTTTTATCCTGCTGTGGGCATTGAACTGGTGGCATTCGGGTGAAGACAAAAAGGCGGTGCGCGCCTTGCTGGTTCTCGCCGGTTTCGGTATCGGTTTTGTATTGCACCGTTCGCGATTCTGCCTGTCGCGTGTATTTCGTGAGCCGTTTATGACGGCGGAAGGCGAAATGACCAAGGCCATGATTCTCGCGGTCGCGCTGGGTGCGCCCGTGGGCGCAGCGCTGATTTCTTATGGAACGGTTGATCCCTATCTCGCGATTCCTTCACGCTTCTGGCTGGGTTCAGGGCTGGGTGGCTTGATCTTCGGTATCGGCATGGTGTTTGCCGGCGGTTGTGCGTCGGGCTCGTTATGGCGCATCGGCGAGGGCCACCTCAAGCTGGTTGTTGCAGTGGTGTTCTTTGCCTGGAGTGGCTCGACTGTGGGCGCGATTTTAGGTGACTTCGGTTTACTGACGCCTGACTTTGATATCGACTTCCTCGATGGTGTTGCCGAAATCACCGGTCTGGGCTTCCAGGCCTTCATGCCGGACATGTTTGGTGGCTGGGAATACAGCCTGCTGCTGACCTATGCATTGCTGGCTGTCTGGTATATCTTCATACGCTATAACGAATCCACTTCAAGATTCACTGTTTTCTAAAACAGACTGATTAATCACTTGTTTGTATAACAGGCACTGGCTGTACGGTTCTATGTCGACAGCATGTTGCAAATCACCCGCAGCACAGGTTCAGCATAAAATGAACAGGCCATAACTGTGAGTATTCAGTAGTGTTATGAAAAAGTTTTCTACCCTGCTTTGTGCCCTGTTGTTGTACTCCTCATATGTTGTGGCTGAAGCCGAAAATAAAGAGAAGTCTTCGGGTCCAATGGCCGATAAAGACGATACCTGGAAATACTTGATCAGGATCGGCAAGCTCGAGAGACAGTTCAGTACCAGTGGCGATAATCAATATGGTGAGTGGGCCGGTCTCGTCTCGGTTGGCAAGGACCTGAATACATTCTGGCTGACTGCCAAGGGAAGTACTCAACACGGAGACGCTGACAGTGCCGAAATACGGCTTTTTTACAGCCGTACCATAAAGCCGTACATCGGCGTTCAGCTTGGCTGGAGGCGTGATCTCAAGCCAGAACCTGAGCTAGACTGGCTGGGGTTTGGCTTGTTAGGCGTACTGCCATACAAGATTGGGGCAGATGCCAGCTTCTTTATAGGTGAATCCAGCCGCCTGGCAGCAAGGCTGGAAATAGCTTACCAGCACTGGTTCACCCATAAGTTGTCGCTGACGCCCGATCTTGAAGCCAATTTCTACAGTAAAGACGATCCTGACAGAAGCATTGGTTCGGGTCTGGCTGACCTCGATCTGGGTTTACGTCTACGCTACTGGATCACCAAAGGCATATCGCCCTATACAGGATTCACCTGGAAAGGAAATTTCGGTAATACCGCGGACATGCTTGAAAGCGAGGGTGAAGATACAGGCGACCTGCGCATTATGCTCGGTGTGACATTGCGGATTTGATGTTTACTGCCTGGCTCCTTTGAGTGAAACGAAATGTGACCGTGGGTGTTTTCTGTTTACCGCAGAGACGCAGAGTACGCAGAGGATTTTATTGTTTTGTCGTAGGAGCGACATTCGTCGCGAACATTTATTTATCGCATTTGTTCGCACAAAAAACGTAACCCAATAAATGCTTACCGGGCGCTCGTGGTTCGCATTCCTGTAGGGTGGATTAGGCGTTAGCCGTAATCCACCGGATGTTTATTGGTGCAATACGCTACGCTATTGCACCCTACACGCTGTTCGACGGGCTACTGGTATTGAAATACATCATCGATAAACTGCTGATACTTATCCTGCATCTCGAGTTCACTCTCTTCAATCGCCGGCAGTTCCGGGTAGACGGTCGTCATGGCTCGAGCAAACAGGCCGCTGCTGGTTTCGGTGACACACTCGCCATTGATAAACACGGGCGTACTGTTCAGGCCGCAGCTGGGTGACCGGCTCTTGAAGACAAAACCGCACAGTTGGTTTAGTTCGGCAGGGCGGGAGTTGCAATAAGCCAGCATCATTTCGGTCACATCAAGGCCCGGAACATTGCGACCGGTCATGCGTGGATGATCAATGCTGCCGGTCAACTGCACCGGCGGTCGTGGTACTGCAAGCCCGGCTTCGACTTCGGGGCATACGGGAACCAGTTCAAACAAATCACCAAGCTGCTCGATGACAACCGTGTTGGCTTTAGAGTCACCGTCGTAACGCACCGCGTGTCCAAGCAGGCAGCGGCTTACCCCGATTACCGGTTTTTTATTCATAGAATAAAAAACCGGTAATCGGGGTGAGGGCTCAGGGACGAGGGACGAGTGGCGAGGTAAATCAAAAGATAAACCTTGCCACTCGTCCCTTGTCCCTCGCCACTACTTTTTCGCGCCCATCGCCAGTGCGCGTTCACGCGAGTGTTTTTCTTCCACCGCGCGTTCACCGGCATCCCAGTTGGGCATGGTTTCAGGCCAGCCGAACATGTGTGCGGTCAGTACTTCGCAGATGACATCGATGTGCTCGGTGCTGGCATTCAAGGCAGGTATGTAAGAATACTCTTCGCCGCCTGCCTGAAGGAAGATTTCGCGATTCTCCATGTTGATTTCTTCCAGTGTTTCCAGGCAGTCTGCGGAAAAACCGGGGCAGATAATGTCAACGCTACGCACACCGTTATCCGGGAGTTGTTCCAGTGTTTTGTCACAATAGGGTTGCAGCCAGGGCTCGCGGCCGAAGCGTGATTGAAACACGACCTGCCATTCGCTGTCTTCCAGCTCCAGTTCTTCAACAACGAGGCGTGCTGTTTTCTGGCAGTGGCAAAAGTAGGGATCGCCCTGGTCAAAATAGCGTTGCGGAATACCGTGAAACGAGAACAGCAGTTTCTGACCGCGTTTATGTTCTGCCCAGTGTTGCCTGATGCTGTTAGCCAGTGCACTGATGTACTTCGGATGATCGTGATAGTGGTTGATGAAGCGCAGGTCGGGCAGCCAGCGCCAGCTTTGCAGCACATTGGTCACTTCATCGAATACCGAGGCCGTGGTGGTAGCCGAGTATTGCGGGTATAGCGGCAGGATCAGCAAGCGGCGTGCGCCGGCCAGGCGTAATGCCTCGAGTCCGCTTTTTATCGATGGATTGCCGTAACGCATGGCCAGGTCGACGAGTACATTGCCGCGAAACCTCTCCTGAATTTTTTTCTCGATCGCCTGTGCCTGTAATTTTGAGGTGGCGACCAGTGGCGAACCCTCCATACTCCAGACTTTTTTATAGGCACGTGCGGAACGTCGTGGGCGTAAACGCAGAATGATGCCATGCAGAATCAGCCACCAGGGCAATCGTGGAAACTCGACCACGCGGGGATCCCACAAAAACTCGGCCAGGTAACGGCGTACTGCTGAAGCAGTCGGTGCATCGGGCGAACCCAGGTTCACCATGAGTATGCCGAGCTTTTCCTTGGAGCCGTGTTGGTAGGTGTATTCCTTGGTTTTCACTCTTGTCTGGTTGCGTAAATTTAAACGGATTTAAAGGGTGACAGAATCAACAGCTTTCTACAAGCCTGAACGTTATAGGTATTTATAGCAGCTTGTATAGAACAAAAATCAGAATTCTGTAATATACTCTCTTTTTTTCGTAAGTGCCGGAGCTGGACATGCCGATAAGGCTGGCTGTACCTAAAGAAACAATAACAAACGAGCGCCGCATCGCACTGGAACCCGGGGTGGCCAAAAAGCTGACCGATATGGGTGTCAAGGTGATGATGCAAAAAGGCGCAGCACTTTCCTCCCATTTTAGTGACGAGGCATTCGAGGGTGTCGAGCTGCTTGATGACGCTGATGCCCTGTATAAAGGCGCTGACCTGATATTCAAGGTGCAGCCGCCAACTGCGGAAGAGCTGTCGAAAATAAATGACAACGCAGTTATAGTCAGCTTCATGGCGCCGCATAAAAATGCGGACATGATCAAGATGATGTGCGACAAGAAAATCACCAGTCTGGCGATGGAGCTGGTGCCGCGCATCACGCGCGCACAGTCAATGGACGCGCTTTCTTCACAGGCCTCGCTGGCAGGCTACATGGGTGTACTCATGGGAGCGCAGCTGGCATCGGTTTTCTTTCCGATGTTGACCACCGCAGCAGGCACTATACGTCCGGCCAGGGTGCTTGTCATCGGCGCGGGTGTGGCCGGGCTGCAGGCGATTGCAACGGCGAAGCGCCTGGGCGCCATTGTCGAGGCCTTTGATGTGCGCTCCGCGACCCGCGAGCAAATCGAATCGCTCGGCGGTAAATTTATTGATACCGGCGTCAGTGCAGAAGGTACAGGCGGATATGCGCGTGAACTGACTGAAGATGAAAAGAAGCAGCAGCAGGAAGTACTGGCCAAACATGTTGCACAGGCTGACGTGATCATTTCAACAGCGGCGATACCGGGCCGTCCATCGCCAAAGATCATCTCCGAAGCCATGGTGAGCGAGATGAAAGTCGGCGCCGTGATCGTCGACCTGGCCTCGGAAGGCGGCGGTAACTGCGAACTCACCAAACCGGGTGAAACCGTGGATTACCAGGATCGCGTAACCATACACGGGCCATTGAATGTGGCCAGTGAATTGCCCGTTCACGCCAGCGAGATGTATGCCAAGAACCTGTTCAACCTGGTATCGCCATTCATCAAGGAAGGCGGTGAACTCGAACTCGATTTCGAAGATGAAGTAATTGCCGGCTGTGTGCTTACGCATGGCGGCGAAGTCAAAGCGGAGCAGTACAAATGATCGAAGGTTTTACCGCGTTATATATATTCATGCTCTCCGCCTTTACCGGCTACGAGGTTATCAGTCGCGTACCGGTGATTCTGCATACACCACTGATGTCGGGTTCGAACTTCGTGCATGGCATCGTACTGGTAGGAGCCATGATTGCACTGGGCCATGCTGAAGGTACGCTGGAACTGGCCATCGGCTTTTTTGCGGTAGCGCTGGGAGCGGGCAATGCAGTCGGCGGCTATGTCGCCACGGTGCGTATGCTGGAAATGTTCAAGAGCAGCAAGGGAGATAAATAATGGTAAGTCTTGCTGTTGATATCACCTATTTCGTCACTGCTTTCATCTTTATCTATGGTTTGAAGCAGATGTCTTCACCGGTTACTGCGCGTGGCGGAATCGTCATCGCGGGGATAGCGATGGTGGCTGCAACACTGATTACCTTTGGTGTTCCGCAGATCCATCTTGCACTCGATATCAACATGATATTGATGCTCGCAGCGATCGCTGCAGGTTCAGCAGTTGCCTATATCTCGGCCAAGCGTGTTGCGATGACAGATATGCCGCAAATGATCGCGATGTATAACGGTATGGGTGGCGGTGCCGCGGCTGCAATTGCTGCCGTCGAGCTGGTTAAATTATCCAGCAGTGGTGAAAGCCATGGTCTGGTGGTGCAGGTTCTGGCTGTACTCGGTGCCGTCATTGGTGCGGTTTCTTTCTCCGGCTCGGGTGTGGCATTCGCCAAGCTGCAGGGCCTGATGAAAAAGACGATGCGTTTACCCTTCCACCAGTTCATCAATCTGGGTCTGTTTGCAGCCGTGTGTGTCACCGGCTTCTGGATCGCTACTGGCCACCCGGTAAGTTTCGATCATGTCATCCTGTTCTTTATACTTGCAATAGTACTCGGCGTAATGGTGACCTTGCCGATTGGTGGTGCTGATATGCCGGTTGTGATCTCCCTGTTCAACGCCCTGACCGGACTCGCGGTTGCGTTTGAGGGATTTGTGCTGAATAACGCTGCGATGATTATCGCCGGTACCGTTGTGGGATCATCGGGTACACTGCTGACCCAGTTGATGGCCAAGGCCATGAACCGTTCGCTGGCCAATGTTTTGTTCAGCAGCTTTGGCAGCGATGGTGGTGCTGCAGTAGAAGAAGACATCGAAGGCAGCATGAAGGAAATCCAGGCACAGGATGCTGCCATTATGATGGCCTATGCGAGCAATGTCATTATCATACCCGGCTACGGTATGGCGGTTGCACAGGCGCAGCATAAGCTCAAGGAGCTGGAAGATATACTGGAATCACGTGGCGTGAATGTTAAATATGCGATTCACCCGGTTGCCGGGCGTATGCCGGGGCATATGAATGTGCTGCTGGCCGAGGCTGGAGTTGAATACGACAAGATTTACGACCTGGAAGACATCAACCCGCAGTTTCCGCAGGCTGACGTGGCGCTGGTGATTGGCGCCAATGACGTGGTCAATCCGGTGGCGCGCAGCAATCCGGACAGCCCGATCTATGGCATGCCGATACTCGATGCCGACAAGGCACAAAACACGATTGTGATCAAGCGTGGCCAGGGTGCCGGCTTCTCCGGGATTGAAAACCACCTGTTTTATGCCGACAACACCCGTATGCTCTACGGTGATGGTCAGAAGGCGGTGGGTGAGCTGATATCCGGAGTGAAACAACTTTAAAATCAGGCTCCAGGTTCTGGATCATGGGTTCTGATACCTGGGATCCAGAACCTAGTACCTAGTACCTGTTCAAAAATATTGGCTTCAAAAACTCGGTAAACTGGTTGTAGAACCCGTCCGCGACACCGGTAATCACCGCAAAGAAGTTCAGGCTGACAAGTGCAGCCGCCATAAACATCATCAGAAAAAGATTCCTGTCGTGTGTATCCATGATATTTTTTCCTGGGTATTGCTCTCAGTTGATTAATGCGATTTCAAGGAGCAAGAATCGGGCCAAATGTGGCAAAAAGAATAAAATTCAATAATTACAATATGGTTACAGCGCTTTAAAGTTTTCATGAAGATAAACGGATGGGCATAATTGCACAGATATGGTGCAGCACGCACCATTAGATGCGTTATCGAGACCATGGTGAAGCCTCGATGATATCCGTGTATCATGCTGTGCATTATTGAAAGCAGAACTGAACGAGGAGGATACGTATGCGTACCATTCTGGTTTTGAACGCCAAAGGCGGTTGTGGCAAGAGTACGATTGCAACCAACCTCGCCAGCTACTATGCCTGGGAAAAAGAAAAAAAGGTCGTACTGGCGGACTATGACCCCCAGGGTTCCAGTATGGCATGGCTGGAGGCGCGTGGAGAGGAATGGCCGGAAATACAGGGAATCGCCGCCTGGAAAGATCCTGTTCGTCCTTCCCGTGATACCGATGTTGTCATCATGGACGCTCCGGCGCGGGTACACGGTACTGAATTGACCCAGCTGTTACGCAAGGCAGAAACGATTCTGTTCCCGGTGCTGCCATCACCCATAGATATGCGTGCCGCAACAACATACATGCAGGAGCTGCAGTCATCAGGCCGTGTGCAGCGTGGTGAAGTGAAAATCGGCGTGGTTGCCAACCGTGTGCGTGAACACACCCTCATCTTCATTGAGCTTTATGAGTTTCTGCGCAAGCTCAAGGTGCCTTATGTGGCGACACTGCGTGACACCCAAAACTACATCAAGGCTGAAGAGCGTGGCGTGGGTATTTACGAGATGGCGCCTTCCCAGGTGTGGCAGGACATCGAGAACTGGGAGCCGCTGGTTAAATGGCTGAACAGCAAACGCAGTATGCCCTAGCCCTGGCCGGGTTCAAACACGTCACAGGTGTACTGATTCATGCAACAAAAAGTAAATTCGCTTGAGCCTTTAGATGCGTCGCAGCTGCGTATAGCCTGTGTCCATTCCGGTTCAAAAGTGGCCACAGAGCATTACAACGAATTATCTGCTGTGTGTTCATTCGTGCCACCAAAAGACAGTGATGTGATTCTGGCACTGGGTGGTGATGGTTTGATGTTGCATGCACTGCATTCATACATGCACCTCAACAAGCCGATTTATGGCATGAACTGTGGCACGATTGGTTTTTTGATGAACGATTACAGCACGGAAAAGCTTGCACAAAGAATATTGTCCGCTGATTCGTTTGTATTGCACCCGATTGCAATGAAAGCCTTAACGACCGAGGGAAAGACAGAAGAGGCGCTGGCATTCAATGAGGTTGCCGTCATCAGGGCTTCAGGCCAGTCGGCCAATATACGCGTCTCCGTTGACGATGTGGAACGGCTGGAAAAGTACATTGGCGATGGCCTGATTGTCTCAACGGCAGCTGGCAGTACCGCATATAATCTTTCTGCACACGGTCCAATCATACCTCTCGGGTCCAACCTGCTGGCGCTTACACCGGTAAGTCCGTTTCGTCCGCGCCGCTGGAAGGGCGCACTACTGCCGCATACCTGCACTATCACCATGGTGAACCTTGATCCTGAGAAAAGGCCGCTGGTAACGAGCGCTGATTTCAGGGACATTCTCAACGTGGTGACAGTAACGATGCGCGAAGACCAGTCACATTCTGTACAAATGCTTTTCGATAAAGACCACTCACTGGAAGAGCGTATACTTCGAGAGCAGTTTACTGCCTGATACTAAACTAGAATATTCTGGAGTTACTTTATGAAAAACAAAAGAACCACACTTTTCGTTATGCTGCTGGCGATGTTTATTGCCTCACCGGTATTTTCAGCATCTAAAGAAGAAATTGACGCAGACGTAAAAGCATCGATTGCAGAGTTTTACGAAAAATCACAGGCCGGCAAGGCGTTGTCTGAAAAAGCTTCAGGTATGCTGATATTTCCCAAGGTTATAAAGGCAGGGTTTGGTGTCGGCGGTGAATACGGTGAAGGCGCATTACTGGTTAAAGGCAAGACAGTTGAGTATTACAGCACAGCAGGTGCATCGATCGGCTTACAGTTTGGCGCACAACAGAAGTCACAGGTTATTCTTTTTATGAATGATGATGTGCTGAAAAAATTTCGCAACAGTGATGGCTGGGAAGCAGGTGTCGATGGCAGTGTGGCCGTTGCCGAGCTGGGTGCCGGTGGTGAGTTGAGTTCCAACACGGCACAGGAACCAATCATAGGCTTTATCTTTTCCAATAAGGGCTTAATGTATAACCTGACCTTTGAAGGATCAAAGATGACCAAGCTGGTTCGATAGAAGCGTTAATCTTTACGCATATGTCTATAACGGATCATATGTTTTTCATGTTGGTATGAAGGCTTATGTCAGTAGTAGTGCGTGAGCAAAGACAGCTGAGACGGCTTGAAACGCTGATCGATGTTGTTTACGGTATTACCATCTGGCGACTGTTCACGCTGTTGCCACGCCCGGAAGAGAGCCCGGATTGGAATTCTCTGCAGGATATGATAATCGACAGCGGGTTGAATTTCGCTGTAGCTATTATTGCGTTGATTATCGTAATCATCTACTGGATACAGAGCAATCTGCTGTTCAAGTATCTGGTGCGTACTGACAGCTGGCATATTGGACTTTCTATCGCACAAATATTTTCCCTGTTGCTGTTTCTGTATGCGATACGGGTGGGTATTGGTTTCGAGGCGAATGCAGCTGCGCGTATCTTTGAGAGTTCGATGGCCTGCCTTCTGGGCGTATTCTCCTTTGCGTCATGGTACTACGCCCTGCATAAAGGCAAGCTGGTCACGGATGAGCTTGATGCCGATGAGGCTAGATCAATAACCGAGCGTATAAAAGCAGAACCGATCACCGCGGCGATCACTATTCCTTTCGCTGCGGGAATGTGGATGTGGGAACTGTCCTGGTTCGTTTATCCGTTTGTTGTTTACTTGTACAAACGCAAGTTCAGGTCAAAAAACTGATTTTTATATGTTTGTAACAGATAGCGCAGATGCGTTTCAGCATCTGTTTACTAATGCCCTGCGTAACATGCTGTCGCCTGATCAGGCAGGCGCGTTGATTCTTGTGCTGGCAAACAGTATGCAGGATGATGAATTGCGAAATGGCCTGAAATATGAACTGGATGCTAATTTCAAAGCCGTGCAGAGTGGTATTCGGCAAGGCAGGCTGGATATTACAGCAGATGACCTTGCTGTATTTGAAGCTATAGAAGCGATTGGTATTGATTCATTGTCCTGCTGGCAGCGGCAGAACAGGGACGAGTGGGAGCTTGTCTATAATCCCATGCGCGCCTTGCGCCCGGTGCGTGAATCTAATGCTGTCATTGAAAGCATCGAACAGCCTTTCGATGAAAACAGGTTCAATTTCAACAAGCCGTTCCTGCGCGCGGAAATATTGTGGCAAGGCCATTGGCATGATACACAGCTGCGAGTGCTCTATAACAAATTTCCATTTGCGCCCTGTCACCTGATCATCGTTCCTGATCCGGGCATGCAAATACCGCAGTATTTAACAGCAGATTATCACAGCATGATGTGGGGCCTGGTTGAACAGCAGCAGTTGGTGTTGCCGGGTTTTGGTGCCGGCTACAACAGCCTGGGCGCCTGTGCTTCAGTCAATCAACTTCACTTCCAGAGTTTTGTGCGTGCAGAGTTACTGCCGATTGAGCAGCAACAATGGAAACATAATGGCGGTAACGACGATTACCCGATGCATTGTTATGTATCGGGTTCTGTGCAGGATAGCTGGGCGCTGATAGATGAATGTCATAACAACAATCAACCCTATAACCTGCTATACCGGCCCGGACGCTGCTATGTAATGCCTCGAAAGATGCAGGGTAGTGAAAGTGTGGCGCAACGCGTACGCGGCGCCGGCTGGATAGAAGAGTGCGGCGTGTTTAATGTGTCTGAATATGCAGAACTCGAATCAGTGAGCGCGGATGAAATCAGTGATTGCCTGCGGTCGTTATCTGTTCCAGCTGTATAGGAAGATTTTAAGGAAAATATTATTCACCGCAGAGGCGCTGAGACGCAGAGAAAACCTTGCTCTTGTGTTTATAAATTAGTTTAGCGTAACGCAAGCATTCAGAAACAGAACCACTAACCATAATATTTTTGTTCCTCTGCGCCTCCGCGTCTCTGCGGTTAATTTTTGCCTTTCAAAATCACAAATTCACCACTGTTGATACCATCAATCGTCCAGCTGCCGACACGATAGCGGATCAGGCGTAGTGTCGGGTAGCCGACTGCGGCGGTCATGCGTCTTACCTGGCGGTTGCGGCCTTCCTTGATGCTTAGCTCTACCCATGAAGTGGGTATGTTTTTGCGTTCACGTATTGGCGGAACGCGTGGCCACAAGTGTGCGGGTTGTTCAATTCGCTTTGCTTTTGCAGGTCGTGTTTTACCATCATTGAGTTCAATTCCTGTTGTTAAGGCCTGCAATGCTTCATCACTGATTTCACCTTCCAGCTGCACCCGGTACGTCTTTTCCATTTTGTTTTTCGGATCGGTAATTTTATGCTGCAGCGCACCGTCATCTGTCAGCACGACCAGTCCTTCGCTATCCATATCGAGCCGACCGGCCGCATATACATTTTTATCATCAACATAATCGGCCAGCGTCGGGCGGCCCTGTTTGTCGGTGAACTGGCATAGCACACCGTAGGGTTTGTTGAACAGGACAATTTTCGACATGGTCAGGCGTTCAGACTATATCAGTCCACAGATGAACGCAGATTAAATCGGATAGGCATAATTTCTCTGTTGCCTTAACTCGGAGCTGCTCACAATCTTGTTACTGCTGACAAAAAATCTGTGTTTATCTGCGTTCATCTGTGGACTATTTGTAATTAACCAGTGACATCGCGAAATCCTGCTTACCTTGCAATTTGCCCGGCTACAAAAACCTTCGCGTCTTTCGCGTTATTTTCGGACTAAACCGGTTGCAGGTTGAGCCAGCGCTCGCGCCGTCCCGGCCCTGCATCCAGGTGATCGAACATCGTGTGCAGTGCGTTTTCATCGACACCGTGCCAGCGCAGGTCCTGTTTCGGGCCCTTGAATTCAGCATCAGTAACAATGGTTGTCAGCTGCTTGGTCATCGGCAGCATGTGTTTATGCTCTTCCACCAGGCGCTGTATTCGGGCTGAACCCCTGAATTTCATTTCAGAGATCTTGTGGATGTTCTCCAGAATATGCTCAATACCCGGATATTTCTTCAACAGGTTCGATGCCATTTTGTAGCCTATACCGGGAATGCCGGGAATATTGTCAACTGCATCACCTGATAAAGCCAGCAGGTCGGCAATGAGTTCAGGATTAACACCAAAAGTTTTTTCAACATCGCGATAATGCATGATTTTGTCGCGTGCAAAATCCCACCAGATGTCGCCAGGCCTGATTAACTGTGCGAGATCCTTGTCAGCACTGATAATCGTGATTGCGTATCCCTCGTCACGCAGTCGCGTTGCCAGGGTGCCAATGATGTCGTCAGCCTCATAGCGGTTGCTGGAGTAATCGGCAATACCTGCAGCGCGGCAAAAGTCGCGGCAGTATTTGAACTGCCTCTTCAGTTCTTCAGGCGCGGGCGGGCGGTTGGCTTTATACTCCTGGAAGATTTCCCTGCGGTAGGAATTTGTTTGTTTTGCGTCGAAAGCACAGGCAATATATTCGGGCTGTTCCAGCTGGATCAATTCATGCAGGAACTCGGTAAAACCGTAAACGGCATTCGACGGATTTCCGTCGATATCGGTCATGTGCTCGGGATAGACGTGCCAGCCCCTGAAGATATATATGCTGGAATCGACGAGATAGGCGCGTTTATTTGTTTTATTATCTGCCATTGCCGACATTGTACGTGACAGCAGTTGAAAGTAAATCGATGCTTTTGCCAGTTAACATGGCTGCTTGCCGCGTGCTGATATGAAAATAAACAATGAAATGAACAGAAGAAACCTGATCAAGCTCGGGCTTTATGGAGCAGGCTCCCTCTGGGCCAACCTGGTCGTGGGCAGCAGCCGCGCGGCTCCGGAGCCCGTTCAGCTGTTACCCCCGGACCGAAACGGGGTGCGCCTGCCTGCAGGTTACAGCTCCCGCATCGTTGCCGAGTCGTCCGTTTCACCGCTAGGGGGCTGTAAATACGTGTGGCACGCTTCACCCGATGGCGGGGCCTGTTTTGCGGACCAGGGCGGTGGCTGGATTTACGTGTCTAACAGCGAACTGGGAGATGCTGAGGGCGGTGCAGGGGCGCTGCGCTTCGACGCTGATGGCAAGCTGATCGATGCCTATTCCGTGCTGCAGGGTACCAGCCGAAACTGTTCGGGTGGTGCCACGCCCTGGGGCAGCTGGCTTTCGTGTGAAGAGATTGACGATGGAAGGGTGTGGGAGTGCGACCCGCAGGGTGTCGAGGCTGCTGTCGTCAGGCCGGCACTGGGTGTGTTCAGACACGAGGCAGTGGCCGTCGACTCGCTGAATCGAAAACTATACCTCACCGAAGACCAGGTCGATGGCTGTCTGTACCGGTTTACACCCTTCAATTATCCGGACCTTTCAGCGGGCAAGCTGGAAGCCGCACGGGTTGTCAGTGGCGATACCGGCAGGGTTGAATGGCAGGAAATCAGGGACCCGTTGGCCAGTCGTACCGAAACCCGCTTTCAAACCAGTGCCACCCGGTTCAACGGTGGTGAAGGTATTGCCTATTTTGGCGGCAAGGTCTATTTCACGACCAAGGGCGATAATCGTGTCTGGGTGTTTGACATTAACAGCCAGGTTCTGAGTGTGCTTTATGATGACAGCGCATACATCAATCCTGTATTGACGGGTGTCGACAACATCACAGTCGCGTCCGATGGCTCACTCTATGTTGCCGAAGATGGTGGCAATATGCAGGTTGTGGTTATTGCGAACGATGGCGCAATTTATCCGGTACTGGAAGTGGCGGGGCATGATATGTCCGAAATTGCAGGCGTTGCCTTCAGTCCGGATGGCAGCCGTCTGTACTTCAGTTCGCAGCGCGGCAAGAGTGGAGATGAGCTGGATGGCCTGACCTTTGAAATTCATGGCCCATTCTAGTTGCTATACAGACAATCTGCTGCTAATACTAGTGTAAAATACTCCATCAAGTACGGGAAAAATAACAAAATATTAAAATGACCGAATTATCAAAGAAATCCGTCATTGACCTCTCCAAAAAAGGCAGCCGCCTGTTTCGCAAGGGACAGCTGGAGGACGCAGAAAAGGTTTATCTGGAAGCATACGAACTGGATAATCATAATCCATATGTGCTGGCCGGTCTGGGTGATGTTTATCGCAAGCTGTGCAAGTTCGAAGAATCTGCGAAATATTACGATGCTATTCTGAGAGAGGATAACAAGAACCTGTTCGCGTTGCGCGGCGCTGGCGATGCGCGACGTGGCATGAAAGACCCGCAGCAGGCCATACCGTTCTGGTTGCGTTATCTTGAAATCAATCCTAAAGACAGCCACGTCATGGTGCGTGTCGCTGATGCTTATCACAAGCTTCATGATTCCGACAACGCCATTGCATTTTATGAGCATGCGCTTAAAGTCAGCACCAATGACCCTTTTGCACTTCTTGGGCTGGGTAATGTGTTCTACGCACAGCATGAAGACACCAAGGCACTACTCTGTTTTGAAACATTGTTGAAGAACAATTCTCAAAACGTGGTGGTCATGACCATGACAGGTAATATCTATCGCAGAAGAAAGGAATTCGATCGCGCTATGGATAATTACGAGAAAGCCCTTGAGATTGAGCCGGACAATAATTTTGCCCTGTTTGGCATGGGTGACTGTTATCG
>CALLCZ010000195.1 GCA_937998645.1 uncultured Gammaproteobacteria bacterium
ATCTGGCAGAAACCGCCAGATCATGCCTGCACGACAATAAATTATTTGACAAGCACGTCGAAACGCGTGAGCATCCCCACATGAACTCAACAAGACTCAACGCACCGATTCGACGCATGCATGTACTGCCTGTATGGCGCCATGATCAGCGGCCTGTTGCACCTTGTAGAAACTAGATAGAACTTTTTCTTTTTTTCGAAGGCCGCTGATTAACCACCAGCGGCCTTTTTTATTGTCCGCTCGATAAATGAGCACGTATAACTATTGAAGGTATATAAACTGTGTCTGTTCCTGCAGCCTATCTGACAGTGATCATAATCTGGAGTACCACACCGCTGGCGATCCAGTGGAGCGGTATTGGTGTCGGTTACGAATTCGGTGTTGCGGCCCGTATGGTTATTGGATTGCTGACGCTGCTGTTGATGATCCGCATCAAAGGATTGCCGCTGCCCCGGAACAGCCATGCCCGCAAGGTCTACCTGGTAAGCGGGCTATCCATATTTATCGCCATGAGCTTTGTTTACTGGTCGGCGCAATACATTCCGTCAGGATGGATATCGGTTATCTTCGGCCTGTCGCCGATCATCACCAGCGCCTTCGCAACACTCATATTACGCGATAACAAACTGACAACAGGCCGTGTCACAGGTATGTCGCTTGGCCTGCTTGGACTCGTTGTTGTGTTTGCAGAAGGGCTTTCGCTTGCGGATGCCGCATGGATGGGCGTAGCCGGCGTAACAATAGGTACAGTTTCACAATCACTCGGTGCAGTATTGCTGCAAAAGTTGAAGACTGATATTGCAGCGATTTCGATCACCACGGGCAGTCTTATCGTGGCCACACCGCTGTTTCTAATCAACTTCATGTTGATGCAAAGCTGGCCCGACAACATCAGCACGGTGACCCTGTTATCGATTCTTTACCTGGCAGTCATGGGATCAGCGATAGGATTCCCCCTGTACTTTTATTTATTGAAGAACCTGAATGCCGAACGTGTCGCGCTGATCGCGCTGATAACGCCTGTCACCGCACTGCTGGTTGGCGCGTATTTGAATGACGAGGTCATCAGCACAAGAGTATGGCTGGGCACCGCACTGATCGTTGCCGGACTGGCAATCTATGAATACGGCAAACACCTGCCGTTTGCCAAAAAATGGCAGATACGCTGGAACCAGCGTCCGCTGTAAGCATAGTCCGTTTTAAATCTGGAGCCGGGTTAATGGAGGAAACCCAGCTCCAGTCTTTTATTGACCGCCCTGACCAGTTGCTGGACATGGTCAGCATTGGCTGCAAAATCCGCGTTACCGATACGCGAATGCGAATGTATGTGCAGTGCAGTTTTCGTTTCCCCCTCCTTGCAGACCTGGGGTTCTATTTCAACCTTCACATCATCAACGAATAACAGGAAGTGGCTCTTTGCCGCCAAATCCAGGCGCCACTCAACATCATCACTGTCCATGATAGACCATCCCAGGTCAGTCGCCGCATCTTTAACAGCAATATACAGCTCATCAGGCCCGACATTAAATATCGGGGTACGAAGCTCAGGGAAAGGATGGTCATCAGACGTTTTGGCCGTGTTGGTCGTCAGGTAAACGGCCAGTCTTTGCTTCAGACCTGGCGGATCAAACAGGGGTGCGTGGTTCTTGAATAATGTTGCGACAACAATCAACACAGCGATTACGATTATTGCGATAACTATTTTCATTCAGCATCCACCTTTAAGCTGGAGACATCATAGCAGCATGTTTACATGCGATACATTTTTTCCTAACACACGGCTATTAAATTTTTGTGAATAATTCTCATTAATTTTAAATATGGCAACAAATAATTTTTATATGGGCAAATTCTTATGTTCTAAAGCAGCTTTTTCCCTAACCTTATAAGTTCTTGTTATGGCTTATTTTTTTATTTTTTATCCACAGTTTTTTAGACACTTCTCCACTACTATATACACAAGATATAGTGCTTGACTTAAGGTTAAACCACATTCTATAGTATCCCGCATAATAACAACGACAAGCCAATCAAGTGGAAAGGGAATGGAACTAACAACACCAATTACAAAATACCAGCAGCACTCTCAACTCGACAATTCAATTTCAGCAGATTCAGCCAATATTGCGGTCACAGCACCGGGCAGATTCAGGGTTATTCGCAGAAACGGCAAGGTTACAGCCTATGACCGCGAGAAAATTGCCGTCGCTATGACCAAAGCCTTTCTGGCGGTCGAAGGCGGCAACGCGGCGGCATCGAGCCGCATCCATGAAGTCGTGGGCGATCTTGCGGAACAGGTCGAACTGGCACTGACCCGTCGAATCCCTGATGGCGGCACCTTCCACATAGAAGATATCCAGGACCAGGTCGAACTGGCACTGATGCGCTCCGGCAACCAGCGCGTTGCCCGCGCCTATGTTATCTACCGTGAAGAACATGCCCGCGCCCGCCAGGATCAACATTCTGAAGCCATCATCGAAGATATTACCGATGGGACCAGCATCGAAGTCACCCTGCCCGATGGCAGCAGACAGGCTCTGGACAAGCGTCGCCTGCATGCCATTGTCAGCGAAGCCTGCAACGGTCTTAAAGATGTCGATGCCGGCGCAATCCTGCAGGACACCGAGCGCAATCTTTTTGATGGCGTTCCAGAAAAAGACGTATCACGCATGCTTGTGATGAGTGCGCGCACCCTGATCGAAAGGCAGCCTGATTACAGTTATACCGCTGCACGCCTGCTGCTGGATGATATGCGTACCGAGGCGCTCAGCTTCGTCTACAACAACCTGACACATGCGACCCAGGGCGAAATGTCCGGCCTGTATGCAGATTATTTTGACAAGTACATCAAACGCGCGGTTGACCTGGAACTACTGGACGCACGCCTGCTCGAATACGACCTGAACCACCTGGGCAGGCAGTTGCAGGTCGAGCGTGACCAGCAGTTCACCTACCTGGGCCTTCAGACCCTGTATGACCGCTACTTCATTCATTCGAACAATATACGCTTCGAGTTGCCGCAGGCCTTCTTCATGCGCGTGGCCATGGGCCTTGCGATCAACGAAGTCAACCGCGAAGAGCGTGCCGTCGAGTTCTACAGACTGCTGTCATCTTTTGACTTCATGAGTTCGACACCGACCCTGTTCAACTCGGGCACCCTGCGTCCACAGCTGTCAAGCTGCTACCTGACAACCGTACCGGATCATCTCGACGGCATATTCAGCTCGATCAAGGATGATGCGCTGTTGTCCAAATACGCCGGCGGTCTCGGCAATGACTGGACCCGGGTGCGCGGCATGGGCGCGCACATCAAGGGCACCAACGGCAAGTCGCAGGGCGTGGTTCCATTCCTGAAGGTTGCCAACGATACCGCTGTTGCCGTCAACCAGGGTGGCAAGCGCAAGGGCGCCATGTGCGCCTACCTGGAAAGCTGGCACATCGACATCGAGGAATTCCTCGACCTGCGCAAAAACACCGGCGATGATCGCCGCCGCACACATGACATGAACACCGCCAACTGGATTCCGGACCTGTTCATGAAGCGTGTCGCCGAAGACAGGGACTGGACCCTGTTCTCGCCTGATGAAGTGCCGGACCTGCATGATCTGAGCGGAAGCAAGTTCGAGAAGGCCTATACCAAGTACGAAGACATGGCCGCCAATGGCAAGATACGCGTTTACAAGACCCTCAAGGCCGCCAGCCTGTGGCGCAAGATGCTGAGCATGCTGTTTGAAACAGGCCACCCATGGATTACTTTCAAAGATCCATGCAACCTGCGCTATACCAACCAGCACATCGGCGTGGTACACAGCTCCAACCTGTGCACTGAAATCACCCTGCACACAAACGATACCGAAATCGCGGTGTGCAACCTGGGCTCGATCAACCTGCCGGCGCACATAAACGAAAACGGCCTGGATGTAGCCAAGCTGGAGCGCACCATCAATACTGCGATGCGCATGCTGGACAACGTCATTGACTACAACTATTACAGCGTACCGCAGGCACGTGATTCCAACCTGAGGCACCGCCCGGTAGGCATGGGCGTGATGGGCTTCCAGGATTCACTCTACAAGCAGCGTGTGCCGTACACTTCAGAAGAAGCGGTTGAATTCGCCGACCGCACCATGGAGGCTATCAGCTACTTTGCGATCAAGGCTTCGACCAACCTGGCTGAAGAGCGCGGCCGCTACCCCAGCTTCGAGGGTTCATTGTGGAGCAAGGGCATACTGCCGATCGACTCGATCGACTACCTGGCCGAGGGCAGAGGCAGCTATCTGGACCTTGATCGCAGCCATACCTTTGACTGGGATTCATTACGCGCCCGCGTACAGAGAACAGGCATGCGCAATTCCAACACCATGGCTATTGCACCAACGGCAACCATTTCGAACATCTGCGGTGTCAGCCAGTCTATCGAGCCGACCTATCAGAACCTGTTCGTTAAATCGAACCTGTCGGGTGAGTTCACCGTGGTGAACCCCTACCTGATCGAGGATCTACGCGAGCGCGGCCTGTGGGATGAAGTCATGGCCAATGACCTCAAGTACTACGATGGCAGTGTACAGATGATCGACCGTGTACCTGAGGACCTGAAACAGCTTTATCAAACCGCGTTCGAGATCGATCCACGCTGGCTGGTTGAAGCTGCAGCGCGTCGTCAGAAATGGATCGACCAGGGCCAGTCTTTGAACCTGTACATGTCTGAGCCCAGCGGCTCGAAACTCGATTCGCTGTACAAGCTGGCATGGGTACGTGGCCTCAAAACCACGTACTACCTCAGGTCCATGGGTGCAACCCATGTTGAAAAATCAACCATGGATACAGCACGCGAAAGCAAGTTGAACGCTGTGAAAAACACGGCACAGGAAGCCGCTGGATCAACAGCGCCAAAAGCATGTTCAATCCTGGATCCGGATTGCGAGGCATGCCAGTAGTTCAGGTACGAGGTTATAGGTACAAGGGACGAGGAAAAACTTAACAGACTAATTGCTCAAATAATTCATGGAAGGAAAAACATATGCAGGAGTCGCATTGTTTTTGCCACATAAAAATAATAACGAGGGCTGACGATGAATGACATTTATGCACGCTTGCTCGGGAGGATGCCGGGTAATGAGTCTTAAAGCTGAACTCAAACAGATCTTTTATGATCTGGAAATTTTAAATGAACCGGGGCGCGATGAAGTTGCACACTTCTGCCGCCACGATGGCATACGGGTCTGGTTTTCAAGAACACGTACAACCTGGCAATCGATAGGACCATCAGCGATAAAACCCTGGTGGATGATACTTGAACCATTACGAACGCTGTCAGAAAAGAGCGACAGTGTGGATAACAATAAAAATAACAAGGCAATAGGAGTAACCGAGAATGCTTAACTGGGAAGACCCACTCGCAAAATTCAATGAACCTGCTTTCAAACCACAGCATGAAGAACATCACCCTCGTGCCGGTGACGGTATTGTTTCAAATGAAGCATTGATGAATACAGCAGGCGCTGCGCCCGTGGTTAACCCGACCCCCCCGGCTAATGAAGCCGTAATTGCAGCCACACCCGTTGAGGCATTTCACGAAGAAGAACCTGAGACCGATCTTACAGGCACCGGCCTGGAAGACATCGAGATGGGTGCTGAACGTATCCAGGTTGATGACAAGAAGATCATCAACTGCCGCGCGGACCTGAATCAGCTGGTACCTTTCAAATACGAATGGGCCTGGCAGAAATACCTTGATGGCTGCGCCAACCACTGGATGCCGCAGGAAATCAACATGACGGCAGACCTCGCATTATGGCGTGATCCAAACGGCCTGACCGATGATGAGCGCACAATCATCAAACGCAACCTGGGCTTCTTCTCAACTGCTGATTCACTGGTTGCAAACAACCTGGTGCTGGCCGTGTACAAGCACATCACCAATCCTGAATGCCGCCAGTACCTGTTGCGCCAGGCATTCGAAGAAGCCGTGCATACTCACGCCTATCAGTACTGCGTTGAATCACTGGGCCTGGACGAAGGTGAAATATTCAACATGTACCGTGAGCTGCCAGCCGTTGCCCGCAAGGCCGAATGGGCACTGCCGTTCACCAAACATCTGGCCGACCCCAATTTCCACACCGGCACGGCGGAACACGATCAGAAACTGTTGCGCGAACTGATTGCCTTCTATGTCATCTTCGAAGGCATATTCTTCTATGTCGGCTTCACACAAATTCTGTCCATGGGTCGTCGCAATAAAATGACCGGCGTTGCAGAACAGTTTCAGTACATCCTGCGCGATGAATCCATGCACATGAACTTCGGCATCGATGTCATCAACCAGATCAAGATTGAAAATCCGCATCTGTGGACTGAATCTTTCCAGCAGGAAGCTGTGCAGATGATTCGCGAAGCCGTTGAACTCGAAACACAATACGCACGCGACACCATGCCACGCGGTGTACTTGGACTCAACGCACCCATGTTTGAAGAATACCTGCAATTTATTGCCAATCGCAGATGTTCACAAATCGGGCTGGCAGAACAGTATCCGGGCGCAGGCAATCCATTCCCATGGATGTCTGAAGTACTGGATTTGAAGAAAGAGAAAAACTTTTTTGAAACACGTGTTACTGAATATCAGACCGGGGGGGCTCTTAGCTGGGACTAGCTAAGGGACCGGTAGATGTACTTGCTAGGATGATAACAATAATAAAAACAGGATCATGGAAAATAAATAACAATAAGCCAAGGAGGCTGGAGTACTAACTATAAGGCGGTAACCGGGAGGTTGCCGCCTTTTTTAATGACATGCGCAAGCAACTGGTGGGTAATCGTTACAACATCAACCTGCATACTGCATTAAGGATACGGATTTCATGAACAGGCTCTAACAGTTTAAATCCATTAAATTTGCCGTAACTTCCTGTAATTTCTTTCATTATTGATCATTCCGTGTCCGACTTCGTACAACATACAGGCCAAGACCTTAGTCTAATAGTCGGCATGTAATCCTGGTTTTATGATCTGGATCAAGAATAAATCTTTGACCTGGCCATCATATAAGTGGATGATAGTTTTTTTAACTATTTGTAATTTGGTATTTATTTAACAGGTCAATCTCAGTATTCATAAAGCATCTTCCTGACGAATCGTCAGTGATAATATTTGCACTGAGTATTACAATTGAATGAATTTACCGGGAAATCGTCTATGCTCAATATCCCGGTAGAGCTTGATAATAATAAAAACGCATAGACGAATTGAACTAAATACAGTGGCTAACGCAACCACATGACTATCGAGGATATGCTGAAGCATAAATCATGTGAACGCGCATTAAAGTTCAATTACAACCTGTAGGTACAAAATGAAAACAAAAGTGTGTGCGCAATGTAAATTCAAGGAAATGTGTGAAGGACTTCCCGGCTTCTGCATGTTTGTCCCCTATATCCTTATTGCTTCAACTGTATGCATGGTCATCTTTTTCATGATGACCAGCAAGCTGTAACCAGGTCACTGTTCGATTTCTTCCTGCCGCCGCATCAACGGGACGGCAAGAGAACAATATTGCAGTCATTATCGGCACCGTGATTGATGCTTGACATCAATGCATAAACGCATGGTTATATGCGCATCTTGACGCGCTTCTTCGTAGCAAGCGCGATTGCCCTGGCAGCAGCATTAAATCCGAATACTGCCGTAACGCTGACAGCTGAACCGTACCCAAAGCTACAATCCAGCGACAGCCCGGAAACACCCGGTTTGCTATAGCCCGGCTTTCCGTCCTGATCAGGATATCGCTGTTGTTCTGTTGAAAACACACACGGAATTCCAAATGTACGCTTTGGATTCCGGGTATAACCGTATTTGTGCCGGAGTCGTGAACGCACGGTCGCTGCCAGCGGATCATTCCAGGTTCGCGCCAGGTCGCCTACTTCAACCTGAGCAGGGTCCGTCAAACCACCTGCACCCCCCGTCATTACAACCGGTATCTTGTTGCGCTTGCAGCAATAAATAATGGCCGCCTTGTACTTGATACTGTCTATGGCATCGATAACGCAATCGTAACCACGCTCGACGATGTCGCGCAGATTGTCATCATCAATATGATGCTCGATGGTATTACAGCGACATTCCGCATTGATATCGGCAATGCGTGTCTGCATTGCGCTGACCTTGTATTCACCGATAGTGGATTCCAGCGTATGCAGCTGGCGATTCATGTTGCTGCGGTGAATTGTATCGCCATCGACAAGAGTGACTTCACCGATACCGGAACGCACCAGTGATTCAACCGCCCATGAACCGACGCCACCGATGCCGATAACGCACACATGCGACTGGCGCAGCGCCTCACATACATCTTCTCCGTATACACGCGTCAGTGCGCCGAATTTTTCTTCGTAATCACTCATTAAAACGGGTCATTCGTCGTTGGTCGTTCGTCTTCCGTCGAAAGACCAATGACCAATGACCAATGACGAACGACATTTATCAGGTAAACTAATTTCTTTTCGCATCATTTCGAGTTATGGCATCAACACCTGCAACACACCGTATCGGTTTCGTCAGCCTCGGCTGCCCCAAGGCCACGGTAGATTCGGAGCATATTCTCACACAGTTGCGCGCCGAAGGTTACGCCATTTCTCCAAACTACGACGAAGCCGACCTGGTCGTCATCAACACCTGTGGATTCATCGATGATGCCATTGAAGAGTCTCTGCAGGCAATTGGCGAGGCGCTGCATGAAAACGGCAAGGTCATCGTCACCGGATGCCTCGGCGCCAAGGGTGACATCGTGCAACGGAGCTACCCCAATGTCCTGGCTGTAACCGGTCCCCATGCGACCCGGGAGGTGATGGATGCCATTCACCAGCAGTTGCCACCCGAGCATGACCCTTTCATTGACCTTGTGCCCGCACAGGGCATCAGGCTGACGCCGAGGCATTACGCCTACCTGAAGATTTCAGAAGGCTGTAATCACCGCTGTACCTTCTGCATCATACCCGACCTCCGAGGCGACCTGGTAAGCCGCCCGGTGAACGAGGTATTGAACGAAGCCGAGCGCCTGGTTGAAGCCGGCGTCAGGGAACTGCTGGTCATTTCACAGGACACCAGTGCTTACGGTGTCGATGTGAAATATAAAACAGAATTCTGGAATGGTATGCCGGTAAAAACCCGCATGACTGAAATGTGCAAGGCCCTTGGCAGCCTTGGCGTGTGGGTCAGGCTGCATTATGTCTACCCCTACCCGCATGTCGATGAGATCATTCCATTAATGGCTGAAGGAAAACTGCTGCCCTACCTTGATATTCCGTTCCAGCACGCCAGCCCGCGCATTCTCAAGGCCATGAAACGCCCTGCTGCCAGTACCAATACCCTGCAGCGCATTCGTGCCTGGCGCGAGATATGCCCGGAACTGACATTACGCAGTACCTTCATCGTCGGTTTCCCGGGTGAAACCAAGGGTGACTTCGAGCAGCTGCTCGATTTTCTGGATGAGGCCCAGCTTGACCGTGTCGGCTGCTTCACTTATTCACCGGTTGAAGGCGCCAGGGCCAATCAGCTGCCGAATCCGGTGGATGAAGATACAAAGCAGGAACGGTTGCAGCGCTTCATGGAAACACAGGCGGCTATCAGCATGCAAAGGCTGAAGCGAAAAATCGGCACTGAACAGCAGGTACTGGTCGATGCGGTGAGCGAGTCCGGCGTTATTGCGCGCAGTACCGCCGATGCACCGGACATTGATGGCCTGGTATATATTGAAGAACACGCCGAATGCCAACCGGGTGAATTCTTGAAAGTCCGCATTGATGATACCGATGAACATGATATGTGGGGACATATCATCGCCTGACCACGCATACATCTAACTTTCTCTCGCAGAGGCGCAGAGATCGCAAAGAACTTCGTATTATTGTTTGTTCCTACCACAAACCCCTTTGCGTACTTTGCGCCTTGGCAAGATTTATTTGTTTTTGTCTCTCGCAGAGGCGCAGAGGCCGCAGGGAATTTCAATGTATATTTTGTTCTTACCCCAAACACCTTTGCGTGCTTTGCGCCTTGGCGAGAGTTAATAGTTTTTTTCTCTCGCAAAGGCGCAAAGTACGCCAAGAAACTCATAAATCTATAATTATTTAACCCAAAACACTTCTGCGTACTCTGCGCCTCTGCGAGATTTATTTGTTTTGTCTCTCGCAGAGGCGCAGAGGCCGCAGGGAATTTCAATGTATATTTTGTTCTTACCCCAACCCCCTTTGCGTGCCTGGCGCCTTGGCGAGATTTATCTGTTTTTTCTCGCCTCTGAGCGATTCCACCCATCCAGGCCAGCCACAGGCTGCCAATAAGAATATTAACAATTTCTGATATATATCATTATTAATCAGGGCTTTTCCCGCTAAACTCTGCTTTTTGTCCGGAAACACCCATGGATTCACCACAGAGCCTGGCCGCGGCTTTCATTCTCGGCCTTTTCAGCACCGTGCATTGCATTGGCATGTGTGGCGGCATCATCGGCGCACTCAGCCTGAGCCTGCCCGAAGACATCCGCCAACGGCGGCAGCGTCACGTATTCTTCATCAGCCTTTACAACCTGGGGCGCATACTCAGTTATTCCTTTGCCGGTCTCGTGGTCGGGTACATTGGCGCTGAAGCCGCAGCCTACACCGACATGTCGGGCGGGCCATCCATATTGCGCCATACGGGTGCGGTGCTGATGATCGCCATTGGCCTGTACCTGGCCGGATGGTTACCGCAATTGTCCAAAATCGAACGCATTGGCGCTCCTCTGTGGAAGCTTCTGGAGCCGATCGGGCGCAAGCTGGTGCCCGTCACCACCATGCCCAGGGCCCTGCTCTACGGGCTCGTCTGGGGCTGGCTGCCATGCGGTATGGTTTATTTCGTACTGGTATGGGCGCTAACCTCGGGCAGCGCCACACAGGGTGCGCTGACCATGGCTGCATTTGGGCTGGGCACCCTGCCCTCACTACTCACCACCGGGCTTGCGGTATCATCACTGAAGCGATTTACCCGGATGAAAACGGTTCGCCAAGTTGTGGGTGTACTCGTCATAGCCATGGCGATAGGCAGCCTGTTGATGCCCATGGGCGGTCACAAACACGGTCATGCCGACAGCAATCACACTGATCATCAGCATGTGAGCCAGCAGCCGTAGTTTACGCATTCATATCGCCCTGTCTCTATGTTAAATTTGCGCGCCAGCGATTAATCCGCCTTATTGGC
Source organism: uncultured Gammaproteobacteria bacterium (assembly GCA_937998645.1). Taxonomy (GTDB): domain Bacteria; phylum Pseudomonadota; class Gammaproteobacteria; order SZUA-229; family SZUA-229; genus JABDQW01. The sequence goes on from CALLCZ010000195.1 coordinate 11,227, forward strand.
CCGCCTTTACTGGATATATAACATGGAAAATCCCCTTACCTATACCTCTGCATTTTTGCTGGGACTGTTCAGTACCATACATTGCGTCGGCATGTGCGGCGGTATCATCGGTGCACTCAGCCTGAGCCTTCCAGCGGAAATCCGAAACAACAAACCGCGCATGCTGATGTTCATCACCACCTACAACACCGGACGCATACTCAGTTACAGCTTTGCCGGCCTGGTCGCAGGCGCCATCGGCACCGGGGTACTGGCATCTGCCGGATTCGACCAGGGTCACGCGGTGCTGCGTGCGATTGGTGTTGCCATGATGGTGGCTATCGGCCTCTATCTCGCCGGCTGGTTGCCGCAACTCGCGATCGTGGAAAAATTAGGCGTGCCGGTATGGAAGAAACTGGAGCCCATCGGCCGCAAACTGTTGCCTGTCGCCTCACTGCCCAAGGCCCTGGCTTATGGTCTGATCTGGGGCTGGCTGCCATGCGGCCTGGTGTATTTTGTGCTGCTCTGGGCGCTCACAGCGGGTAACGCCGTAGAGGGTGCATTCACCATGCTCGCCTTTGGTCTCGGCACAATGCCGACGCTGCTCGCAACCGGTTTTATGACCTCCTGGTTGACACGCTTCGCCCGCTCCTCCAGGGCGCGCCAGGTCGTCGGCCTGCTCATTATCGCGATGGCGGTTGGCAGCCTGTATTTACCCATGGGTGACCATCTAGCCGGTCATCACCATCACTGATGATACCCAGGCAGCACAATAAGGCGTTCAGTTCATTACTGGGCCGCTCTCCTCTGATGGAGGCCGTGATACGCACAGCCCAGATTGCCGCGGCCACCGATGTGCACATCCTGATCGAGGGTGAAACCGGCACCGGCAAGGAACTGCTTGCACAGGAAATCCAGGCTTCGAGTTCGCGTGCAGACGAAGCTTTTATCATCGTTAACTGTGCCGCCCTGCCGGTTGAACTGGTTGAATCATTATTGTTCGGCCACGAACACGGGGCATTTACCGGGGCCGTTGAACGCAAGGAAGGCTATGTGCAAAAGGCGCATCGGGGCACACTGTTCCTGGATGAAATTGGCGAGCTTCCTCTTGCAATACAGGCAAAACTGCTGCGCTTTATTGAACATGGCGAAAGCCAGCGCCTGGGTTCCGCTGAAGTTGAACATGTCGACGTGCGTATTATCGCAGCGACCAATCGCAACCTGATGAGAATGGTCGACAGCGGTGAGTTCAGAAAAGACCTGTTCTACCGTCTCAATATCGTGCCCATGCAGCTGCCCCCTTTACGTCAACGAAAACGGGATATTCCTGAACTGGCCGAACACTTCCTGCGACTGGCTGCCGAACGCAACCAGTCAGAACCGTCAAAACTGATGCATAATGCACTGGAAATACTGAAAAAATATCACTGGCCCGGCAATGTTCGTGAATTGCGCAATGTGTGTGAACACGTGTCTGCCGTGCTACCCGGTCAACTCATTGGACCCGAACAGCTGCCGCTGGACCTGACTGCGCACCCGGCAAAGCCTGGCAGTGGTTCCGGCTTTGAGCTGCCGCAGGAAGGCCTCAACATGGAATCGCTTGAGATTGACCTGATTCAACAGGCGCTTGAATATGCCAATGGCAATAAAAGCGAAGCAGCCCGCCTGCTGGGCCTGACACGTGATGCTTTCCTGTATCGTCTGAAGAAACACAACCTATAAATCAAACCACGGCATCATACGTATATGGCTACAGACTCAAAGATAAAAATTCTGTTTTTATGCACCGGTAACTCCTGCCGCAGCCAGATGGCTGAAGGCTGGGCGCGTGAACTCAAGCCGGATGTCCTGCAGCCCTACTCTGCCGGTATTGAAACGCATGGCCTTAATCCTTTTGCCGTGCGCGCAATGAAAGAAGCCGGTGTTGATATTTCCGCGCACCAGAGTACAAATGTGTCTGATTATTCTGATATCGAATTCGACTATGTAGTCACGGTATGCGGACATGCCGATGAGCATTGCCCGGTTTTCAGCGGTAACGCCGTTGTCATCCACAAGGGTTTTGACGATCCGCCAAAACTGGCGGCTGATGCGAAAACAGATGACGAGAAGATGGTGCATTACCGGCGCGTACGTGACGAGATACGCGCCTATGTCGAAACCCTGCCAGCATCGCTACAATCAAAGTAAAGTAGCAAGTATTAAACAGACAGACAGTGTCATAATAATATAAACCTGATTACTTCATCCGTAACGAACGGATTCCAGTAAAAATCATCATATCGATTTACTCTCGCTAAGGCACTGGGCACGCAAAGAAATATACACCACATTACATCTTCGCGTGCTTTACGTCCTAGAGAGAAAACCTTAAATATTGCCTTCGGCCTGCCGCCTCATAATCGGCAGGTCGAAGGTTCGAGTCCTTCCAGGCCCACCATTTATTCCCCTTCTCGGCATTGCCGATTCCAGATTGATAATTCCTCTTGAGTTGTCGAACACCGCGTATCATGCGGGTTTCAACCCTGCTTGGTTAACTCATACCAAATGAGTTACATGGTTCTAGCCTAATAGCTAGAGCCATATTCCTATTTCTCAATTACCACTGGAATTTGAAAGCCACTGTTTATGGGGGCTCCACTCTCGTAACGAAAGTCGTGTAGGTTTATTTAATTTGTGAAACTAACCAATCTTGAGAATCTGTTGTCGACCCGAAGCCGACCTTTAGCAATTACTGATATAGGTGAGAACCTGGGCGGCTAAGAATAACCTAAAACGGGCGGTCTGAAATAACCGTATTCAATTTCATATTCAGACTCTAGTGGCTAACATCCCAAATTGCCAAGAAATATATTATCGTGGTGTTCGGTCAAGAAAGGGTGCGGATGCTTGTGTTACGATTCATCTATTGTCACAAATATTGGGTCTACCTGAGGAGCTTGCGATGAATACTAACTATGTGGTGTTTGGTGTTAAACGGCTGATCTTTTTGTTGGCACTAGTAGTAAGCAACATAACTTGGGCGGATGTCACGATCAAAAGCCGTGTCGGTGACCTTGAGTTCACTAGTGGTTATCCCACTGAGGCCACAGCACAGAAGCTTTATGACGAGCTGGATTTTCAACGTGCGGTACAAGCCTACCTTTGGGCGATGCCATTTGTTTCCTACGCAGCTGCGACAGATGCAACGCTAGCCAAAGGTGCGAATAACCATACTGTAGTTATTCAACCAAATTCTGCTGAGCAACAGCAACTCATCCTAACCGGCAACCAAGATACCGTTTACCTTTCAGGTGTGCTGGACTTACGTGATGGTCCGGTGGTAATTGAGCTGCCGACCGGCTTGCTGGGCACGATGAACAATCTCTGGCAGGAGCCCCTAACCGATCTCGGTGGTCCTTTCTCCCCGGAACAGAACCGTGGTGGGCGCTTCCTGGTCTTGCCGCCGGACTACGATCAACCGCTGCCGCGTATGCATTATCATCACGTGGAAGCAGACACTAACTTTGTGCTTTTTTATGTACGTGCTGTCGGGCAGTCACGAGATGATTGGCCCAAGCTGGCAGAAAGGATGAGGCAGTGGAAGCAATATCCACTGGACAAAGCGAACAATCCACCCGAAACAATATTCATTGATATTACCGGAAAAGAACACGATACCCTGATACCAAAGGGCCTGGAGTATTTCGAGCTATTGGCTCGTTATATCAGTCTTAATCCACCACGCGAGCAGGATATGGCAATGCTCGGAATGCTTGAAACACTAGGTATTGCCCGTGACCGTAAGTTCGATCCTGATCAGCGTATGAAGACGATCCTGGCAGACGCCGCAGAAGTAGGCCGGGCGATGGCAAAGACGGTTGGCTGGCGTTCACGCTCATCAAGAGAAAAGCTTTACTTTGCACCCGATAAACGCCAATGGAAGTGGCTCTTTGTGCTGGATAACCCCTGGTTTCGCACTTCGGACTATCTCGTAATAGATGAGCGCACACGCTTCAGCTATGAGGCCATAGGGACCGCGGATGCCATGGTGCTACAGGTGCCGGGGCAAGGTTCGGCATACATTGGTGCCTACCAAGATAGCAATGGTGAATGGTTAAGCGGAGAACATCATTACACTGTACGTCTACCGGGTAACATTCCGGCATCGATGTTCTGGTCCCTAACAGTTTACGATAATGAAACACGGTCACAGATTCAGAATGAATTAGGAAGACCGTTAGTGGGTGATGTGCATGGGGCGGTGGCTAACGAAGACGGTTCTTTCGACCTGCACTTTTCGCCAACGTTACCCGACGGTGTTAATAAATTGAACTGGGTACAGACTCGCCCCGGTGAAGGCTGGTTTGTCTACCTTCGCTTGTATGGACCAGGACAAGCATTCTTTGACCAGAAATGGTTACCTGGCGATCTCAAAAAAGTATATTAAGCAGCTATCAATGAGGTAAAAGTCGATTGATCTCGGAGTTCCAGCCAGGAACACGCCGGAATGACAGTATCACGAAGATACCGAGTGGCAGCTTCTGGCCGTTAACTGCCACCCATGAAAATCGTATGATACTTTTTCAATCAGAATAACTATACATCAACATAGTTTATACAAGGTGACTGGTAAGAGTTAGATAATGCTTGAAATAATTAAACAGAGTGACCAAATAAACTCGCGTATAAACACTCTACGAACTATCTAGTGGTAAGGAAACTGGTATAGGCTCCCTCGTCAACCACCTACACAGAGCAGTTTAAGCGAGCTTCAAGACTCGCTAGGCGGGTCTCATAATCGGCAGGTCGAAGGTTCGAGTCCTTCCAGACCCACTATTTTCTCCCCTTCTCGGCGTTGCCGATTCTTAATAACTACTTTCTTTGAGATAGTGGAAAGCCATGTATATTACGGGTTTCAGGCGTTATTGGTTGATCTGTACCAGCTGAGTCTGCTGGTCCTGGCTTATTGGCTTGGGCCATATTACTTTTACTCAATTACCAGTGAAATCTGAGAGCCACTGTTTATGGGGGCTCCACCCTCGTAACGAAAGTCGTGTAGGTTTGTTTAACTTGTTTAAGAACAGTATCACTAGAAGTTAACAAAAAAAACTTTCATCAAACACAATCCGATTCCAAATCTTCAGTGCTGTAACTCTGGCTATCTGTTGTGTACTCACCCCTCTACCAACACAAGCGAATGAACTGCTGTGCGTCACCCTGAAGAAGCGCGCCGACGCTATCCTCGGCCTGATGAGTTTCCAGCTTACTCCCGTTGTCACCTGCGTAAGAACGGCGTCAGGTCTTGTCTTTTCCCTTCTCGCGAAGAATAATATAATCAATACGCAAGACCCAACCAGTAACTCGCTGATGCTAAGCGTGACTTGATCCAAGGCCATAAATTAAATACGAGGACATAAATATGATTTATTCACGGTATTTACTTACAGCAGCATTGAGCATGCTTTTGGCCTCTTTTCATGTACACGCGGTTGGGTTACTCGATTCATCCCTGGAAAAACACGGCACGGCCCCCATCCGTGAGGGTGAGAAACCTGTGATTCCGCTAGACACAAAAGACCCTAGCTACAATGTGTGGAACACGCTGCGCGACACCAGCGGCGACCCGAAACGCGAGCCAGGTATCATCAACGTACAGAAATATGACATGGGATTTTCATGGGCCGGTATTCCAACCTTCTTCCATCTGCCTATTGCGTTGACGCCGGAAGATCTTAAGGCCAGCAAGGTCGAGGTTGCCATCATGGGCGCCTATACCGATATGGGTGGCGGCATGCGCGGGGCGGCACATGGCCCAAATGCCTTTCGTAACTCGGAAGTCTATGGCGGCTGGGGTGTAGTCAAAACACCTAACATGCACGTCATGGTCGATCCGATGAAAGAAATGGTGATGGCCGATTATGGCGATGCGCCAATCGATATGATGAGCACCGAGCGCAGCGTGCATGCGATCCGCGAGTTCGTTTACCAGGCGGCTGCGGTCGAATACGAACCCGGCAAACACGTGATGCCGATCATCATCGGCGGTGACCATTCATTGATGTACCCCGACGTGGCCGCGCTGACCGATGTCTACGGCAAGGGCAACGTCGGTGTGATCCACTTCGATGCGCACTATGATGCCGGCAAGTACGGCATGGGCCATCTGCTCAATCACGGCATGCCGGTGTACCGCCTGATCGAGGAAGGCCTGGTACCGGGCAAGAATTTCATCCAGGTCGGCCTGCGCGGATACTATCCGGATGAAGAGTCTTTCAATTGGATGCGTGAGAACAATTTCCGTTACCACACTATGGCCGAGGTGGAGAAACGTGGCTGGGGCAAGGTGATGGAAGATATTATCAAGGAAGCAAATGATGGCCCTGAATACCTGTTCATCTCCTTCGATATCGATGTGCTTGACCCGGCATTCGTACCGGGTACCGGTACCCCGGAGCCCGGCGGACTAACACCACGCGAGGCGTTTCCGCTGGTGCGAAGGCTATGTGCAGAGAGCAATGTTGTCGGTTTTGAGCTGGTGGAACTTAACCCGCTGGTGGATCCAACCTACGTCTCTGCGATGAATGCAAACCGGATCGTAAGGGAGTGTTTGACGGGTATGGCGATGCGTAAGATGGGGCTGACAGATAAGCATTACCTGAGTCCGAACACGGTCGACGATGGGCGGAAATAAAATTTTATAGTATTTAATTTTCTTAATAGCTGCTTTGGAACGACAGTAAATAAACTTTGACAACAACTGCCAGGAAAGCAACCACGACTGAAGATCCTATAGTTCCAGTCCGGGATTTGGGCTTCACAGAGCAGCGCTCCCTGTTTTTTAACCTGATTCTTATCGGTGATGTCAGTTTCATGGTCGCCATTTATTCCCTTTCTCGGCATTGCCGACCCCTTAACAATAGACACAGCCATTTACCTTACCTTCGGTTCTGCCTGGTCGATGGATTGAATTAGTTGCCATTATTAGTCAGGGCGGGTATCGTTTTAATATCTGATTCAGGGTTCGTCAAACATCAGGAAAATGTTATGAAAGCAGGTCATATTCATCAGCTTGTGCAAGTCATTCTCACCGTTTGTTTTCTCGTGTTAATTGCTGGCTGCGAAAAATTCGTCAAAGGTGAATCCGAAAACCTGGCGCCATTCGCCAAGCAGACTATCGATCTGATCGGTACACTTGAATACAGCCTTGATGATGAAGAGGTGCTCTACCTGCGAGACATCGAGGACTATATCGATATAGAGGATCCCTACGGCCGCTATTTCAAACTGGAAAACCAGGTGCAGAATATGTTGGTTGCCCTGGTCGCCTACTCCATGCAGATTGTTGCGATTTCTGAACAAAATATAAGTGACAATAAAAAGGCAAACAGGCTTGCCGATGTAGTACTGGAACTGGTTGACGTGGTCAGGAAAGACGAGGTGGTGGTAAATCCTAACAGGGACGATGAAAAGGGTCAGGAAGTCATCGCACGCGTCCGCCAGAGCGAAGATTATCTCGAGGCACTGCGCCTGTTATTGCCGTTGATTAATGAGGTCAGTGCCCATGCCGGCCGTGTACTCGATGAACTGCTGATAGAAAAGAACAAAGTCGCATTATTGACCGATGCAGCTATCGATAAAAAATACGGCGCCGTAATAGAACTACACCAGGAGATGCGCGCTACCAAGGATGATATGTTTAGAACACTGATCAATCTGTCTCAATACAGCGTTACCCGGGATACGGCTTATCTCGAAAAAATGAAAAGCTATGGCATGTTTTCAGTAATAGCTGCAACCGAGAATAAGAAATCACTGAACACCAAACAACTGGCACAACTACATAAAGCAGTTACCGAGGAATTACGCCTCGTTAACGAGAATTACGCACAAATGATGCCTGATGTCAGGGAGTATCAGGAAAGCCACAGAGAATTACTCAAAATGGTTGCATCAAAGGAAGATGCCATCAGTGAGGCGCGCATGACCTTTGTGGTATGGTCACGCGCCTACCAGAAAATGGCGGGGGGCAAGGAAGACCCCGCTGAATGGTTTGATATTTCCGATACCGGCGAGCTACTATTCGGTGCTGCAAAAAAAGCCGCGGGCATGTAAACGGCACGATTATCCTTAAATCGAACCGTTGCACTATTTGGAGATGATGATAAAAAAAGCAGACACAGCGATTTTTCTTTAACCTATTTTATAAAGTGATTAGATTTTAATTACTACGTCTCCTTTATTCTTTGGGTGACCCTTTGGGCGCTCTATGTGTATTCAAATTCGATCGATGTTTCACAGAATTACCAATATATACTCGTGTAAAAACACACCACGAACGCACTAGTGGTAAGGAAACTGGTATAGGCTCATTTGATTAGCAACTACACACCGTAGTTTACGTGATGCTCAATACTCGCTAGCCGGGCCTCATAATCGGCAGGTCGAAGGTTCGAGTCCTTCCAGGCCCACCATTTATTCCCCTTCTCGGCACTGCCGATTCCAGAACAATATTTTCCTCATGATGGTTGAAAGCCACGTATTACGCGGGTTTCAGCCGTGATTGGTTAATCTGTACCAGTTGAGTCAGGTGGTCCTAGCTTGCTGGCTTGGACCACTTTCCTTTTTTTCTTATTTACCACTGGAATTTGAAAGCCACTGTTTATGGGGGCTCCACCCTCGTAACGAAAGTCGTGTAGGTATTGTTTAGTAGCGAAAACAATCAATTTCAACACACGTTAGTACCAATCTTTACTAAACGTTTATAACGTTTA
>CALLCZ010000196.1 GCA_937998645.1 uncultured Gammaproteobacteria bacterium
CCGAATGAAACCATCGTCGGTGTTGAATTCCCCTATATACCGGATACCGGTGATGTGCCACTGGTGGCGGATATGTCATCGACCATCCTGTCGCGTCCGCTGGATGTGAGCAGCTACGGTGTTATCTACGCCGGTGCACAGAAGAACATCGGGCCTGCCGGTATTACTGTCGTCATCGTGCGGGATGATCTTATCGGCAACGCCATGGATACCATGCCTGTGATGTTCGATTACAAGACGCACTCGGATAATGGTTCCATGTACAACACACCGCCAACATACAGCTGGTATCTGTCAGGTCTCGTTTTTGACTGGCTGCTACAGAAAGGTGGTCTTGAAGCTATGGCAGAAATAAACAGAAGCAAGGCCGAAAAACTTTATGCTGCAATCGATAATTCCGGTTTTTATTCCAACCCTGTTGCCGTTGAATGCCGCTCATGGATGAATGTACCTTTTATCCTGGCTGATGCAGAACTCGATGCGAAATTCCTCGAAGAAGCCACCAATAATAATCTGAAAACACTCAAGGGCCATCGCTCGGTCGGTGGCATGCGTGCAAGCATATATAACGCAATGCCGGCTGAGGGCATCGATGCACTGGTCGAGTTTATGGCTGATTTCGAGAAGCGCTACGGTTAGCAACAAGCTGGTTTAAATTGGAAAAAATCAAGATGTACAAGATTAAAACATTCAATAATATTTCTGAAAAGGGACTGAGTCGTCTGCCATCAAGTGATTATGATGTCAGTCCTGATCATGAAGCACCTGATGCAATTATCTTGCGTTCATACAAGTTACATGAATACCCTGTACCCGATACCCTGGTTGCTGTTGGACGGGCAGGCGCCGGTACAAACAATGTGCCTGTAAGCGCCATGTCAGATAAAGGGATTCCTGTGTTCAATGCGCCGGGTGCGAATGCCAATGCGGTAAAGGAGCTTGTTATTGCCGGTATGTTGCTGTCATGCAGAAATATCTGCCAGGCATGGGATTACGCCAGGAATGTAGAAGGTACACCCGAAGAGCAAAGCAAGGCTGTCGAAGATGGTAAGAAAAAATATGTTGGCTATGAACTGCCGGGTAGAACCCTGGGCGTCGTCGGCCTTGGCGCAATCGGCGTCTATGTCGCAAATGCAGCGATAGCGCTTGGCATGCGCGTCATTGGCTTCGATCCGACCATCACGGTTAAAAGTGCATGGAGAATGTCAGCCGAAGTTCAGGAAATGCCGAGTGTTAATGAGCTGATAAAGCAGTCAGACTTTGTGACATTTCATGTGCCGCTGCTCGATAGCACAAAGAATCTTTTAGATGAAAAGCGTATTGCAAGCATGAAGAACGGTGCGGTCGTGCTCAACTTTGCGCGAGACGGAATTGTCAATGATGAGGCCGTATTGAAAGCACTGGATAGTGGTAAGCTGGGCGCTTATGTTTGTGATTTTCCAGCGCAAAACCTTAAAGGACACAGTAAAGTTATCACATTGCCACACCTGGGTGCATCAACAGCAGAGGCCGAAGAGAACTGTGCCATTATGGTTGCAGACCAGCTCAAGGATTTTCTCGAAAATGGTAATATTCATAATTCGGTTAATTTCCCTGAAATCAAGCTGGCCCGTATTGGCGATGTGCGCCTGGCTATTGCCAACAAGAATCTTCCTGATATGGTTGCACAAATATCGCATGTGCTTGGTCAGACAGGTGTTAATATCCAGCACATGAGCAACGAATCGCGCGGCGACCTGGCGTATACCCTGATGGACATCGATAAATCTCTGGATGACAGTTCGCTCTCGAAAATTGCTGCAATCGAAGGTGTGTTGAGCGTGCGCCAGATTTAATAACACCTTTTGCGCAGCCCCGAGTAATAACCTGAAACAAAATGGTTGACCTGTATGGCCGACAAAGACCCGCTTGCTGATATTCGACAACGCATCGACGAAATCGATATGGCTGTGCAGCAGCTTGTGTCGGAACGTGCGGAATGTGCGCGCAAAGTCGCCGAGGTCAAACGCGAACAGGGAGATACAGAACACTTCTACAGGCCTGAGCGCGAAGCGCAGGTATTGAGAAAAGTCCAGCAGCGTAACAGGGGGCCATTATCTGATGATGCCATTTCCGGCATCTTCCGTGAAATCATGGCGGTTTGCCTGGCGCTGGAAAAGCCTTTGAAAGTTGCTTTCCTCGGGCCGGAAGGAACCTATACACATTCCGCAGCAGTCAAACACTTCGGCAGTCAGATCGAATCCGAGCCAGTTGCCAACATAGAAGAGGTGTTCAGGCTGGTTGAAGCAGGCGGTGCGAATTTCGGCGTCGTTCCTGTTGAGAACTCGAGTGAAGGCGTAATCAACCACACACTCGATCTGTTCATGAAATCATCATTGTCCATCAGCGGCGAAGTTGAGTTGCGCATCAGACACAACCTGATGACGAACGAGACAGATACTGGCAGTATCGATCGAGTTTATGCACACCAGCAGACGCTGGCACAATGCCGTATCTGGCTGGATACCAACCTGCCGAATGCAGAGCGCATAGCTGTACGCAGTAATGCAGAAGCTGTCATCATAGCATCAGAACACGACAGGTCAGCAGCCATTGCGGGCACCATGGCGGCCGAACTGTACAGCCTGCCTGTGATGTATGCAGATATTGAAGACGAGCCCAACAACACAACGCGTTTTGTTGTTATCGGTAAATACCGCTCACCACCGAGCGGGGCTGACCGAACCAGCCTGCTTGTGTTTGCGCATAACAAACCCGGATCATTATTCAGCCTGCTGGAACCACTGGCTAAACGCAATATCAGCATGAGTAATATTGAATCGCGCCCATCACGGCGTGGTGTCTGGGAATATGTCTTCTTCATAGACATCGATGGACACCGTGATGATCCGAATATTGCAGAGGCTATTGCAGAAATCGAAAACGTGTCTGCCATGGTGACAATACTGGGTTCTTATCCCCGGGCAGTCCTGTAGCCTAATCCACAATGCCAGTACTATTCCAGGATCTCGCTGCGCCCGGCGTGCAAAAGCTAAAGCCATACCTGCCGGGCAAGCCCGTAGAAGAACTCGAGCGAGAACTTGGAATCTCCAATTCCATCAAGCTGGCATCCAATGAGAACCCGCTGGGCGCCAGTGAGAAAGCACTCCAGGCCATTCAGCATTGCTATAGAAACATCAATTACTATCCGGACGGAAGCGCATATAAGCTGAGCGAGAAACTCGCTGAAAAATATAACATTGCTCCATCGTGTTTGACTTTTGGTAACGGTTCCAATGATGTGCTCGAGCTCATAGCGAGGGCATTTCTGACACCCGGGCATTCGGCGGTGTATTCGCAATACGCGTTTGCTGTATACCCTATCGTGGTCCAGGCGACCGGCGCAAAAGCCAATGTCGCCCCCGCATTTGATGACAAACACAAAACCATGCCACTGGGGCATGATCCTGACGCATTGGTAGCCAGCATTGACGATACTACCCGTGTCGTCTTCATTGCGAATCCGAATAATCCTACCGGGACCTGGATGGATGCAGAAACAGTCGAAGCCATGCTGAACAGGATTCCGGCAAGCGTTATCGTCGTGCTCGATCTGGCCTACCTGGAATACATGGATGAAGGTCTCAAGCCCGATATAAAGCATTTGCTCGACACATACGAAAATTTAATCATCACCTGTACCTTTTCCAAGGTGTATGCACTGGCCGGCCTGCGTATTGGTTATGGAATATCACATCCGGATATTGCTGACTTGCTCAACCGGGTAAGGCAGCCGTTTAACACCAACCTGATCGCACAGGCGGCTGCACTGGCGGCGCTTGACGATGAAGGCCATATTCGGCAGAGCATCAAACTGAATAACGAAGGCAAGGTGTATTTGCAGCACGAACTCGATAAACTTGGTCTGGCATATTTACCTTCGATGGGCAACTTCCTCGCTGTCAATATGGGGCAGCCTGCCGCACCAGTCTATGATGCCTTGCTGAACAGGGGTGTCATTGTTCGGCCGGTGGCGAATTATGAAATGCCAGACTACCTGCGCATCACAGTCGGAACTGCTGAACAGAACAACAGGCTGATTGAAGCTTTATCCGGAGTCATGGCATGAGTGAACATCGTGTTGATACGGTCTGCATTATCGGTACAGGCCTGATAGGCGGATCGCTCGCACTAGCCATCAGGCAGGCAGGTTTTTGTAATGAAATCGTAGGTGCAGGCCGTACTGAAGAAACCCTGATCAAGGCGGTCGAACTGGGTGTTATTGACCGCTATGATACGAGTATTTCTAATGCAGCTCAGGATGCCGATATCGTCGTGGTATGTGTGCCACTGGGCGCGATGCATGCTGTCTTTGAACAAATCAGTGCGGCTGAAATAGAAAATACCATCATCACCGATGCCGGCAGCGCCAAGCAAAGTGTGATCGATGAAGCCGAATTTGTATTCGGTGAAAAGTTCCAGAATTTTGTTCCTGGCCATCCTATAGCGGGCACAGAGCAGAGTGGCGTAAGCGCTGCGTTTCCCGAGCTGTATCAAAATCGCCGTGTCATTCTGACGCCAACTGAAAATACCAGTGTTGACGCACTCGAAAAGGTTCGTGCCATGTGGCAATCTGCCGGTGCTGAAGTGGACACCATGAGTGCAGAGCATCATGACCTGGTGCTGGCCGGCACCAGCCATTTGCCGCACCTGCTCGCTTTTGGCCTGGTGGACTGTCTTAACAATCTCGAAGATGTGGATGAAATATTTCGATTTGCAGCCGGTGGCTTTCGTGACTTCACCCGAATCGCATCGAGTGACCCGGTAATGTGGCGTGATATCTGTCTGAGCAATCGCGATCAAGTCATGGTGATGATGCGTCGATACAGCGTCGAGATGGAAAAAATGTATAAAGCCCTGGAAGCGGGCGACGGCGAAATGCTCCGGGAAATTTTCGAACGCGCGAAGAAAGCCCGCGATGCGTTTTGTGGTTAATAGAAAAAACTATTCACCGCAGAGGCGCGGAGACGCAGAGATTTCTATTGTTTGTGGGAGCGGCTTCAGCCGCGAATTGTAGATGTTCGCGACTATAGTTGCGCCTACGAATACTAGTAAATTTCTCTGCGTCTCCGCGCCTCTGCGGTGAAAACAACAGCTAAAAGAAATTATGAAATTTATTGTTAACAAGGGTGGCAAGCTGTCGGGCAACATCCGGGTGCCGGGCGATAAATCCATTTCACATCGCTCGATCATGTTCGGGTCTATTGCACAGGGCGCCAGTCACATCAGCGGTTTTCTTGAAGGTGAAGACAGTCTGAATACCTTGCGCGCATTCCGTGCGATGGGTGTGTCGATCGAAGGCCCGGAGAACGGGCGTGTTGTTATTCACGGGGTTGGCATGCGCGGTCTTAAACAACCCGCGCAGGCGCTCGAGCTGGGCAACTCCGGCACATCGATGCGCCTGCTGGCGGGCCTGCTTTCCGGCCAGGCGTTCGATGTCGAACTGACGGGTGATGCTTCCTTGTCAAAACGGCCGATGGAGCGTGTCACCAGGCCTCTGGCGCTGATGGGAGCGAAGGTGTCAACTGCAGAAGGCGGGCGCCCGCCGCTTAAGATATCCGGTGGTTGTGATATCCAGGGTATAGATTATGAACTGCCGATGGCAAGCGCGCAGGTCAAGTCCTGCGTACTGCTTGCCGGTCTGTATGCGAACGGCAGAACCTGTGTAACAGAACCGGCGCCAACACGCGATCACACCGAGCGCATGTTGAATGCTTTCGCCTGCAAGGCGGAAAAAACAGGCGCCACCGCCTGTATTCATGGCCCGGCCACACTGCAGGCCTGTGATATCGATGTACCGGCCGATATTTCATCAGCAGCATTTTTCATGGTTGGCGCCAGTATTGCACAGGGTTCAGAAATCACACTCGAGCATGTCGGTATCAATCCGACGCGTACCGGGGTGATCGATATTCTGCGACTGATGGGCGCCGATATCGAGCTCGTCAACCAGGCCGAGGCGGGCGGTGAGCCGGTGGCTGATATCAGGATTCGCAGTACGCAGTTAAAGGGTATACACATACCCGAAGAACTGGTGCCACTGGCGATCGATGAATTCCCGGTGATCTTTGTTGCCGCCGCCTGTGCCCAGGGTGAAACCGTTGTTACTGGTGCCGAGGAATTGCGCGTCAAGGAAAGCGATCGCATCCAGGTGATGGCAGACGGCTTGCAGGCGCTGGGAGTGAATGCCCGGGCGACTGCAGATGGCATGATCATTCAGGGCGGAACAATCAACGGCGGCAATGTACACAGCCATGATGATCATCGCATTGCCATGGCCTTTTCGATGGCGGCATTGCGCGCAACGGGAACCATTACCATCGATGACTGCGAAAACGTAAACACTTCGTTTCCTGATTTTGTCGGGCTGGCGGCGGCTGCCGGCCTTTCCATTCAATCCGACGCATAAGAACCCGCATAGTGCATGAGAACGCTCACAAATCCACTTAAGTATATGAAGGGGATTGAAATTTTTCGTATATTAGAAAAGTACACTATGTACCCAACAACGCTATGCAGTTTTTGGGAAACTACAGCGGCCACTCACTTTGCCCGATTGACCTGTAACCATAGCAATGGCTATGCTTTTCGGCCCAATCGAACTTGTGACTCACTGAAATATACCCCAAAATTCTGCATTCTCATGCACTATGCGGGGTAAGCAGAAGATGAGCGACGCTGTTCCTGTCATTACGCTCGACGGTCCCGGTGGAGCAGGCAAGGGTACGATTTGCCTGTTGCTGGCAGACAAACTCGGCTGGAACATGCTCGACAGCGGCTCGCTCTACCGCCTGACCGCGCTGGAGTCGCTGCGGAAAAATGCGCCAGAAGACGCGCAACTCATTGAAATTGCAAAAAATATGGATATTGTATACGTGCCGGATGGCGTCCGCCTGAAAGTGATGCTGTCGGGAGAGGATGTCACCGATGCCATCAGGGCTGAAGAAGTCGGCTCAAAAGCTTCTGAAATAGCGGCTATACCGGCCGTGCGCCAGGCCTTGCTCG
The DNA here is from genome assembly GCA_937998645.1 of uncultured Gammaproteobacteria bacterium. Classification (GTDB taxonomy): domain Bacteria; phylum Pseudomonadota; class Gammaproteobacteria; order SZUA-229; family SZUA-229; genus JABDQW01. The sequence continues at coordinate 7,045 of CALLCZ010000196.1, forward strand.
AGCGCCAGCGCGCGTTTGCGACATTGCCCGGCCTGCTGGCGGATGGCAGGGACATGGGCACCGTCGTTTTTCCACATGCGCAGCTGAAAATCTTCCTTACAGCCAGTCCCGAGGAGCGCGCGAAAAGACGCTATAAGCAGTTGAAAGAAAAGGGAATAGATGCTAACCTCCCTGAGCTTGTCGCAGAGCTCAAAGCACGCGACAGGCGAGATTCCGAGCGCTCGGCTGCTCCCCTGAAAGCTGCAGATGATGCAGTGCTGCTGGATACTACTGAAATGAGTATCGATGAAGTGGTCAATCAGGTGATGCAAATGGCGAGCGAGTGCTTCGGTAACAAAGTGGTCTGAAATATTTCAGACTGTTTGTTTAACACTAACCCAATGTATAACTGCATTCGCCTTTGTAGCAATACATTATTTATCAAGTATTTATATCATGTCAGAAAGTTTTGCCCAATTATTTGAAGAAAGCCTGAATGAAACAGAAATGACAGCTGGTCAAGTTGTCATCGGTACAGTTACAGATATCCGTGACGGTTACGTGATCGTCTCAGCAGGTCTGAAGTCCGAAGGTGTTATTCCGGAAGAACAGTTTAAAAATCTCAGTGGTGAGCTCGAAGTTGCCATTGGTGATGATGTAGACGTTGTGCTCGAAGCCGTTGAAGACGGTTTTGGTGAAACCCGCCTGTCACGCGAAAAAGCCAAGCGTGCCAAAGCGTGGAAATCCCTCGAGTCATCCTACGAAACAGAAGAAATTATTACCGGTATCATTACCGGCAAGGTCAAGGGTGGCTTTACCGTTGAGCTTGGTGACATCCGCGCATTCCTGCCGGGTTCGCTGGTTGATGTGCGTCCTGTCAGAGATACGTCTTATCTCGAAGGCAAGGAACTGGAATTCAAGGTCATTAAACTTGACCAGAAACGCAATAATGTCGTTGTTTCACGCCGCGCAGTTGTCGAGTCCGAATACAGTGCCGAGCGCGAAGCATTGCTTGATACTATCGAAGAAGGCAAGCCAATCAAGGGCGTGGTCAAGAACCTGACCGATTACGGTGCCTTCCTTGATCTGGGTGGTGTCGATGGCCTGCTGCATATTACTGACATGGCATGGAAGCGTGTGCGTCATCCTTCCGAGGTGATTAATGTCGGTGACGAAATTACCGTTATGGTTCTCAAGTTCGATAAGGAACGCAACCGTGTATCACTCGGCCTGAAACAACTGGGTGACGATCCATGGGCTGAAATAGCACGCCGCTATCCTGAAGGTTCAAGACTCAATGGCAAGATCAGCAACATTACTGATTACGGCTGCTTTGTTGAAATCGAAGATGGCGTTGAAGGTCTTGTGCATGTGTCTGAAATGGACTGGACCAACAAGAACATCAATCCTGCCAGCATGGTAGCGCTGGGTGACGAAGTCGAAGTCATGATTCTCGATATCGATGAAGAGCGTCGTCGTATTTCCCTCGGTATGAAGCAATGCCTGCCAAATCCATGGGATGAGTTTTCTGCAACTCATAACAAGGGTGACAAGGTTTCAGGAAATATCAAGTCGATTACCGATTTCGGTATATTTGTCGGCCTTGATGGTGATATTGACGGGCTTGTCCATATGTCTGATATCTCCTGGGATGTTACCGGTGAAGAAGCCATACGCAACTTCAAGAAAGGTGACACCATTGAAGCCGTCGTGCTATCCATAGATCCTGAACGTGAGCGTATCTCGCTGGGTATCAAGCAGATGGAAACGGACCCGGTATCTTCCTTCATGGCTGCTAACAAGAAGGGATCGCTGGTGACAGGAAAAGTTATCTCTGTTGATGCAAAAGCGGCAGTTATAGATCTGGGTGAAGGTGTAGAAGGAACATTACGCGCATCAGAGCTTTCTCGCGATCGTGTTGAGGATGCATCGACTGTATTGAAGGTTGGCGATGAGGTTGAGGCCAAGTTGATTGGTATCGATCGCAAGAGCCGGGCAATAAATCTTTCAATCAAGGCAAAAGACTATGATGATGAAGCTGAAGCGATGAAGGATTACGCCAGTTCACAGCAGACTGCTGCCACTACATTAGGTGATTTGTTGAAGGAACAAATGGATTCCAACGACTAGGCTTCCAGAGCATATATAGTTATAAACCAACTATCGGGGACGGTTTCAGATGTCAGAAGAGACGAATGCGAGATCAATGATGAAATCTGAATTGATCGAGAGAATTGCGCGTAAGCAAAGCCATCTTGCATATAAGGATGTCGAGCTAGCGGTAAAAAGTTTACTCGAGCAAATGAGCAATGCACTGTCAAGTGGTGAGCGTATAGAAATACGCGGCTTTGGCAGTTTCTCCTTGCACTACCGTCCACCACGCTCCGGTCGTAACCCTAAAACTGGTGACTCTGTATCCTTGCCGGGCAAGCATGTTCCACATTTCAAGCCCGGTAAGGAACTCAGAGAACGCGTTAACGATTCTATGAAGAAAGAATAATCTTTCTTCATAGTTAATTTCAGGAACTGGATGGTCCGGTTTCTGTCATCCTATTCAGTCATTAGCAGAATAATACTGTATCTCCATGATTGAGTTTTCTGGACATCCCGCATGGGTGCTGGCCGCGCTTGCTGTCATTGTCGTTCTGTTGTTCATGACATTCGGCCGAAACAGGAACAGTTCCTCGCATAGACGTCATTTCTCTACTGAATATTTCAAGGGTCTCAACTATCTGCTCAATGATGAACAGGACAAGGCACTGGATATATTCGTCAAGCTTGCCGAAAACGATTGGGAAACAATCGATACGCACTTCGCACTGGGCAAGATATTTCGCAAGAACGGTGAAATCGACAAGGCAATAAAAATCCATCAGGG